>CAZBRE010000005.1:0-62304 GCA_964494065.1 uncultured Alphaproteobacteria bacterium
TGGTCGGAGCGGCGGGATTCGAACCCACGACCCCTTGACCCCCAGTCAAGTGCGCTACCAGACTGCGCCACGCTCCGTCATGATCGAGGTCTCGCCGAGCCATTCGGCGCCGGCACGCCAAGCGGAACTTAGTGGACCGGGAATGGCTGCGCAATGCCTGCCGATCAAGGATCGGACAGGCTCATCTGAGCTATGAGCTTTGCAGCATCGCGCGCAGATTGGTGAGCTCGCTGAGAGCCGCCTCCAGGGTCTGCCTTTGCTTCAGTGACAATCCCGCCGCTGCGGGCGTCTCGGTTGAGGGCTCGGACTTGGTTTGAGCGGACCGCTCAAGCGATTCGCCGAGCGAGCGAACCCCGCCTTCCCGCAACAGCTTCTGTACACCGCGGATCGTGTAACCTTCGGTGTATAGAAGGTCGCGGATATTGCGGAGCAAATCCACATCCTCCGGACGATAGTACCGCCGCCCGCCACCCCGCTTGAGCGGCTTGATCTGGGAGAACTTCGATTCCCAGAAACGCAGGACGTGCTGCGGCACATCCAGGGCTTGGGAAACTTCGCTGATCGTGCGGAATGCCGACGCGGATTTGGCCAAGGGTTTGCTCGCGCGTGTTGGGGTCGGCTCGGCCATGCTCAGCTGGCCCCGCGTCCGCCGGACAACATGGCGTTGATGCGGTCCTTCAAGACATGCGAGGCACGAAACACCAAAACCTTGCGAGGAAGAATCGGCACTTCCTCTCCGGTCTTCGGGTTGCGGCCGGTCCGCTGTCCCTTCTCGCGTACGATGAAACTGCCGAAGGATGAAATCTTGACGCCTTCTCCGCCAGCGAGCGCGTCGGCGATCTCCTCCAAGACCGACTCGACCAATGCGGTTGAGTCGCTGCGCGAGAGACCGACTTCCTGGTAGACCGCCTCGCCTAGCTGAGCGCGGGTGACTGTCTTTGACGCCATGCTCCCCCCTGTTCAAAACCGTACCGTCCGGGACCGACCTCGTCAATCGCGGAACTAAAGGATTCTTGCGCGTTGTGCCGGATAGAACACACTCCGATGCTCACCAGCGTATGATCGCCGAGCCCCAGGAAAGCCCGCCGCCGATCGCTTCGCACAGCACAACCTGTCCTGGTTTGATGCGACCATCCTTTACGCCCTGCGCCAGAGCGAGCGGGATCGATGCCGCGGAGGTATTGGCATGATCCTGCACGGTCAGGATCACGCGCTCGGGCGGAAGGCCGAGCTTCCTGGCCGTGCCATCGATGATGCGCTTGTTCGCCTGATGCGGAACCAGCCAATCGACCTCGTCGATCGACAGATCGTTCGCCTTCAGCGCTTCGTCGACAACCTCCGCCAGCTTCGCCACCGCATGGCGGAAAACCTCAGGGCCCTGCATTCGAAGATGGCCGGTGGTCTGCGTCGACGATGGCCCGCCGTCCACGTAGAGCAGGTCGTAGTAGCGCCCATCGGTGTGCAGGTGCGTCGACAGGATCCCGCGCTCACCCGCCTCCCCATTGGACTTCTCCGCCTGAACCACGAGGGCGCCGGCGCCGTCGCCGAACAGAACGCTGGTCGAGCGGTCGGTCCAATCGAGGATGCGGGAATATGTCTCCGCCCCGATCACGAGCACTGTGCCGGCCTGGCCAAGCTTGATGAAGTTGTCCGCAACGCCCAGCGCATAGATGAACCCGGCGCATACGGCCTGAACATCGAACGCCGCCCCCCTCGTCACGCCCAGCTCCGCCTGGATGCGGGCGGCGGTGGCGGGAAAGGTTGAATCGGGCGTCGTCGTCGCCAATACGATCATGTCGACATCGCCCGGCGCGACCCCGGCATTGGCCAAGGCGTCCTCTGCCGCCAGCCGGCCCAAATCGGAGGTGAGCTCGTCGTCGGCCGCAATGTGTCGCCGCAGGATCCCGGTGCGCGAGTAGATCCACTCGTCGGACGTATCGACCAACGACGACAGATCTTTGTTGCTCAGGATTTTCTTGGGCAGGTATGCGCCGCTGCCCCTGATAACCGATCGAATTTGGCTCACGACGCCGCGGCCTGTTGTCCGGTCGGATCGGCTTCGTGCAAGCTCTCGATTTCGGTCTTGATCTGCTCGATGAACCCGTTCTTGGCCATATCGACTGCTACCCCGATTGCGGTCGCGAAGGCCAAGGCGTCGGATCCGCCGTGAGCCTTTACGGAAATGCCCCTCAAACCCAAAAACACAGCACCATTGTACCGTCGCGGGTCGACGCGCGCCCGCAACTTCTTCAATGCGCGGCGCGAAAAAAGATAACCAATGCGCGACATCACCGAATTGCGAAACGCCTCGCGGAGAAACTCCGTGTAGAGCTTCGCGGTACCCTCCGCGGTCTTCAATGCGATATTCCCGCTGAACCCATCGGCGACGACGACGTCGACCGTTCCTGCCGCGATATCGTCGCCTTCCACAAACCCGTGAAATCTCAGCGGATGATGGAGCTCGCGCAGCATGCTTGCCGCGGTGCGAACCGAATCGTTTCCCTTCAGCTCCTCAGAGCCGACGTTCAACAGACCCACGGTGGGCTCCAGCGCGCCCAGCACGGTGCGCGCGAAGACTTCGCCCATAATCGCAAACTGCACGAGATTCTCGGCGGTGCATTCGACATTCGCGCCCAAATCGAGCATGACGCTTTCGCCGCGCAGCGTCGGAAAGAACGAGGCCATCGCGGGACGGTCGATCCCGGCGAGGGTCTTGAGGGAGAATTTCGACATCGCCATCAGCGCGCCGGTGTTCCCAGCCGACACCACACCCTCAGCCTCACCGTCACGCACGGCGTCGATTGCAAGCCGCATGCTGGAGTCGCGGCCCGAGCGCAGCGCCACCGACGGCTTTTCTTCCGGCGCGACGGCCGAGGTCGTGTGCTGAATTGAGATTGCCTTTTGCAGGCTGCGGCGGCGCTTGACCAGCGGCCTTATCCGCGCCTCGTCGCCAAACACAAGAAAGCGGGCGTCGGGCCAGCGGCGTCGGGCGACGTTGGCCCCTCTCAGCACGCTTTTTGGCGCGTTGTCGCCGCCCATCGCATCCAGCGCAATCGTGAGTTGGGGGGTGCCCACGTCAAATTACCAGTGGCTCGTATCCGACACGGATACTGCCCTAAACCGTGTCCTTGGGCTCCACGACCTGACGGCCACGGTACATACCGCTCACCAGATCCACGTGGTGCGGCCGGCGCAGCTCACCGCTGTCCTTGTCTTCGACGTAGCTCACGGGCTTAAGCGCGTCGTGCGAACGCCGCATGTTACGCCGGGATTTCGATTTCTTCTTCTTGGGAACTGCCATGACAAGTGCTTTCCTGAGGTGCCCAGAGGCGTTGACTATCTATCCAAAATTCCGCTTTGCCACAAGCGCCTTAGCGATCTCGCTTGGAGGCGCGCTGCTTTGAGGTCAGCTCGGCCAATCCCGCGAACGGCCGCTGCTTCGGTTCGGGCTCGCCGTCCTCCGGCGGACCCTCGAATTCAGCGCCTTCGCGCCGGGGATAGGGGTCGAGCGACAGGCCCAGATGCTCCGTGGCGGCTTCGCCGATGTCGATTGTGCCATCTAGGACCGGATCGGGCCACAACTCGTCGTCCATGGTCAAATCGCCCCCAGGCTGGCCATCCCGCGACGCCTCGGAGTAATAGACCTCGAACCTCTCCTGGATCGTCGACGGCACAGGCTCGAGCGAAACCACGCATTCCTGGACCACATCCGCCTCGATCGAGCCCTCCAGGTGGATCAGGCCGATCGGCGTGCGGCGAAGCGAAATATCGGCCTCGAAGCGCTCGACAGCCAGGATGTCGAATCGGGTTGCTATGGCCGAACGGGCGGCCTCGTCGGCCTTCAGATGGGCCCGCCAAGGTGTGCGCTTTATCTCGCTCGCATCCACAAGACGCGAGAATTCCGCACCGATCGGCAGCCTTTCGACCATCGAGCAAACTCCAAGATCCCTGGAAGTGTCAAAGGGGCCGCACCCCTCCGCACGACCCACAAGATGGGACGGGTTTCCCCTGACCGCAACCCCTTGATTATGCCGAAATTTCAGCCGGCGGCCCGAAGCGGACGCGGCCCGCAAGCAGCTCTGCATCCCCGATATCGGCCAACGCCTCAATCTCCCGCCGCAGATAATGCGACAGCGCCATCGCAGCTTGGCTCGCAGCGGCGTCATGGCCGAAAACATTGCGTTCCACGGCCGATGCCAGCGCATCGTTATCGCCCGCCCCAAGGCCGCGATCATAGGCCTCCACGCTGCCATAGAAGCGCTTGGCCATGCGCTTGACCTGCTTGCCGACGCTCAAGTCGCCAACGCCAATTTCGCGCAGGTTTCGGTCCATGTCGGCAAACATCTGATCGAACAAGGATTGAGCGATCTTGGCTCCGTCCTCGCCGGCATCACGCAGACGGCGGATGACCAGATAGGCATGCAGCACGATCATCTCGAACCGGGCATCCAGCGTATCCGGCACGCCGTCGGGACCGTAAAATGCCGGCTGCCGTGCCTGCTCGACCAAGGTCAAATAGAGGTCGCTGGCGGCCCGATCCGCAGGAGCTCGTCCAAAAATCGGGGCTAGTCGCACGGCCGCGCCCTCCCGATACCTGCGATCTCACAGGTTGACAGGGCGCATACCCGGTGCGATTTTTTGCCCAGCCTAAGCAATCGCAGCGGGATTGACCCAACTGTCGCCCGATTATTTCGAGCCGACGACAATAACGTGCGCGCAACCGAGGTTGGCATGATGAAACGCATTCTAGTTCTCAGTGCTGCAGTGTCGGCCATGGTCGTTCTTGGCGCCTGCGCGCCGCGGGTGGCGACGCTCGGCAATGCGCCGCGCAAGGATCAGCTGGAGAAGGTCAAACCCGGACAAACCAAGGAACAGGTCCGCCAAGCTTTGGGGTCGCCCTCCTCCGTCGCGATGTTCGACAAGAACATTTGGTACTACATCAGCAAGCGCGAAGAGAGCTACGCGTTCTTCAAGCCCACGGTCAAGGAGCAAAAGGTCCTCATTGTTCGCTTCACGGAAACCGGGCACGTCAGGGAAGTGAAACGCCTCAGCCTCGCCGACGCCCATGACGTCAAATATGTCGACCAAGAGACCCCGACCCTCGGCCGCGAGGATGGCGTGCTGACATCGTTGATGCGGATTATCACAGATCAGCGCGGCATTCTGGCCCCGCGCGGCGGCCGCTAGACGCTTAAAGGTCCAAACAGCCACAAACAATCAAAAGCCCCGGAGGTTAGCCTCCGGGGCTTTTTTCGAGAACCAGTTCGTGGCGGCGGATTAGTGCGCAAGCACCGCCAGCAGGAGCAATGCCACGATATTGGTGATCTTGATCATCGGATTGACGGCCGGACCCGCGGTGTCCTTGTAGGGATCGCCCACGGTATCACCCGTCACAGCCGCCTTGTGGGCCTCTGAGCCCTTGCCGCCGTAGTTGCCGTCTTCGATGAACTTCTTGGCGTTATCCCATGCGCCACCGCCGGCGGTCATCGAAATCGCAACGAACAGGCCGGTGATGATGACGCCAAGCAGCATCGCGCCCAGGGCCGAGAATGCAGCCGACTTGCCGCCGATAGCCTGGATGATGAAGTAGAGCACGATCGGGCTCAGCACCGGCAGGAGCGACGGCACGATCATCTCCTTGATCGCCGAGCGTGTCAGGAGATCGACGCAACGCCCATATTCCGGCTTTCCGCTGCCCTCCATGATCCCAGGGATTTCCCGAAATTGGCGCCGCACTTCTTCCACGACCTGGCCGCCCGCGCGACCAACCGCCATCATCGCGATCGAGCCGAACAGATAGGGCAACAAGCCGCCGATGAAGAGCCCGACGACCACGTAGGGATTGGAGAGCGAGAAATCGACATTCACGCCTTGGAAGTACGGGAACTCGGCGGCCTTGGAGCCGAAGAACTTCAGATCTTCCGTATAGGCGGCGAACAGCACCAGCGCACCCAGGCCGGCCGAGCCGATCGCATACCCTTTGGTCACGGCCTTGGTCGTATTGCCCACGGCATCGAGAGCATCTGTCGTGTTCCGGACTTCCTCCGGCAAATCGGCCATCTCCGCAATGCCACCTGCGTTGTCTGTCACCGGACCATAGGCATCGAGGGCGACCACCATGCCGGCCAGCGCCAGCATCGTTGTGACCGCGATGGCAATGCCGAACAGTCCCGCCAGCAAATAGGTAACGATGATGCCAGCGACGATGATCAGCGCCGGTATCGCCGTCGCCTCCATCGAGACGGCCAGTCCCTGGATCACGTTGGTCGCGTGACCCGTGGTCGAGGCCTTCGCGACGCTTTGAACCGGACGATACTCGGTGCCGGTGTAGTACTCGGTGATCCAGATCAGGAGACCCGTCACGACGAGGCCGACGACGCCGCAGTAGTAAAGATAGCGGCCGGTAAACGACTTCGCGCCAACCGTGAACTGCGTGTCCATACCGACCACATAGTCGGTAACGGGCCAAAGTATGATGACCGACAGCACCGCCGAGGCGACAAAGCCCTTGTAGAGCGCCGCCATAATCTTCTGGCTGCTGCCCAGCCGGACGAAGAAGGTGCCGATGATGGATGTGATGATGCAGGCGCCGCCGATGGTCAGCGGGTAGAGCATCATCTTCGAGACCGTTGCCGGATCACTGGCAAAGAAGATCGAGGCCAGCACCATGGTCGCCACGATCGTCACCGCATAGGTCTCGAAAAGGTCGGCCGCCATGCCGGCGCAATCGCCGACGTTGTCGCCCACATTGTCGGCGATCACGGCTGGGTTCCGGGGATCGTCCTCGGGAATGCCCGCTTCGACCTTGCCCACGAGATCGGCCCCGACATCCGCACCTTTGGTGAAGATGCCGCCACCCAAACGGGCGAAAATGGAGATCAGCGAGGCACCGAAGCCAAGCGCCACCAGCGCATCGATCAATTGGCGTCCGGTCGATCCGCTCGACAGCAGGAACGTGTAGTAACCGGCAACCGCGAGCAGAGCCAATCCGGCCACCAACATGCCGGTAACCGCGCCGGCGCGAAACGAGATGCTGAGCCCCTTGGCCAGGCTTTCGCGCGCCGCTTCAGCGGTCCGCACATTGGCCCGAACAGAGACGTTCATGCCGATGTAGCCGGTCGCGCCCGAGAGAAACGCACCGATCAAATAGCCAAGCCCGACCTTGAAGCCGAGAGTGACCCAAACGATCACGAAGATGACAAGCCCGACCGCGGCGATGGTCGTGTATTGCCGATTCAGGTAGGCCCGTGCGCCTTCCTGCACCGCGCCCGCAATTTCCTGCATACGTTCTGAGCCGGCCGGCGCACTGAGCACCGAGCGCGATGCCCAAACACCGTAAAGCACCGCCAGCACGCCACAGGCGAGCACGATCCAAAGCAGCTGAGACATTTCTAATGGAATCCTTTGTTGCTGGTCGTTTGCGCGCGAAGGAATCCAACGGCGCTGGTCAGCAGCCCCTCCCCCCGGCGTAAAAGCCGGGCGGACCATGCCAGAAATCCACGAGCCGTGCAATGGCCCCGCAGAGACCGGTCCGCCCCTTGGGACCTCAGCACCAAGCTACTGATTCAGATAGATAACTTCGGACTGACCGCGGCTAAAAACGCCGGTTGGCAGCCGCCTGGATCAAAATGGCTTTGATCTTGCCCTCTCCAACAATCCGCGCCGAGGCTTTCATGAGCAGAGCCTTCAGCTCGGGCAATTTGACGTTGTAGAGGATCCGTGGACGGTGGGCGATATGACGGTTCAATGCGCGAATGTATTCATCGCGGAGAGGCGTCAGCTTGCTGGCGATGAGCGGGCGATATTTGAGATCGTTGAGCTCGAGGTAGATCACCAGAAAGAGATGCCCCTCGAGGCCCTTCCGGCGGATCACGGGCAGAACCAGACGCTCGATCTTGACGTATTGAGGCGGGACGGCTGCCTGGGCCGGCCTTGTCGGCAAGGCCTGGCCGATAGCGAACACGAGCAACCCGAATGCAAGAATGCAGACAGACAGGTGCGGCAATCGGGCCGTTGGCGGATGCATCCAGAATCGCATCGGCACAGAATGGCGGCGCCATGGTGAACAAGCGGTAAACGACACCGCCCGGCCTCAAAAGTGGCGGTAACCTTTGCTTTCGATGGCCATGGGCTTGCCATCCTCGCCAAGCACTTCGACGTCAGTCCCCTCGGCGATCCGACCAATTTGGGTGACGGCGACGCCGCCCGCCTCTTCCAAGCGTTCAGCCGCCTCAAGCCGGTCCTGAGGAACGCAGAACAGGAGCTCGTAGTCATCACCGCCGGTCAGCAAGGCGCTCAGAGCGATCCTGCCCTCCGAAATCGCAGCCTTGGCAGGTGGCGAAAGCGGCACCGCGGGCGCCTCGATGACCGCGCCGACCCCCGACGCCTGGCAGATATGAGCAAGGTCGGCGACCAACCCGTCAGATACATCGACCGCCGCCGTCGCCAATCCGATAAGCGCTCGCCCCAAGGCCAAGCGTGGTTGGGGCAATCGGTACCGGTCTTCCAGATAGTCACGGTCGCCCGTCGCCAGGCCATCCAAATCCCCCTTCGTGGACTTCAAGCCGAGCGTGCCATCACCGATCGTGCCGGACACGAACACCACATCGCCGGGCCTAGCGCCGGAGCGCTGAAGCGCCTCGCCTGACCTTACGGATCCGATAACGGTGATCGACAGCATGGCCGGTCCGGGCGAAGCAGAGGTGTCCCCGCCGATCAAACTTATTCCGAAAGCGTCCTGATCGTCCGCCAAACCGGCGGCAATGGCGCCCACCCATTCCGATGACCGTTGCTCGGGCTTAGCCAGGGTAAGCAAATAGGCGATCGGGGCGGCACCCATTGCCGCCAAGTCGGACAGGTTGTAGCGAAGCACCTTCCGCCCGATCAGCTCCGGCGGGTCGCTTTCGGTGAAATGAACGCCTTCCACCGCCATATCGGCGGCAAGTACCAGTGCCTGTCCAGGTTCGGTTTCGAGTAGGGCCGCATCGTCCAACAGGCCGAGCGAACCCGGCGACGATCGCGCCAGCGGCGCGAAATACCTCGCTATCAGCGCGAACTCATCCGGTTCCGGCGAAGGCGGCACCTGAGCTTTTCCCCATCTCGGCGGCCCTGGACTTGCGGCCGATAGTGTCGAGCACACCGTTCACGAAGCCAGGCTCGTCGCCGTCAAAAAAGGCCCGCGCGACGTCGACATATTCGTTTATCGCGACCTTGGGCGGGATGTCCTTGCGACACAGTATCTCGAATGCACCGCAGCGCAGGATCGCATGCAGGACGCGGTCAATGCGATCAGCGGTCCAGCCCTTGGTTAGCGCCGCTTCGATCGCTTCGTCGATTTGGGGCCGTGCATCTGAGACGCCGCGGACCAGCTCGGAGAAAAAATCGGGATCGGCCTCGCCATACGACGAACGCGCCTCCGGCGACGAGATGCGATGTTTGACGAATTCCGCCATCACGCGGTCGGCCGGCATGCCCGTCGCATCGATTTGGTATGTCGCCTGCACGGCCGCGATACGCGCCGAGTGCCGCTTGGCGGGCGCCAGCTTGCCGCTCTCATCATCTGGTTTTTGAGCGTTGCCCATCTCAGCGCCGCGGGAACAATCCGAAATGTCGCTTGAACTCGATCATTTCCAGGCACGCCCGCGCTGCGCTGCCGCCCTTGTTCAGCTTCGACACCGAGGCGCGCTCGTCGGCTTGCTTTCGATTCTCACAGGTCAAGATGCCATAGCCGATGGCCAGCACAAACTCCAAGGCCAAGTTCTGAAGTCCGCGCGCGCTCTCACTGCAAACGTAGTCATAGTGGCTCGTATCACCGCGAATGACGCAGCCCAGTGTCACATACCCGTCAAACCTCCGGCGCACCGGATTGAACTCCCGTGACTTGATCGAAATCCGTATCGCCGCCGGAATCTCGAAGGTGCCGGGCACGGCGAAGCGCTCGTAGGTCACGCCGGCATCATCAAGCACGCCGATGGCACCGCTCGCGAGCTCGTCGGCGAGGTCCTCGTAGAACCGCGATTCGATGATCATGATGTGCGGAACGTCGGTCGCTTCGGGCTTTTCCGCCATTCAGTCCTCCGAAACCGGGATCGGCCGGCGATCGGCGATCCGCAAGCCATACCCCTCCAAACCGACCACCTGACGGTTGCTGTTCGTCAGCAAGATCATGTCACGCACGCCGAGGTCCAACAGTATCTGCGCCCCGACGCCATAGTCACGGAGCTGTATATGGGCCTTGGCTTGGGCCGCCGCTTCCTTCTCCGAGGGCGGGTGCTCGGCGCGCTCGCGAACGCGGTCAGACAAGGAATTCGACCACGGCTCGCGGATCAACACGATGACCCCGCGCCCGGCCTCCCCTATGAGCTCCATCGATTTCTGCAGCTCGCCGACCCGGCCTTCCTTCAAATCGCCCAACACATCACGAAAGACCGACAGCGCGTGCATGCGGACCAGTACCGGCTCGTCAGTCCGGACATTGCCTTTGACCAGCGCCAAATGCTCTGCGTATGCGGCATTGTTGACGTAGACATAGGTCTTGTACGTCCCGCCGAATCGGCTCTCGAAGGTGGTTTCGACAGTGCGTTCCACGATGCGGTCGTGGTTCCGGCGATAGGCGATGAGCGAGGCGATGCTCGCGACCTTGAGCCCTTGTTTCTGGGCGAACTGAACGAGGTCGGGCATCCGTGCCATGGTGCCGTCCTCGTTCATGATCTCGCAGATCACCCCCGACGCATTCAGCCCCGCCAGCCGGGCAATATCGACCGCAGCCTCGGTATGCCCTGCGCGCACGAGCACGCCGCCCGGGCGTGCGACCAGCGGGAACACATGGCCCGGCGTCACGATGTCTTCGGCATGTTTCGACGGATCGATCGCCGTCGCGATCGTGCGCGCCCGGTCCGGCGCCGAAATCCCGGTCGTCACGCCGTCGCGCGCTTCGATCGAGATCGTGAAAGCCGTTTCCAGACGCGACTGATTGCGCTTGGCCATCAATGGAAGGCCTAACTCCTCGACCCGCTCCCGGGTCAGCGCAAGACAGATCAATCCTCGGCCGTGCATGGCCATGAAATTGATCGCCTCAGGTGTCGCCATCTGCGCGGGCACGACAAGGTCGCCCTCGTTTTCCCGATCCTCATCGTCGATCAGGATGAACATATGCCCGTTGCGGGCCTCCTCGATGACCTCCTCGATGTCGGACAGGTACTTGCTGTAGTCCACGCTCATTCCTTCCCCAATTGGCGGGCAACGTAACGCGCAAGCACGTCGACTTCCAGATTGACCGGATCGCCTGTTTTCAGATCGCCGAACGTCGTACAGTCCTGGGTATGGCGGATCACGTTGATGGAAAAGCAATCGCCGTCGACGTCGTTAACGGTGAGAGACACGCCCTCCAGCGCAATCGAGCCCTTTGGGGCAATATAGGGACGGTAGTCAGACGGGACCCGCACATCGAAGCGAACGCTGGCCCGTTCATTAACCATCGAGGCAATCTCGGCCACGCAGTCGATATGGCCTGTGACGATGTGGCCTCCCATCTCATCGCCCAGCCGCAGCGATCGCTCGAGATTGACCTTCGTGCCCTCACGCCAGCGGCCGAGGCTGGTGCGGCGGAGCGTCTCGCCCGAGGCTTCCACGGCGAACCAGCCCTCGCCCTTCTCCACCACCGTCAGGCACGGACCGGAACATGCGATCGACGCGCCGATATCCACTGTGGCGGTGTCGAAGGCCGTTGATATCTCAAACCGCGTATCGGTGTCGGCGGTGCCTGCCGACACCGCTCTGATGCGGCCGAGGTCGGTGATGATTCCCGTGAACATGTGACTAGGCTAGGTCGGCCGCCGGTAGGTTTCCAGTACGTCCGGCCCGACACGCGCCAGCGCCGAGCGCACGAACACGGGGGCATCGGCAACTTTGTCGACCCCAAACGCCCCGATCGATGGCAGGCCATCGCCGCCGAACATCGAGGGCGCGCGAAACCAGGCTATTCGATCGACCACCCCCGATCGCATAAGCGAACCGGCAAGCGCGCCGCCGCCTTCGCAGAGCAGTCGGGACACGCCCATCCCTGCCAGCGCCTCGAGAGCGGCCGGGATACCGACCCTTCCGTCGTCTCCGGCTTCGACCTCGAGCATCTCGACGCCCGCAGCCGTGAGCTTTCGCCGACGCGCGGCATCGCCGCCGGATAGCGTCAGAACGATCGTCCGTGTCTCCCGCGCGCTCTTCACCATCAGGCATTTAGCAGGCATACGCAGTTTGCTGTCGAAGACAACGCGGAGGGGCGAATGCGCGGTCATCCCGGGCAGGCGGCAGGTCAACTCAGGATCATCCGCCAGCACGGTGCCGATACCGACCGCCACGGCATCGTTCGCCGCACGCAGGCGGTGCGCGAAATGGCGCGCGGGCGCGCTCGTGATCCACTGGCTGTCCCCCGCAGCGGTGGCAATGCGGCCATCCAGCGTCGTGGCCATCTTCAGAGTGACCAGCGGACGGGATTGCTTGATCCGAGCAAAAAAACCGGCGTTCAGTTCATGGGCGGCATCCGCAAGGACGTTCATGGATACAGCAACACCCGCATCCTGAAGCACCTTGATGCCCTGCCCCGACACACGTGGATCAGGGTCCTCAATCGCGATCACCGCGCGCGCGATCTGCGCCTCGACCAAGGCCTCGGCACAGGGTGGCGTCCGGCCGTGATGACTGCATGGCTCCAGCGTCACATAAGCCGTGGCGCCATTGGCGGATCCGCCGGCACGCTTCAGGGCTTCGGTTTCCGCGTGCGGCCGCCCCCCGCTCGCCGTCCAGCCACGGCCGACGATCGCGGGACGGTCGCTGTCGTGCCGGACCAGAACACAGCCGACAGCGGGGTTCGGCCAAGTCGAGCCCAGCGACCGGCGGGCGAGACCCAGCGCGACCGCCATGAATCGCTCGTCATGATTATTCGACGACGACACCGTCCATACTGTCGATGAACTCCTCGAAGTCCTTGGCTTCGCGGAAGTTCTTGTAGACTGATGCGAACCGGACGTAGCCAACCTGGTCCAGCTCCTTCAGCGAGTCCATGACGATCTCGCCGATTACTTTCGTCGGGATCTCACTTTCGCCCATGCTTTCAAGCCGCCGCACGATCGAGTTGACCACCTGATCGACGCGCTCCGGGTCGACCGGACGCTTACGCAAGGCGATGCTCATCGAGCGCAGGATCTTGTCGCGGTCGAAGGGCGAGCGCTGCCCATTGTGCTTTACGACGGTAAGCTCACGCAGCTGAACCCGCTCGAATGTCGTCCATCGAGCCCCGCAATTCGGGCAGAAGCGGCGCCGGCGGATGGCAGTATTATCCTCGGTCGGACGTGAATCCTTAACTTGCGTATCGTTGTGGCCACAAAACGGGCAACGCATGGGCGCCTTCCTTCGGGATCCTTAGAACCCGTTATAGATCGGGAATCGGCGGCACAAATCCTCCACCTTTTTCCGCGCCGCGGTCTCCGCCGCGCGATTGTCTTCGGGATTGGCGGCGAGGCCATCCAGCACGTCGCCGATCATCTGGCCAATCTGCTGGAATTCAGCGACGCCGAAGCCCCGGGTGGTCCCCGCTGGTGTGCCAAGCCGCACGCCCGAGGTCACCGTCGGCTTTTCCGGGTCAAAGGGAATTGCATTCTTGTTGCAGGTCATCCCGGCCCGCTCGAGGCTCTCCTCCGCGGCCCGGCCCGTCAGCCCCTTGGGACGCAGGTCGACGAGCATCAAATGTGTATCGGTCCCGCCGGCGACGATATCGCAGCCGGCATTGTTTAGCTCGGCGGCAAGGACCCGCGCGTTCTCCACGATCGATTGCGAATAGGCGCGAAACTCAGGCCGCAAGGCTTCGGCAAATGCTACGGCCTTTGCCGCAATCACGTGCATCAGCGGCCCACCTTGCAGACCCGGGAAGACGGCCGAGTTGATCTTTTTCGCCAGCGCCTCGTCGTTCGTCAGGATCATGCCACCACGCGGGCCGCGCAGCGTCTTGTGCGTGGTGGTCGTTACGACATGTGCGTGGGGTATAGGGCTCGGATGCACACCAGCGGCAACCAGCCCGGCGAAATGCGCCATATCGACAACGAAATAGGCGCCGACGCTATCGGCAATCTCGCGGAACCTTGGGAAATCGATCTCGCGGGGATAGGCCGATCCGCCCGTCACGATCACCTTCGGCTTATGCTCCTTGGCGAGCCGCTCGACCTCGTCGAAATCGATCAGCGCATCTTCGGCGCGCACGCCGTACTGAACCGCGTGGAACCATTTGCCCGACTGGCTCGGCGCCGCCCCGTGGGTCAGATGGCCACCCGCGGCAAGCGACAGTCCCATCAGGACATCGCCAGGCTGCATCAAGGCCAAGTAAACCGCGCCGTTGGCCTGCGCGCCGGAATGCGGCTGAACGTTTGCAAACCCGCAATCGAAAAGCGTCTTGGCACGCTCGATCGCGAGTGTCTCTGCAACGTCGACATACTCGCACCCGCCGTAGTACCGGCGACCCGGCAAGCCTTCGGCATACTTGTTCGTCAGGACCGAACCCTGCGCTTCGAGCACCGCCTTGGAGACGACATTCTCCGAGGCGATCAATTCGATCTGATCCTGCTGGCGTCGCAGCTCGCCCCGCACGGCCTCGGCGATTTCGGGGTCGACCTCAGCGAGGCCGGCCGTAAAGAACACGTCCGACTGGGATATGTCTGCTGCGGATTTCACTGTCGTCATACTTTTTGGCTTTCTTCCTCGATTGCAGGGCAATTGCCCGTCACGACATTTTGTCGACCCGACGCTGGTGTCGGCCGCCTTCGAACGGCGTATTCAGAAACGTCCGCAGACAATCCCGCGCCGTTTCCGTTCCGATCAGCCGCGCGCCCATGGCCAGGACATTCGCGTCATTGTGTTCGCGTGCCAGCTTTGCCGAGAGCGTGTCATGACACAGCGCCGCGCGGACGTGCCGATGACGGTTGGCGGCCATGCTGATGCCGATCCCACTGCCGCAGATCGCGACGCCACGCGACACCCGTTGGCCGTCGATCGCGTCTGCAAGCGCGTCGGCAATGTCCGGATAGTCAACACTCTGCTCGTCTTGAGTCCCCAAATCGAGAACCTCGAAACCCAGCGCCGCGAGATCCTCCTTTAGGATCGACTTCAGGTCGACGCCCGCATGATCGGACGCTATGGCAATCGTCTCGGGCGGCATCGGACCCAATCAGCTGCTGTCGGCCGTGCACCGCACCATATCTCGCAGCGACAACCGGTTATCCCACTAGGTATCGATATAAGGTGACTGACCGGGGCCTGGCAAGTCAATCTCAGCTTACAGAGTTAACCGGCAGCCCACGGGGCCAAGCCAAATCGCTCGGTCGCTCGTGAGCCGGCCCCGATCGCTTACCCGCGATTACCTCGGAACCAGCCAGTGTCCAGTGATTGCTCATTGATTCAGTGGGTATTCATTTGGTCGCGCCACAACCGACACTGGTCTAATGGAATCACGCGACAAAAACGGCAAGTCAACCGAGACGCCCTGTTAACCAATTATATTTGTCTACTGAATCCAGCAAGAAATGAATATTCGTACTCTTACCTAATTGATTGACTCTGCTTTGAGCATGTGCCAAATATTCGACAAAATGATAATTCCCAAAAAGAACGGGGTAAGGGATGAGTGAGGAAAATCAGCCGCAGCTTTCCGAAGAAGACATGCTTCGGATGACCACTGAAGTGGTTTCCGCTTATGTCGGCAATAACATGTTGCCGGCGGCGCAAATACCGGACGTAATTAAGACCGTTTATGGCTCCCTACGGGAATTGGGTGCAGTCGGCTCGGCTGCCGACAAGGAAGCGCCCAAGCCTGCGGTGCCTGTCAGGCGTTCGGTCACACCCGATTACATCGTGTGCTTGGAAGATGGCAAGAAGCTCAAGATGCTGAAGCGCCATCTTCGGACGACCTACAACATGACGCCCGACGAATACCGCTCGAAATGGGGTCTGGCGCCTGATTATCCGATGGTCGCTCCGAATTACGCCAAGCAACGATCGGAATTTGCCAAGCGTATCGGGCTGGGTCGCAAGGGTCAGAGTTCCCGCGCGTCGGCCTAGTTGGGCAGATCGTGCCTATGGCCGTACTACCGGTGGTTGTATTGCGCGTAGTAGGTGTGATTGGTCGGCCGTTGCGACGACCGGATGCATTATGTATTCGTTCCCGGCGCTAGGCGCGTGGCTCCAAGACGCGACAGCCCGGCCAAAATCAATTGTGGCCTGACCGATATCGAATAGGACGGCCCGGCAGATCAAACCGGGCCGTTTCCAATTTCCGACGTAAATGACAGATCCGCTCTACTGCTCCAAATACCGGCCGTCTTTCCAAATGTACCAGGAATATTCGGGGCTTTTCACATCCCCCTTACTGTCAAACGACAGCTTGCCGATCACGGTTTCATAGGCCGACGCACGGATCGTTTTCGAGAGTATTGACGTTTCCAGGGATTTCGCGCGTCTTGCCGCCTCGGCCCAGACCTGAATAGCCGCGTAGGCGTATAGCGTATAGCCCTTCGGGTCGTAACGTTCTTTCACGAACCGCGCCACCACCGCCTTGGCGCTGGCGTTCTTGCGCTGATCGGGCAGATATGTCATCCGCGCGCCCTCCCCCGCCTGCCCGGATATCTTCCAGAATTCCTGGTTGACCAAAACGTCGCCCGCAATGAGCTTCGGCTTGAAGCCTTGCTCATGCGCCTGGCGGATCATCGCCCCGGCATCGGCAAAATGGCCACCTATGAAGACGGCGGAGACGCCCGCCGTCTTCATCTTGGAAATGAGGGCCGCGAATGATTTTTGGCCGGCGGCATAGGCCTCAAACATCGCTTCATGAGCGCCCGCGGCACGCATGCTATTTCGGGTGGCGTCGGCAAGATCTTTACCGTAGGCCGATCTGTCATGGATGATCGCGACCTTCTGCCCTTTGTATTCCGTTGCCAGAAACTTCCCCGCGACAACGCCTTGCGCATCGTCGCGACCGCTCACGCGGAATATGTTTTTCCAGCCTTTTCTGGACGCGGCGTCGGTCAGCATCGGATTCGTCGAGACCGGCGATATCATCACAATGCCCCGCTTGGCATAGATCGCAGACGCGCCAATCGAGGCGGCCGAACACAGATGGCCGGCAACAAATTTGACCTTCTTGTCAGCCATCTCTCTCGCCACTTCTTCGGCCTTCTTCGGCTCACACGCATCATCGCCGATAAGCAACGAAACCTTTTGGCCCAACACGCCACCTTGCGCGTTGATGTCTCTAACGGCCATTTCGGCGCCGCGTTTGACCTGCTCCCCAAGGAGCGCAAACCGTCCGGTTATTGGCCCGACGACGGCGATCGCGATGTCGGCCCGTGCCGTGCCGCAGATGAGCGGAGTGACCGCAATTCCGACGGCGAGAAGTCGATGCGCATACGCCATGACAGATCGTCCTGCGTTCGCAGACTGGCCGCAATGATCATACGGTCAATCTGAACGGCCAAACAAGGTGATCAGGACACGACCTATTGCCGCGCGACACTCTTTTCCGATCGGGCGTACTCAATATTACGTGAGGGGCAATATTATGTGGGGCGCGACGGCGAAATTGACCGCAGCTCAGCGCGGCACGTACCGGCCATTCTTCCAGACATACCAGACGTATTGTGTGCCACGTACGTCGCCTTTGTTATCGAACTGCAGGAGCCCGATTATCGTTTGGTGCCGCCCGGCACGAAGGCTCTGCGATACATTTGCGGCCCGCGATGACTTCGCCGAGCGCGCGGCCGCGGCCCAGACCTCAATGGCCGCATAGGTGTAAATCCCGTAGAAACCAAGCGCCTTCTTGTTTTTCGTCGCCGCTTGAATTGCCGCCTTGGCTTCGGGCTTGGTGCGGGGATCGACATGGAACGTCACGAGCGTCCCCTCACCCGCCTTCCCGGTCATCTTCCAGAACTCATCGGTGACAAACGCGTCGCCAGTGACGAATTGCGGCTCGAAGGCCCGTTCATGGGCCTGGCGGATGATCGCGGCCCCTTCGGGAAAATAGCCGCCCAGAAATACGGCGTCGATCTTGGCTAATTTCAGACGCTCGACAATGTGTGCGAAGCTCGTTTGATCGGGCTTATAGGCCAGGAAGATCGCCTCCCTCAGACCCAGTTTGCGAACCGATCGCCGGACCTGCTTGGCGAGTCCCAGGCCGTACTGGCTCTGGTCATGCAGGATGGCGATCTTTTTTCCGCGATATCGGCTCGCCAACAGCTGCGCCACCATCACGCCCTGATCGTCGTCTCGGCCGCAAACCCGAAACACGTTGCGCCATCCGCTACGTCGCGCCGTATCGGTCAATTGCGGATGGGTGGAGCCTGGCGAAATCATGATGATGTTCGCTTTTGCGTATATCGCCGCGGCAGGCATCGATGCACGCGAACACAAATGACCGGCAACCATGGTGACTTTCTTCGACACGAACGCTTTCGCAACCGTCACCGCCTGGACCTGGTCGCAGCCATCGTCGCCGACGATCAGAGTGAGCTTTCGGCCGTTCACCCCGCCGGTCTTGTTGATTTCGGCGACGGCTAGCTCGGCGCCGGTGCGCATTTGGTCTCCGAGCTCCTTGAACTGTCCGCTCATCGGACCGGCAACGGCTATGGTCACATCCTTCGCCGCCGCGGACCCTGCGACCATCATGCTCTGCAAAAAAATCGCCAGAATCCGCCGTGTTTCGGGCATTAGCCACCTAGCAAATCTCAGAGGTCTCACGAAAAGCGCTCAGCCGGATCATAGGCCGCGACTGATCGGCCGCACAAGATCGCGTCGCCTGGCGTGTGGGGCATAGATCCATCTAGGTCCAACCCGACCTAGGTGGAGGCGCCTTTCTTGGCCAGCACGTATTCGAGCTTCTGGATCGCGGTCCGCTTCAGCGCTTCCATCCCGGCCGATGCAGAACCCACGATCGATACTTCGATCAGCGTCTCAGGATCGACCGCGGCCACGCGAACGGAATTGCCGACCTGCTGGTATTCCAGGATAACTTCGCGTTTGTCGACCAAGTTCTCACCATCGCGCTCGCCCGGTGCCGGGCAAGACGTTAAACTGCCGGCAAGGCGTGTTTGCCCGAGGCCGTAGGTGCTCAAGGCTATAAGTGTATGGTTAACGAAGGCTTTTCGCGCGCTGATGCGACATCTTGGGGCTTTCGGCACAGGACCGAACGCATTAGATGAGTGAGCCGGCGGCAAACATGGGTAGACCAGAAGCCGCCAGAGACTAGGGAGCATGTCATGTCGCCAGCGGAAGCTGCAGCCAAAGAGCCGACCACCCAGACTGGGGCCAAGCCCCACAAGATGGCTCCTTTCCAGTGGGAAGATCCGCTGCTGCTCGACGAGCAGCTAAGTGAGGAAGAGCGGCTCGTGCGCGACGCGGCGCACGACTACTGCCAAGACAAGCTGATGCCGCGGGTGCTCGAAGCCAATCGGCACGAGCGCTTCGATCGCGAGATCATGAACGAGCTCGGCGAGCTCGGCTTCCTCGGCTCGACCATCCCCGAGGCTTATGGCGGCGCCGGGGCCAGCTACGTCGTCTACGGCCTGGTGGCCCGCGAGGTCGAGCGCGTCGATTCGGGCTACCGCTCGGCGATGAGCGTCCAATCGAGCCTGGTCATGCATCCGATCAACGCTTACGGCA
Organism: uncultured Alphaproteobacteria bacterium; assembly: GCA_964494065.1. GTDB lineage: Bacteria > Pseudomonadota > Alphaproteobacteria > JAPULJ01 > JAPULJ01 > DATKZM01. Next base: position 19,690 of record CAZBRE010000005.1, read on the forward strand.
GCGAAGAACAGCGCCGGAAATATCTGCCGAAGCTCGCCACCGGCGAATGGGTCGGCTGCTTCGGGCTCACCGAACCGGATCACGGCTCCGACCCCGGCAGCATGAAGACCCGTGCCAGAACCGTCGATGGCGGCTACCAGCTGACCGGCGCAAAGATGTGGATCACCAATGCCCCCATCGCCGACGTTTTCGTCGTCTGGGCGAAGAACGACGATGGCGTCATTCGAGGCTTTATCCTCGAAAAGGGCATGGAAGGGCTATCCGCCCCGAAGATCGAGGGCAAGTTCAGCCTGCGCGCGTCGATCACCGGCGAAATCGCCATGGACGAGGTCTTCGTGCCGGAGGAGAACCTGCTGCCCAACGTCCAAGGACTCTCCGGGCCATTCGGATGCCTCAACAGGGCGCGTTATGGCATTTCCTGGGGCGCACTGGGTGCGGCCGAGTTCTGCTGGCACGCAGCGCGGCAATACACGCTCGACCGCAAGCAGTTCGGGCGGCCACTGGCGGCGAACCAGCTGATCCAAAAGAAGCTCGCCGACATGCAGACCGAGATCACCCTTGGACTACACGCGTGCCTGCGTCTCGGCCGACTCTTCGACGAGGGCAAAGCGTCAGCCGAAGCCATCTCGATGCTGAAGCGAAATTCCTGCGGCAAGTCGCTCGATATCGCGCGCCTGGCCCGCGACATGCACGGCGGCAACGGTATCGCTGACGAGTATCATGTCATCCGTCACGTGATGAATCTGGAGACCGTGAATACGTATGAAGGAACGCACGACATTCACGCGCTCATCCTGGGACGGGCGCAGACGGGTCTCCAAGCCTTTACCGGTGCATAAGGACCACGGTCGGTATCCGCGCTGACCTGATCCCGTGCTGGTCAGATCCCGTACTGGTCAGACTTAAGCAGGCGGCTGCGAGCCGTCCGATTGATCGTCGCACGAGCCACATATCTTCTTGATTTCTGTCTCGCTGAGCGGCTCGCCCGTTAGCCCGCAGCGAGGTGCAACGCCGTCATCGCAAACGTCGGAGCTGAAGTGGCCGCAATGCGTACAGACGCCGAACGATTTCATCCCGCATTGCCCCTGAAGCGACCGGACATACCCTGAAAGAATACGCGTGGCAGCCGCCACCTCATCCGGCGCGCCCATGGTGGCTGCGGACAGAGCGATCAGCGGATCATTGGCAAGCATTGCGTGCCCGGCCTCGCTCAATTCCAGCCGGACGATGCGGCGGTCCTTTACTTCGACATCCCGCCTGATAAGCCCCTTTTCCTCCAGCGCCTTTACGGTCTGCGAGACCGTGCCCTTCGTTGTGCCCAAATAGTCCGCCAGCGCGCTCGGCTTCCGCGAGTACCGGTTGGCCCGGCTCAAGAATCGGAGCGCCTCCCACTGCGCCGGATTGAGCCCTCCGGCAAACTGCAGATTATGGACAGCCCGGCCAAGGCGATCGAGTAAATGGGCGAGGGTCTCTGTCATAGGCGGATCCGCTTTCTGCCGGCCCAACTAATATCGACTCGATATTAATATTGCACCCTTCGTCTATGGGCGATATAGTTTCGGCTCGACAGTAGTCAATGCAAGGAGCCGGGCCTGTATTCACCACCGTAAGGTTGGATATGGGACGCGGCAGTCGAGGTTACCATGGCGACGTCAAATAGCGCACGTACTGGACAGAGCGATCGTCGATATATTGCCGCGACCATGCGCGCTCCCTTGCTGGAGCGCGAGGTCGAGGCCGACCTGGCTCGCCGCTGGCTGAAGGACCGCGATGAAGAGGCGCTCCATGAGCTGATCGAGGCCCATGGCCGTCTCGTGGTTCGCATCGCGGTGGGCTTCAAGGGAAGCGGCCTGCCGGTGGCGGATCTGGTCCAGGAGGGCAATATCGGTCTGATGGAAGCGGCCGAGCGCTTCGATCCCGAGCGCAATGTGCGGTTTTCCACCTACGCCACCTGGTGGATCGTCGCCGGCATCCAGAACTATATCCTCCGCAATTCCTCGATCGTCAGGGCCGCGACGACCCCCAAGCAGCGCCGCCTGTTCTTCAATCTCCGGCGCCTGCGGGCTCGTCATGCTGCCCGCTTCGATGGCCGCCTATCCTCCGACGACCGCGAGATGATCGCCGAGCGGCTCGGCGCCACCGTGGCCGAGATCGAGCGAATGGAGGCGCATGTCGCACGCTCCGATCAGTCGCTCAATACGCCGATCGGCGATGATGAGGCGATCGAACAAATCGACCTCTTGGCCGATGGGTCCCCAAATCCCGAAGATATCGAAGTGTCGGCGAGCGGCCGGCGCGCCCGCTCAGATTGGATCGACAAGGCGCTCGATCGGTTGAGCACGCGGGAGCGCGAGATTATCGCCCAGCGCTTCCTGGCCGAGCGCCGCATTACCTTGGCGGAGATCGGCGAGAATTTCGGTGTCAGTAAGGAACGGGTTCGGCAAATCGAGGGCCGCGCGCTCCAGAAGATGCACGCGACCTTGAGTGAGTATATCGATCGTCCCGACGAGCTATTCGACGTTTGAGCTGATCTCGACGTTTGAGTTGATCTGGCCTTACGCAGCCTGCGTGCTGGACTGAAGGAAGCCGGGCTGGCTAGCCGCCCGCGTCCAAAACTGCTCGAGCGTGCGAAGGTTCTTGATCATCGCCTCGAGATCTTCCGTCGACATAACGCCGTCGCCCAAAGCACGCGCGTGGTTGGTGAACAGCTTTTTCAGCTGCTCGGCCAGCTCGCGCCCCTTGTCGGACAAACGCACCCGAACCGAACGCCGATCGCGCGGCGAACGCTCCTGCTGAACATAGCCGTATTCGACCAGCTTCTTCAGATTGTAGGTGACGTTGGTGCCAAGGTAATAGCCGCGCGCCGTCAGTTCGCCCACGGTCAATTCGTCGGTCCCGATATTGAACAGGATCAAGCCCTGGACGTTGTTGATGTCGTCAACGCCCAATCGATCGAGCTCACTGCGCAGGACATCGAGGAACTGCCGGTGCAGCCGCTCGATCATGCTGAATGCTTCTCGGTATACGTGCTCCACGGCCAAGTCCGATGTGTTGGGTTGCCTGAAGCGATGGTAGGAATTGCGCCTTAAAATATCCTTAAGCTTTTGAGGTGGGCTGGCGGATTCAGGGCCGATCACAGGCGTTGGATCGACGTTTTCGCCCAGTGGCCCAGAGCCTTTGAAAGCGCGCAAAATCCGTACGGAATCCTTTGAATTTGCAGCGTTGGTCAGGCGCCCCGAATAGGGCCGCCGGGCCTCCGGGAGCCGCCGGCGGTAACACTTCCCTAACCAATTCCTCGCTTTCTCCAAAGCCGGTCGTCGAGCGGTTCGAATTCGCTCATTTCGATCCTTTTGCTCGAAATCGAGGCCTGTTTTGGGCACGCGGCGGCCGTTATAAGACGTATGGCGGTCGTAATGGCCGCTGACATCGGTCGGCGGCATCGAGAGAGGCGAATCCTTGGTGACCTATTCCATCGGCCGTGACGAGGCGAACGACATCGTCATCGAGGACCTCTCGGTCTCCCGCCGTCATGCCCGCATAGAAGAGCTTGGCGACGGCCAATACGTCGTCATCGATCTGGGCAGCGCCAATGGCTGCTACGTCGAGCAATCCGCGGACTGGCAGCAGTTCGCCGAAGCCGAGGTGAAGGCCACCGAGGCCCTCATGCTGGGCGAATACCAAACCACCGCCCGAGACCTGATTCGACGAGTCGCCAAGCCGCGCCCGCCCGGCGCCACGGTCATCGCCTCGGCGGAGGAGACCCAACGAAGCATCGATCGAGAGGCGGTCGGGCCCACCACGCCTCGAGAAACGCTCGGATCGGTCTGGTCCCGATTTCCGCAATACCAGAAAATTGCGGTCATCGTCATTGCGGCGGTGCTGGGTCTACTGATCGCCGCCGCCATAACAATCGGGTTTCTGGGCGGCTTGTAGGCGAGCGTCGGGCCCATCATGACAAACCGCGAGGGCCCCTCCCACGATTGGGTGACCTACTACGAGCGAACCGCCAACCGGCCCCCGCGCTCGACCTTGCGTTTCGCCTTGCGGCGATTTGATGCCGATTGGCAGACAAAACCGAAGCCTGCGTCACCGCTCGCAGTGGATCTTGGGTGCGGTGGCGGGCGCGATACCATGGAGCTGCTTCGCCGGGGTTGGCGCGTTTTGGCCATAGACGCCGCAACCGCCTCGATCGAGGCGCTTGAAGAGGCGGCCGCTTCATTCGGCCCAAAAGCTTTGACCGCTCAGGCCCAAAGATTCGAAGACGTCGACCTACCCGCCGCTACCTTGATCAATTCGAGCTTTGCCCTGCCCTTATGCCCGCCTGGTGCATTTCACGAACTCTGGGCCCGGATCGTCGATGCCCTAGAGCCCGGCGGCCGGTTCTGCGGTCAGTTCTTTGGTGATCGCGACAGTTGGGCCGCACCCGGATCGGGCAAATCCGGCATTACGTTCTTGAAGCGCTCCGAAGCCGAGGCGCTTTTGGCCGCGTTGGAAACCGAAAGGTTTCTCGAGGAAGAAACCGAAGCCGAACGGCCAGTGGGCCAGAGCAAGCACTGGCACATCTTTCACATCGTCGCCAGGAAGCCGTAAGCGAACGCCAAAATGGTCGATGGAACTGACGGGTCCAACCGACCGATACGATTGGCTCACACACCAGCGCGCCGCCAATTTGGCAGCGCGCTCGTGTGACTAGGAAATGAAATAAACCGGGTTCGGTCCGCCGCCGGCTCAGCCGCGGCGCCAAGCCTCAGTGCTTTTGCACTTCGGGCAAATCCGATTGTGGGCGCCATCGGACTGGAAGCGGGTGCTGCACATCAAGCACTTCCGCTCCTTCCGTGTGTCCACTTCCACGGTCTCCTTCAACTGCTCTTGTGTTTCCATTACTCCCAACCCCTTGTCCCCAACAACTCTGATCCCATAACCGGCGTCTTCTGCGCCTTGGGCAGAAAACCTTTATATACCAACTATTTGTGCCTGTAAACAATACGGCCCTTTGAAAGATCGTAGGGCGTCATTTCAACGTCGACCTTGTCGCCGGCAAGAATACGAATTCTGAATTTTCTGAGCTTACCCGCCGCGTGAGCGATGATCTCGTGGCCATTGTCGAGGAGGACCCGAAACATGGCATTCGGCAAGACTTCGGTGATTTCACCGCTAAACTTGATCGCTTCTTCCTTCGCCACGGAAACTCCTTTCGCCGTTAACCCTTTTGCTTCTGATTACTTCTGGCGGCCCTGAGCCGCCGAACTGCGTCAATAATGGTGCCCGCGGCAAGTGCGCCGCCACGGTTAACACTGTTTCGTTCGGATCGCCCCGAAGCATCGGGACAGTACTGACCTGGTTCCCAATGGGAACACGCACCGCCAAGCTATTACCTAGCCGGGCGATGTTCGAAAAGCAAGGCTCGGACCGTTAACCTTATCGCATTCAGGCCATGCGTCTGCGGATGATCGCGCACAATTTGTAGCTCATGACAACCTCATCCACTTGATTGAGCGCCGCCACATCGAAAACGACGCGGCCGCAGTCGGCTGGCAGACGGTCTGTGGAGGTTTCCAGAACGCCTACTCTCAGATGGATGGCATCGCCCGGCCGGACCGGCCGTAGCCAGCGAAGATCCTCCAGCCCCTCGGACGACAAACCGGTGCCGCGGAGAAACTCTTCCTCAAGTAATTTGACAAACGTCTCGCTTAAAACCTGCCAGCCACTGGAAATTAGTCCGCCGAACATTGTTCCGCGCGCGTAGTCCGGATCGGTGTGAAATGGCTGGGGATCATAGAGGTGCGCGAATGCGAGGATCGTATCGTCGCGGACCTCGATCGGGTTTGACCGGATTGTATCGCCGGGTCCAAACTCCTCAAAGAAACGCCCCGACTTAGTCGCTCCCGTCTCGGGCGCCACCCCCCGCTTACCCTTTTTGCGCCGCGACGGCCCTTGGCTTGTTGGCCTGCATGCTTTTCACCCGTCCGACACAGATCGCCCCCGCGGCAATCTCGACGATGTCGTCGGCGATGATGTCCCCCTCGATCCGCGCCGTCTCGGAAAGCCGGACGCTGACGGCCTTGATGTTGCCGGTCACGCGCCCGTGAATGACGGCGTGTTTGACCGCCACGTTGCCGATGATCTCCGCCGCCTCGGACATCTCCAACCGCTCGCAGCGGAGGTCGATCTCCAGCCGGCCATGGACTTCGATCGATCCTTCCGATTCGATCGTGCCAACTAGGCGCACGCCGGTCCCGAGGATTGTGGGTACGGTCTGTTCAGTCATGATGGGAGGCTCGGGCCCCGTCCTTGCTGTGTCTCACCCGAACTGGAGGCCAATTCCAGCGCCGCTAGGCTAACGCCGATGGGCCGACGGGTTAAGGAAAAAACTCCCTCACCGGGACCGTTGATTTCCAAGCATCAATTTTGGAGAAACATCCTGTTATTTGCAGCGGGCATTGCTCGCATATGGCGTGAAGAAAACCTTCAGATCCGCGCTGCTGGCGTATTTCACGTAGAAGATCTTGAGATTGGCGCCGCTCGCATACTTCACGAAGAACCATTTGGCCGGGCCTTTCGCGTTCGAGCGATACTTCGAACGCCAAATGACGCAATCGGCGTTGCTGGCATACTTGGTAACGAACACCTTTTTATCGGCCTGGCTCGCATATTTTGCCACAAACACGGCGTCCGCCCACGCGGAGGCCCCAGTCGCCGCAATGAGCAAACTTGCTGTCGCCACGATCGCGATCAGCCGACCCAATGACTTACCTCCGCCGACCGGACGAAGAGCGCAACCGCTACATAATTCGTTTGTCACGAGCCGAGCGCTCACATATTGCGCCGATACTGACCACCAACCTCGAAGAGCGCGTTGGTGATCTGACCAAGCGAGCATACGCGAACAGCCTCCATCAGCACCTCGAAGACATTGTCATCGCGCCGCACGGCCTCCTGCAGGCGCTTCAGCGTCGCCGGCGCTTTGTCCGCATTGGTCTTCTGGAAGGCGCGGAGGCGCTTGATCTGGCCCTGCTTCTCGTCCTCGGTGCCGCGCGCCAGCTCGAGCGTGGTTTCCTGGGGCGCCGGGTTCGGGTTGAGGAAGGTGTTGATGCCGACGATCGGCAGGCTGCCGTCGTGCTTGCGGGTCTCGTAATAGAGCGATTCCTCCTGGATCTGGCCGCGCTGATAGCCCAGCTCCATCGCCCCCAGTACGCCGCCGCGCTCGGAAATACGCTCGAATTCTTGCAGCACCGCCTCTTCGACGAGGTCCGTCAATTCCTCGATGATGAACGAGCCCTGGTTCGGGTTCTCGTTCTTCCCGATACCCCACTCTTTGTTGATGATGAGCTGGATCGCCATCGCGCGCCGGACCGAGGCGGCCGACGGCGTCGTCACGGCCTCGTCGTAAGCATTCGTGTGCAAGCTGTTCGTGTTGTCGTAGGTCGAGATCAGCGCCTGCAGGGTCGTGCGGATATCGTTGAAGTCGTATTCCTGCGAGTGCAGCGAGCGGCCCGAGGTCTGGCTGTGGAACTTGAGCTTCTGGGCGCGTTCGCCGGCCCCATACTTGTCGTGCATAACGGTCGCCCAGATGCGTCGCGCCACCCGACCGATCACCGTGTATTCCGGGTCCATGCCGTAGGAGAAGAAGAACGACAGGTTGGGCGCGAAGTCGTCGATATGCATGCCGCGCGCCAAATAGCTCTCGACATAGGTGAAGCCGTTGGCGAGCGTGAAGGCAAGCTGCGAGATCGGGTTCGCGCCAGCCTCGGCGATGTGATAGCCGGAGATCGAGACCGAATAGAAATTCCGCACGTCGTGATGGACGAAGAACTCCTGGATGTCGCCCATCACCTTGAGCGAAAACTCCGTTGAGAAGATGCAGGTGTTCTGGCCCTGGTCCTCCTTGAGGATGTCCGCCTGCACCGTGCCGCGGACATTGGCGAGCGTCCATTCCTTGATCTTGGCGATCTCCTCGTCGGTCGGCTCGCGGCCGTTCTCGTCGCGGAACTTGTCGACATTCTGGTCGATCGCGGTGTTGAGGAACATCGCGAGGATCGTTGGCGCCGGCCCATTGATCGTCATCGAAACCGAGGTCGCCGGGTCGGTCAGATCGAAGCCTGAATAGAGCACCTTCATGTCGTCGAGCGTCGCGATGGAGACGCCCGAGGTGCCGACCTTGCCGTAGATGTCCGGCCGCTCGTCGGGGTCCCAGCCATAGAGCGTGACCGAGTCGAAGGCGGTCGACAGGCGCTTGGCGGCGCTGTCCTTGGAGAGATAGTGGAAACGCTGGTTGGTCCGCTTGGGATCACCTTCGCCGGCGAACATGCGGGTCGGGTCCTCGCCCTCACGCTTGAAGGCGAAGACGCCGGCCGTGTAGGGGAAGCTGCCGGGCAGGTTCTCCGCCAGCAGGAAGCGCAGGATCTCGCCATCATCCTGGTAGCGCGGCAGCGCCACCTTGGAGACCTTGGTCCCCGAAAGGCTCGTGGTGTTGAGCTTGGTGCGGATCTCGCGGTCGCGGATCTTCACCACGTATTCGTCACCGGAATAGTTCTCGACCACCGTCGGCCAGATTTCGAGCAGCTTCTTCGCCCGCGGATCGAGCGCCGCGTCGCGTTCGGCAATCAGGGGATCGATATCGCTCGCCCCCGCCGCGCCCTCACCGAGCATCCGCTTGGTCTCGCGAAGCTGCTGGCGTTCGCGCGCGATCCTGACCTGCTCGGCGGCATGGGCATGATAGTTGCGCACCGTCTCGGCGATTTCGGCGAGGTAGCGTGCCCGGTCGGCCGGGATGATCGCCCGCGCCTTGCCCGAGACCTTCGTTGTGACCATGGGCAGGCCGCTCTCCCACTGACCCTTGCCGGAGGTCCTCAAGGCGTCGAGGATGCCCTGATAAAGCGCCGTCACGCCGGTGTCGTTGAAGCGCGAGGCGACCGTGCCGAAGACCGGCATGGCATCGGCCTCGACCCCGAAGGCCTCGCGGTTGCGCTGGACCTGCTTGCGCACATCGCGCAGCGCGTCTTCGGAGCCGTTGCGGTCGAACTTGTTGATCGCCACCAGATCGGCGAAGTCGAGCATGTCGATCTTTTCAAGCTGGCTCGCGGCGCCGAATTCCGGCGTCATCACATAGAGCGAGAGATCGACGAAAGGCACGATACCCGCATCGCCCTGCCCGATGCCCGAGGTCTCGGCGATAATGAGATCGAAGCCGGCGGCCCGGCAGGCCAGGATTGCCTCGGGCAGGGCCTCGGCGATCTCCTTGTCGGAGCCCCGCGTTGCGAGCGAGCGGAAATAGACCTTGCCGTCGCCGATCGCGTTCATGCGGATGCGGTCGCCCAAGAGCGCCCCGCCGGTCTTCTTGCGCGAGGGGTCGATGGCGATGATCGCGATCGCGAGCTCCGGATGGTCGAGCCGGAACCGCTGAACGATCTCGTCCGTCAGCGAGGATTTGCCCGCGCCACCTGTGCCCGTAATCCCAAGTACGGGCGCCGCGTTCGCCGCCGCCTGCTTTGCTGCGGTGTCCTTCACGGACTTGGACAACGTCCCGGCCTCGAGCGCGGTGATGACGCGCGCAAGCACGCGGTGCGCCGCCGGGTCCAACGCCTTCAAATCCTTCGGCACGTCCTTGGTCAGATCGACATCGGCCTGCCGCAGCATATCGTCGATCATGCCGATCAGGCCCATCGTCTGGCCGTCCTCGGGCGCGTAGATCCGGGTCACGCCGTAGTCGTGCAGCTCGCGGATCTCCTCCGGCACGATGACGCCGCCGCCGCCGCCGAACACCTTGATGTGCCCGGCCCCACGTTCGCGCAGCAGATCGATCATGTATTTGAAATACTCGACATGGCCGCCCTGATAGGAGCTGACCGCGATGCCGTGAGCGTCTTCCTGAATCGCTGCGGTGACCACTTCGTCGACCGACCGGTTGTGGCCGAGATGGATCACCTCGGCCCCGCCTGACTGCAGGATCCGCCGCATGATGTTGATCGAAGCGTCGTGGCCGTCGAACAGCGCCGCCGCGGTCACGAAGCGCAGGCGGTTCTTCGTGCGGTAGCGTTTCGGCGCGGGCGCGGCAGCGCCTTTCACATCGGATTTGCTATCGAGAACGGCATCGTCGGGCATCGTAATCTCCGGGGTCTCGGATCGGCCAAGACGTCAGTTACCCGTTGCGCACAGTATCACACCCGTCTGAAAGCATCGTCGATTTCGGCTCGGGTGATATTGGCGATCTTAGTTTACGCTTACGTTAACGTAAAGGGTAGTCAGCCACTTTTGCTAGCAACCGTCAGATCGGCCGTAAGCGCGTTGTTAACCATATCTTGTCAGCATTGCTCAGGGCAAAGCCTCGTCATAGGATGCCTCGAGTTCCGGCCTTGGACTGATATTGATCGAACAATGAGCCCCCGCTTCCCTCGCGTACCGACGGCGCTCAGCGCCTTTCCGCGCGTCCGCATGCGCCGCAACCGCCGCGACCCGTGGTCGCGCGCCCTCGTCTCCGAGAACGTTCTGACGCCGGCCGATCTGATCTGGCCGGTCTTCGTGATCGAGGGCAAAGGCGAGACCGTCGCGGTCGACTCGATGCCCGGTGTGGTGCGCTACACTGTCGACCGCCTGCCCGCTGCCGTGGGCGAAGCCAAATCGCTCGGCATTCCTGCGATCGCCCTTTTCCCGATGACCCCCGAGGATCGCAAGGACGACGAAGGAACCGAGGCGACCAACCCTGACAACCTTGTCTGCCGTGCCATCCACGCGGTGAAATCAGCCCATCCGGAGATCGGTGTGGTCTGCGACGTCGCGCTCGATCCCTATACGAGCCATGGCCATGACGGGGTAATCCGCGACGACTACGTCGACAACGACGATACGCTGGCGATCCTGGCCAAGCAGGCGCTGGTTCAGGCCAAGGCCGGCTGCGACGTGATCGCGCCTTCGGACATGATGGATGGCCGCGTCGGTATCATCCGCGACGCCCTCGATCACGAGGGCCTCGACGCCGTCCGCATCATGGCCTATTCGGCGAAGTACGCGTCCGGATTCTACGGGCCGTTCCGCGACGCGGTCGGCTCCTCCTCGAGCCTCAAGGGCGACAAGAAAACCTACCAGATGGATCCGGCCAACGGTGACGAGGCGATCCGCGAAGTGGCGCTCGATATCGAGGAAGGTGCCGACATGGTCATGGTCAAGCCCGGCATGCCCTATCTCGACATCGTCCGGCGCGTGAAGGAAACTTTCGGCGTGCCGACCTACGCCTACCAGGTCTCCGGCGAGTACGCGATGCTGATGGCGGCCGCGCAGAACGGCTGGCTCGACGGCGACCGGGTGATGATGGAGAGCCTGATGGCCTTCAAGCGCGCCGGCGCCGACGGCGTTCTCAGCTACTTTTCGATCGAGGTAGCAAAGAAGCTCGCTGGCTGACCGCAGACGACGGCCCTTCCCACCGAGCGGACGGCTACCGTCCCCCCCAGGCAATCGCGTCCAATTTGAACGGCCCGGTCACGGCAAAGCGACCGGGCCGTATGGATCATCAGCGTTATGCGTCAGGCCGCCTTCTCGTTTTCAACGCCGCGCAGATAAGCGAGCATCGTATCGGCGTCGGAAACCTCGAAGGGATCGATCGGGCAGTCATCCTCGAAGCCCGGCTCGGCGAAAACCTTCTTGACCTCGCCGTCCTCGATCAAGGCCGAGTAGCGCCACGAGCGCTGACCGAAACCGAGATTGTCCTTCTTCACCAGCATGTCCATGCCGCGGGTGAACGCCGCCGAGCCATCCGGCAGCAGCTTCACCTTTTCCACGCCCAGCGACTGGCCCCACTGAAACATCACGAAGGCGTCGTTGACGCTGAGGCAATAGACCTCGTCGATGCCCTGCGCCTTGAACTCGTCATAGAGCTCCTCGAAGCGCGGCAGATGCGTCGTCGAGCAGGTCGGCGTGAACGCGCCAGGCAGAGCAAACAAAACGACACGCTTGCCGGCAAAGATCTCGTCGCTGGTCACATCCTCCCAGCGGAACGGGTTCGGGCCTTCGACCGTCTCGTCGCGAACGCGGGTCTTGAATGTCACAGTGGGAACTCGCATAGGATCGCCTCCTCTCACACAGTCACGGAAACAAGGTCAGGGCGACGTGCCGCCAGCCCTTGAGTGCCTCTGTGAGACTATGTAATGATCCTATTTTATAATACAACTAAGAATTATTCTTAATTTAATATCTATTGATTATGACTATATTTCAATGTGTTGATCGGCATCCGCGCAGATGCGCCCGCTTGGTCCAGCCATTTCTCGATCGTGCCGCGTGGGCGCGCTGCCGCGCCCGTGAAGCCCGGCCTGGCCGCCGCGATGGGCTGACGGCCTCAATCACAAAGCGCCCGCCAATCGTTCGGCTTGCGCCTCGCGTAGCTCGGCCGGGCGGGCGTGGAAAAGTCTTGCGTCCATCCGCACAGCATAGGCAAATCCTCGGCGCCCAAGAACGCTACAGACCTTGGCGTACGGCCAAAGCGATCATCAATCCCCCAACGAAGCAAAGGCCGATGCCAACCGCCTATGTCACCGGGATCATTCTGATCGTCAGCTCGACCTTCTTTCTGAGCCTGTCGGGCGTCATCGTGCGCGCGCTAACGGTCGACGAGTGGACGATCGTGTTCTGGCGCTCGGCGTTCATGACGCTGACCATGCTGATCTTAATGGCGGTTATCAAACGCGGCCGGATCGCCGCAGCGTTCCGCGAGGCAGGCCGCGCTGGCCTCTATTCCGGCATCGCAATCGGCCTTGCAATCATCTGCTACATTTTTTCCATCAGTCGGACGACCGTGGCGAACACGCTTGTGTTGGTCGCCGCCGCTCCGCTGTTTGCAGCGGCGCTGGGCATGGTCATGCTGAAGGAGCGCGTGACGCCACGCAGCTGGGCCGCGATCGCGATCGCCTGCGGCGGGATTGCGTTGATGTTTCTGGAGCGCATGGGCTCGGGCGAGCTCTTCGGCAACCTGCTCGCGATCGTTGCTGCCGTCCTCTACGCCTTCAGCATCGTGGTAATGCGCGGCAGCGGAGAGGTCAATTTGATCCCCGCCATCTGCATCGCCGGCATTGTATCGGCAGCGATCACCCTGCCGTACGCCGACTTAGCCAGCGTCCCCGTCCGCGATATGGGCATCCTCGCCGCGATGGGCGTCGGGCAGATGGGGCTCGGCCTCGTCCTGTTCGTGTTCGGCGCACAACGTCTTCCGCCGGCCGAGACTGCGTTGCTGGCACTCACCGAAACCATACTGGCGCCGCTCTGGGTGTGGCTCGCCATCAACGAGGTTCCGAGCGACTGGGCGCTCATCGGCGGCGGCGTATTGTTCGCCGCCGTGCTCACGAACACTGCACTGTCATTGCGCCGAGGGCCACGCTTCGGCTAACTAAGCCATATGCGACGCATCAACAAATGGATCGGCCGGACCCTTCTTGCGACGGTCACCATTGCGTTCGTCATTACGGTCGCCGGCTTTTTCTGGCTGCGGACGTCGCTTCCCAAGACCGATGGCGTCGTCAAGGTCAACGGTCTCGGCCGATCGGTTGAGATCATTCGCGACGCCAACGGCATACCCCACATCTTCGCGGCCAACCACCGCGATGCCGTCTTCGCGCTCGGCTACGTTCACGCCCAGGACCGGCTGTTGCAGATGGAGCTGATGCGCCGGTTCGGCGCCGGCCGCCTGGCGGAGATCGTGGGGGCCCCGGCGCTCAGGGTCGACCGGATGGCGCGCACCCTCGGCATGTATCGCCGCTCTCAGGCCAGCATTAAGTATCTAAAGACCGAGACGCGCGCGGGGCTCGAGGCTTACGCCGCCGGTGTGAATGCTTACCTGGCGACTCACAGTGGCGCTCTGCCCTTGTCGTTTCAATTGCTCGGCGTCACGCCGGAGCCTTGGAAGCCCGCCGACTCGCTCGTTTGGGGCCGCATCATGGCGACGGGCCTCACGATCAACTGGCGAAGCGAGATCCTGCGCGCCTATATGGCCCAGCGGATCGGTGCCAAGGCCATCCCCGACCTCTGGCCCCCCGATCCGGGAGATGCACCGATCACGATCAAGAGTATCGACAGCCGCCACACAGATAGGTTGGACCACCGCGAACTCGGTGCGGTACTCGCCGCGATCCCGCAGGCCCTCAGGAGCGGGGCCTCCAACGCCTGGGCCGTCTCCGGTCGGCACACGAAAACCGGCAAACCGATCCTCGCCAACGATCCACATCTGCAGATCGGCACGCCCATTCTTTGGTATCTGGTCCACATCGAGACGCCGGGAGGGCGCACAGTCGGCGCCACGACGCCCGGCGTGCCGACCGTTCTGCTTGGACACAACGGCCATATCGCCTGGGGCTTCACCAACACTTACGCGGACACCGATGATGTCTTCATCGAGACCATTGATCCGTCCAATTCGGGCCGTTACCTGACGCCCGACGGCCCCCGTCCCTTCGTCATCCGCAAGGAACTCATCAAGGTCAAATTGGCCAAACCGGTCACGATCACGGTGCGCGAGACCAGGCATGGCCCCATTCTGAACGGGATTGTCAGCAAACGGACGCGCAATGCCCTTCCGAAGGGCCAGCTGCTGGCCTTGGCCGCACCCTGGCTCCGCGAAAACGAAACGACCGCCGATGCGCTGCTCGCGCTGAGCCGCGCACGGAACTGGCAACAATTCAAATCCGCGCTTCAACGATGGACCGCACCGCCACAGAACATCACCTATGCAGATGTGGGCGGCGCAATCGGCCTTTTCACGCCGGGCCTCATTCCGATCCGAAAATCCGGTGACGGCTATATGCCGGGCGACGGCGCCACGGGCCGCAACGATTGGACGGGGTTCATACCGTTCGATGAGCTGCCGCATACTCTGAACCCCACCTCCGGCGTCATCGTCAACGCGAACAATCGATTGGTCGGGCCGGGTTACAAGTACTTTCTCTCCCACGAATGGGGCGATTATTTCCGCGCCGGACGGATCGCCAAGCTGCTGCGCCAGACCGCCAAGCACGACCTGAATTCGATGGCAAAGATCCAGGCCGACCATTTCTCACGCATGTCCGGAGAACTCCTGCCCTACTTCCTGAAGGTCCACCCGACCAGTGCTCGCGGTAAAGAGGCCATTGCTAGGCTGCGGCGGTGGAACCGACAGATGGATCGTACGCGCCCCGAGCCACTGATCTTCATGGCGTGGCTGCGGGAAGCGAACCGCGCCCTTTACGCCGATGAACTCGGCAAATTGTTCGACGGCTATTGGGGTGCGCGACCGAAGGTCGTGCGGCACATGCTGACCAGCGCAACGCGCTGGTGCGATGTGACGGGCACGGCGGCGAAAGAAACCTGCGACAGCCGGATGGCGTTGGCGCTGGAGCGTGCATTGACCGACCTGCGGAAGCGCTATGGCAACGATCCTAACCGCTGGCGATGGGGTCAGGCGCACTATGCCGACTTCCGGCACTCGGTCTTCAACTTCATTCCAATGTTGCGCGACGTCGGAAATCTCAGAATACCGACGAACGGCGACGGCTATACCATCAACAAGGCCTCGCCCGTCTTCAGGAACGAGCGCGCGCCTTACGCCCAGCGTCACGGCCCCGGCTTTCGCGCTCTATATGACTTGGCCGATCTCGAGCAGTCGCGTTTCGTGATCTCCACCGGCCAGTCGGGCAACATCTTCTCCCGGCACTACGGCGACTTCGTCCGACGGTGGCGCGATGTCCGCTATGTGCGCATTCCCACCAAGCGCGCCGCGCTTCGCCAGTCGGCAAGCGGCATACTCACTCTTCGTCCGACCAATGCCGAAAAGTAAGCGCCGACGCGGAAAAAGCCCGGCCCTCGCCGTCACCATCGACGACGTCAGGGCTGCCCAGAAGCAGATCGCCGGATCGACCGCGGTCACTCCGCTTGATCATTCGATGGTGCTTTCGGAAATGGCGGGATGCGAGGTCTGGCTCAAGCTCGAGAACCTCCAGTTCACGGCGTCGTTCAAAGAACGCGGCGCGCTCGTGAAGCTGCAGAGCCTGACCGATGCCGAGCGCAAGGCCGGCGTCGTGGCAGCTTCGGCCGGGAACCACGCCCAGGGCGTCGCCTTTGCCGCGCAACGCCTCGGCATCCCGGCAACGATCGTCATGCCGAAGGGAACCCCGTTCACCAAGATCAGCCGAACCGAAGCGCTGGGCGCCACCATCGTGCTGTCCGGGGAGTCCTTGGCCGAGGCGGCCGAGCACGCCGACACCCTCCACCGCGAGAAAGGGCTGGCCCTTATCCATCCCTACGACGATCCCCTGGTCATCGCCGGACAAGGCACTATTGCTCTCGAAGTCCTGGAGAATACCGGGGGCTTCGATACGATCGTGGTGCCCATCGGCGGCGGCGGCTTGATTTCGGGCATCGCCGTCGCTGCCAAGGCCATCAAACCTGATATCGAGATCTTCGGTGTGGAAGCCGAGCTCTATCCGTCGATGCACCAGGCGCTGAAGGGCGTCGCACCCGAGGTTGGCGGCCACACGATCGCCGATGGGATCGCCGTCAAGAACCCCGGGAAGCTGACCAGGCCGATCGTCGAAGCGTTGGTCGACGACATCCTTCTGGTCAGCGAAGCAGCGATCGAGCAGGCCGTGCAAATCCTGATCGACATCGAGAAGACGGTCGCCGAGGGCGCCGGCGCCGCCGCCTTGGCCGGGCTCTTTGCAAACAAAGATCGCTTCGCAGGCAAGCGTGTTTGCGTGATCGTCTCGGGCGGCAATATCGACTCGCGGATCCTGGCTTCGATCCTGATGCGGGGGCTGGTGCGTGAAGGCCGGCTCATCCGCATACGCGTGGAAATCAGTGATGCCCCGGGTGCCCTGGCGAAGGTCGCTACCCTGATCGGCGACCGCGGCGGCAACATCGTCGAAATCTATCACCAGCGCCTGTTTCAGGACGTCCCGGTCAAGCTCGCCGATCTGGACGTCGTGCTGGAAACGCGCGACCGACAGCATGTCGACACGATCCTCAGCGCGCTGCGCGAAGCCGGTTTCGAGACACGGTTGCTCAGCAGCATGGCGGATGCCGACTGACGTGCCTCTCGGCCGATTTCGATATGAAGAGGCGGCTAGCGGCCGCCCCGTCCCTTGAACCCTTTGGCCACCACGTAGAGCTCAGGCGATTCCTTGCGGCTCGACGGCGGCTTGACGTGTTTCACGCTCTCGAACAGTCGCTTCAAGCGGTCCAAGAGGTCCTTTTCGGTGCCGCCTTGGAAGACCTTGATGACCAGCGCGCCGCCCTGGTTGAGCACCGTTTCGGCGAAATCCAGCACGGCTTCCGCGATCGCGATGATCCTCAAGTGATCTGTCGCGGAATGGCCTGTCGTCGCGGGTGCAATGTCGCTCAGGATTACATCGGCGCCGCCGTCCAGCAGGGTTTCCAACAGGGCAACCGTATCCGGTTCCAAGAAGTCGCCCTTGAGAAACCGAACGCCTGGCACCTCGGCCATGTCCTCACGGTCCAGCGCAATCACATTGTCCACACCGACCCGGGCAGCAGCGATCTGCGACCAGCCCCCAGGGGCGGCGCCTAGGTCGATGACACGTGCACCGGACCGCAGCAACTTGAACCGGTCATCGATTTCCGCAAGCTTGAACGCGGCCCGCGAGTGGTAGCCCGCGCGTTGCGCTTCCTGCACATAGGGGTCGTTGAGTTGACGGTCGAGCCATCTGGTCGAGGACGCGGTGCGCCGGCGCGACGAGCGCACCTTCACTGCTTTCGTCCGCCGTGGCGGGCGACCGCCGGCTTTGCCCCGCGCCATCGATCCGGTCAGTTGAGCGCCGCGGCCCCGTGCGACCGAGACTTGGCCATGAGGCTCAGCAAGATGCCTTCGCGCAAGCCGCGGTCCGCAACACGCAGACGCGAAACTGGCCAGGTCCGCCAGATGGCATCAAGGATCGCGGCCCCGGCCACAACGAGATCGGCGCGCTCCGGGCCGATGCACGGCACGCCGGCTCGTTCGTCGTAGTTCATTTCGGCAAGCCGCTCGTTAATCTCCGCTGCCTCCGTGCGGCCCAGATACGCGCCGTCGATGAGGTTGCGCTCGTATCGGGCCAATCCCTGATTGACGCTGGCGAGTGTTGTCACGGTCCCGGACGTGCCCAGCATTTGAACATTTCCATCGGCCACCTTGCTGGCGATGTCATGGGCTGCCTCGAAATCCGCGAGCCTGTTCGTGACGTCGTCGATCATTTCCTCATAAACCGCACGGCCAATCCGATCGCCGCCGAAGCGTTCGGCGAGGTTTACGACACCGACCGGCAACGACAACGTGCCCAGTATCCCGCTATGTGCCTCGCCGTTCACCTTTTCCAGATCGATCCAAATGAGCTCCGTGCTGCCGCCACCGATATCGAACACGAAACCGTAGCGCTCCGGTCCTTCCATTAGCGGCAGACACCCCGCAAGCGCCAAACGGGCCTCTTCATGGGTCGATATGATCTCAAGATCGATGCCGGTTTCGTTGCGCACCCGGGTGAGAAAGGCATCGCAGTTCTCCGCCCGCCGGCACGCCTCCGTGGCGACGTTGCGCGCCCGAATCACCGATCGGCGGCGCATCTTGCGGGCGCAGACCCGAAGCGCGTCGACGGTGCGCCGCACCGCCGCATCGTTGAGGCGGCCTGTTTTGGCAAGACCCTCGCCAAGGCGGACGATACGCGAAAAGGCATCGACAACCTTGAAGCCATCGGGCGTGGGCCGAGCAACCAGCAAACGGCAATTATTGGTGCCGAGATCGAGCGCCGCGTAGGTCGGGCCACGCACCTCCTCGCCACCGCAATCGCCATTGCCCGTCATTCCGGCGCCTCCTCCCACCCGATCGCACGGCAGTCCGAGGTCGGATGCCGCCGATGTTTCGAAACTATTGCAGGATCGGCGGAATTGCAATTTGGCCGGATGGCCCTAAATTAGGTGCCATTGGCCGCCGGACAGGGCGCGGCCGATACCTGTCGATGCGACCGATCCGGCCCCGATCCGCCGGCGATGGGGGATAGTTTAACGGTAGAACGAGCGGCTCTGACCCGCTTAGTCCTGGTTCGAATCCAGGTCCCCCAGCCACCCCAAGAATGATTGAACACGACGGCAACCCTGCCAAACTGCCTGTATTCGGGCTCCGCCCATAGCATCGCCGCATTCTTGAGTTTGGTTCGGCCCACCCTCATCTAACTGCTAATCTGCGCGCTGGATAAAGTCCGGCGCGAGCAATGCGTATTTGGGCGATGGAACGGCGAGCGGGACGAAAAGACTGGATCGGTGTGCGTTGGGGCCTTCCCTGCTCGGCTCTCTTCCATTCGGCGATTATCGCGCTGGTGCTGTTCGCATTGCCGGAACCGCGCAAGCCGAGAGCGTTGCCAAAAGAAATTCCAGTCGAGGTCGTGCGCAAGGCACCGGAAAAGAAGCCCACAAGCAAGCCCAAGCAACAAGCCCGCAAGCCGGCACCAAAGCCCGAGGCGAAGAAGCCCGAGGCGAAGAAACCCGTTGAAAAGCAGGCACTGGCAAAGCCGCAGAAGCCATTGGCAAAAAAGCCGGCTCCAATTGAGAAGCCGACTCTGCCGCCGGAGAAAAAGGTCGCTGAAAAGAAGCCGCCTCCGATGAAGAAGCCGGCCTTGCCCCCCGAGGAAAAACCCGCTCAGAAGAAGCCGCCTCCGATGGAGAAGCCGGCCTTACCACCCGAGAAAAAAGTGACGGAAAAGAAGCCGCCGATCCTCAAGAAGGAGAAGCCCGCGCCTGAGCCGATGCCGGTGCCCGAATCATTGCGGAAGCGCGCCGAAATCAAGGAACCGATCGAGAAACTTCCGCCGGTGGCCAGACTGCGGCCGGAGCGCCCTGTTCCTGCGCCGCCTCTCACAGCTGACGGTCGGCCGGCTGAAAAGAAGACGGACGTGCCGGTTTTGCGGCCCAAGCCGGCGCCGCCGCCCAAACCCAAAATTGCCGCACTGAAACTGCCGCCGCAGGTTGGTGCGCTGCCCCGAACCAAGACCAAGCCGAAGAAGCTACTCGGGCGATGGGTTCTACAACCCGTAACGTTCGATATCCCAAATGAGTGCGGCACGCGGCGGATAACCGGGACGATGAACCTCGTCGCTCAGCGGGCAACCGAAAATGGCGGGGCAATCCTGTATCAGGCTGTCATTCGCACGACCAACCACTGGGAGCGGTGCCCGCCAAGGGAGACCGAATACCGTGGTTTCCTGGTGGTGGTTGGCAACCGTGTCTATTTCGCTGACCGCGTAGGAAGCAGCAGCCCTGGATATGTGAGTGAGAAGGTAATTTCCCTACGTGGCGGTCTTGGCCAATCGATTTGGCATCGCCGATAATCTCAAACGATCTCCACCAACTCGATATCAAAATTGAGGGTTTCGCCTGCCAACGGATGATTGGCGTCAAGGGTCACCGTCGTCTCATTGAAATCGACCACGGTGAAGCCAAAGGTCTGCCCGTCCTCGCGCTTTGCCTCGAGAACCAGGCCTTCGGCGAGCTGAATTTCCTGCGGGATCGCATTGCGCGGTACCGTATCGACGATTTGTGGATCGCGGTGGCCATAGGCCTGCTCCGGCGCCAACACGACCTTCTTTACCTCGCCCGGCGCCATCCCGATCACCGCGTTGTCAAATCCCGCGATCACCTGCTCGGCGCCGATGGTGAATTCCATCGGGTCCCGCCCATCGGTGCTGTCGAACCGGGCGCCGTCCTCCAATGTGCCGGTGAAGTTCACCCGCACGGTGTCGCCATTCTTGGCCGTGGTCATTGTTGGATCCTTTGTTCGATTTATCGCCCGCGCTTACGCGGTAACGCCGGCCCTTTCCATGCCGGCGTCGAAATGGCGCGGCGACCCTAACGCACCGCACCATGGAGCGCAAATTTGCGCATTTTAGGATGTCCGGCGACGTCGATTTTCGCCGATTGATTGAAAAATTCAGCCCTTCAGGATGGCCCCCAGAATACCGCGGACAATCTGCCGCCCGAGCGATGAGCCGATGCTTCGCGCCGCGCTCTTGGCAAGCGCTTCACCCACCGACTGGCGACGCCGCCCCCCGCCCGACCGGGTCTTGCGCGCTGCGTCCCGTTCCGCTTTTTCCGCGGCGGCCTGACGCTCTTCCGCCTCCCGCTGTGCCTCGGCCTCGCGCATCCTGCGCTGCGTGCGCCCGGTCAGAATTTCGTGAGCGCTCTCCCGGTCAACCGGTTCGTCGTATTTCTGCGCGACGGGGCTGGCCGCCCTGACGGTCGATTTTTCCGCGTCGGTCGCGGGCCCGATCCGCGAACATGGCGGGCGGATCAGCGTCTGCTGCACGATGCCCGGCACGCCCTTCGGGTCCAGGAACGACACCAGCGCCTCGCCCACACCCAATTCGGTAATGACATGCTCGGTATCGAGCGCGGGATTTGCGCGGAACGTCTCTGACGCGGCCCGGACCACCTTTTGATCGCGCGCGGTGTAGGCGCGCAGGGCGTGCTGGATCCGGTTCCCGAGCTGGCCCAGCACATCGTCAGGAATGTCGAGCGGGTTCTGCGTCACGAAGAACACGCCGACGCCCTTGGAGCGGATCAGCCGCACGACCTGCTCCACCTTGTCGATCAGGGCCTTCGGCGCATCGTCGAACAGCAAATGCGCCTCGTCGAAAAAAAAGACGAGCTTCGGCTTGTCCGGATCGCCAACCTCGGGCAGTTCCTCAAACAGCTCGGCGAGCAGCCACAACAGCATCGTGGCGTAGATCTTGGGATTACGGATCAGTTGGCTGGCGGCCAGCAGGTTGACGACGCCGCGGCCATCGAGCGCGGTGCGCATGAAGTCCTGCAGTTCGAGCGCAGGCTCCCCAAAAAATTGATCGCCGCCCTGCTCCTCGAGCACCAGAAGCGATCGCTGGATCGCGCCGATCGAAGCGGGGCTGATATTGCCGTAATCGTTTCGAAGATCCCGGGCATTCTCGCCGACATGAGCGACCATGCTCCGGAGGTCTTTCAGGTCGAGGAGCATCAACCCTTCGTCATCCGCCAACTTGAAAATCAGATGAAGGATCGCTTCCTGGGTGTCGTTGAGGTCGAGCAGCCGCGCCAGAAGCAGGGGACCCATGTCGGATATGGTTGCCCTGATCGGATGGCCTTGCTCGGCAAACACGTCCCAGAAAATGACGGGCGTTCCTTCCGGGCGATAATCATTGAGCCCCAGGAACTCGACGCGCTCGTCGATCTTCGGATGATCCCTGCCGGGCTGGCAGAGCCCGGAGAGATCGCCCTTCACGTCGGCCACGAAGACGGGCACGCCGGCACGCGAGAGCTGCTCGCTGATGACCTGCAAGGTGACGGTCTTGCCGGTCCCGGTAGCACCCGCGATCAGGCCGTGGCGATTGGCCATGCGGGGCAAAAGCTGCAATGCAAGTTTCTGTTCGTCGTTGGTCTTGCCAATCAGCAATCCATCGTCCGCCATCGGCTCGTTCCCTACCCAATCCCGTGGCCCAATCGTTGCGTTTCGGACGGCCCGCCCGTCCGGCACCTAGACCTGCCCCCTCACCGGACCCAGGTCAAGCTGGGCGCCACGCGGACAGTGAGGGACCAACATATTGCCCAATTGGGGCAAGACCGCTAGTCTCCGCCCATGCTGGCTCCACTCGCGGGACAGATCATTCGAATTGCCGGCCCGGCGCTTACCAAGCGACCGGGACCGTCGGCTGTTCGAATTGACCTATTCTGCGGGATTGAGAGCCATGCACCATCGCTACAAGACTGACCACCACAAAACCTATTGCTTTTCCGTCCGGGCCGAGGCCGAGCCATCTGTCCTGCCCCGGCTCATGGCGTTGTTCGCCAAGCGGGGTCTGATCCCCGCGGCATTTCACGCCCGTCGCCACGATCATGCCTCCAGCGGCCTCCAAGTCGACATCGAGGCAAACGGCCTGGACGGGCATTTGGCCAACTATCTCCAGCTCTGCATGGAGCGGATCGTCGGCGTCGAGCTCGTTCTCATGTCGACCAAGCACACGCTGCAATCGAACGACGTCGGGCCGGTCGCGCGGGCGGGATAGATGCCGCCCGGCGATCACTCCTCGCCGGGCGATTTCTTCTTCTTTGGTTTGCTGCGAATTGGCGGCAACGCCGCGAGATAGGCCGCGATGGCTTTCAGGTCGGCGTCCGTCAGCTTGGAGGTGTTGTATTCGACGACCTCGGTCATCTCGCCGCCAATGAAATCGCCGTCCGGCAGAATCCCGAGCTTTAGTACGCTCACGAGATCTTCTGCGCTCCAGTTGCCGATACCGGTCTCCTTGTGCGGCGTGATATTCGGGGCGCCGCCCTTTTGGTCCGCCGAGCCCGACATGGACAGGTTCCGCTTGAGGCCACCCAGCGAATTTCGCGGCGTATGGCATTCACCGCAGTGGCCGAGCGCCCTCACCAAATAAGCGCCCCGGTTCCAAGGCTTTGATTTCGCGGGATCCGGTGCAAGCGGCCCGGGCCTGAAATTCATCCATTTCCAGAAGGTGACGAGGAAACGGATGTTGTAGGGAAATGCGAGCTCATGCGGCTTGTTCGGCCGATCAACGGGCTTCACGGTTCGCAGGTAGGCCCACAAGGCGCCAATATCCCGATCCGTCATTCGCGTGAACGACGTGTATGGAAATGCCGGATAATAGTGGCGGCCCGATGGGGCTCGGCCGTGCCGGAGCGCGCGCCTGAACTGGGCTTCGGTCCAGCGGCCAATTCCATGCTTGGGATGCGGCGTGATGTTCGGCCCAATAAACGTTCCGAATGGCGTTTTCAGAACCCGGCCACCGCCAAGGATCGGCCCCTTGGCCTTCAAGGTCGCTTTGTCGGTGTGGCAGGCGATACAGCCGCCCGCGTAGAGCAGGTACTTGCCGCGTTCAACCGCGGACGCCTCTGCACGCGCATCGGCGCCTTGTGTCACGGCAAGAATCTGAGCAGCGCCGAACGCCAATCCAGCGAGTACAAGACGCAACCCTTAAAGCCCCCTACCGCAAACACACGAAAGGCGGCGGACCATCGCCCGCCGCCCCCGCACTATATCAGGATTCTTCGATTACTTCTTCTTGGCGCGGTACGTGCCATGGCAGCCGCCGCATCCGACCTTGCCGGTGCGGCCAAATTGCGACATCGCGGCCTTGGCGTCACCCGTCTTGAGCGCCGCCACGAGCTTGGCCGACTCTGCCGTCAGGTTAGCTGCGGCTTTCTGGAATCCGGCCCAATCTTGCCAGATCTTCGGCAACGCTCTGGACTTGCCGGCGGCTTGGCCGGAGCCCGACGGTGTCACGACGGGGATGATTTTCGACAGGTGGTTGATCGCCATCGCCTGACGCGCCGCCGCTTGAATTCGCTTCTTATCGCCACTCTTGATCGCCGCGACGGTGGCGCCGAAATGCGCGCCAATCGACTGCATGACCGCCTTGCGCAGCGCCAACGACTCGGCCGGGCTGGCCGCAAACGCTGTGGCGCCCGACATCGCCACTAGGCTGCCGGCGACGGCCGCGACCGCGAGATGCCGCTTCGTGAGTATCCGCATTTACAGGCTCCTCTCCCGTTGTTGCCCCGGCGGACACCCCCACAAAACCGCCGGATACCCTAGCTCACTTCAATCCCAATGAATTCAGAGACTATCACCGCTATTCGGCGGTTGGACAATCACCGTTGTGTGAGCATAATTGTTGCTCAATTAGCAACAATAGGGCGCCGCAATGGACATATTCCATTCGATGCAGATATTTGCCCGCATCGTCGAAACCGAAAGCTATACCGAGGCCGCCGAGAAGTTGGGTTTGTCCCGTTCCGCCGTAAGCAAGCGCGTAACGCAGCTGGAGACGGAGTTGGGCGCCAAGCTGCTCAACCGCACCACACGCCGGGTCATCCCCACCGAGGCGGGATTGGTCTATTACGACCGCTGCAGGCGCATCCTCACCGAGGTCGACGATGCGGGCCAATTGGTCCAGCGCCTGCATTCCGATGCCGGCCGTTCGCTGACGGTAAACGCCCCGGTCTCGTTCGGGATTCGCCATCTCGGATCCGCCATAGCTGGTTTCGCCGCCGGTCATCCCGATCTCGAATTGAGCGTCAGCCTGTCGGATCGGTTCGCCAATCTGAATGAAGAAGGACATGACGTTGCGCTACGCGTCGCCAAGCAGGTCGAGCCCAGCCTGGTTGCCGAGCGCATCGCGCCGATCCGTGTGGTGCTGACCGCGTCGCCGACATATCTGGAACGCCACGGCATGCCCAACGAGCCGGATGATCTGGCGGCGCATAGCTGCCTTCACTACACCTATCTCGCTTCGCGCGATCTTTGGACCTTCATCGGGCCGGACGGCGCTCGCACTTTGCGGGTCTCCGGCAGGATCACGGCCAACAATGGCGACATTTTGATGGACGCCGCGCTGAGTGGCCTGGGCATCGCGCATTTACCGACATTCTTCGTTCACCGTGAGTTGCAGGCCGGCCGTTTGCGGATCGTGATGCCCGACTACAAGATACCCGAGAGCTCACTCTTCGCCGTCTATCCGCCGAACCGACAATCGAGCGGAATGGTCGGACTGTTGGTCGAGCATTTGCGCGAGCATTTCGGTCCGGAGCCCTATTGGGACCGACAGCTAACGCGCGCTTGAGTACGTGCCACGGCATTTGGCGCTCTGTCTCGTGCAACGATACCGGCCCAATTGACATCGCATCGTTGATGGGGAACAAGAGCCTGTCCCCACCTCCCGCGGCACGCTGGTTCTGGTCCGATACCTGTCTTGCGGCGCACACCGTGTCGATTGCCATTTGCCATTTGCTATTTGCCAATGACAGCGATCTCCAGTCTATGCGTCTATTGCGGCTCGTCGGCGGGGGCATCGCCGATCTATGCCGCAGCAGCCGAACGTCTGGGCTCGGAACTGGCGGCGCGCGGTATCCGCCTTGTCTATGGTGGTGGCCGTGTCGGGCTCATGGGCGTTCTTGCTGACGCGGTCCTCAAGGGAGGCGGCGCCGTGACCGGGATCATTCCAGGTCATCTGCAAGAGCGGGAAGTCGGGCACAGTACTCTTAGCGAGCTCATCGTCGTCGAGACGATGCACGAGCGCAAAGCCAAGATGTCCGAATTGGCCGATGCCTTTGCTGTCCTGCCCGGCGGACTTGGAACCCTGGACGAGACCTTCGAAATCGTCACCTGGCGGCAGTTGCGGCTGCATGACAAG
Source organism: uncultured Alphaproteobacteria bacterium (assembly GCA_964494065.1). Taxonomy (GTDB): domain Bacteria; phylum Pseudomonadota; class Alphaproteobacteria; order JAPULJ01; family JAPULJ01; genus DATKZM01. The sequence continues at coordinate 45,861 of CAZBRE010000005.1, forward strand.
CCGGTGATCATCATCGACGTCGACGGCTATTGGGGCCCGCTTCAACAGATGATCGCCGCCATGACCGAAGGCGGTTTCGTGCGCAAGGAACATGCCGCGCTCTTTATCGTGGTCCCGGGAGTTGAAGAGGCTTTCGAGGCGCTCGATAAGGCACCGGCCCCCCGCTTTGGGCTCGACAGCAAGCATTTGTAGCGCAGCCGCGCAAGCCGCGGCTTTCGGCCACCATCCAGTCCCTTGCCATTCGCAGGTGCAGTGATATGGTCCGGCCGGCTCGTGGCCCCCAGCCCCGCACCGATTTTCCGTCCACCCGCAGACACAAGGAATGCCTGGAAGACATGGCGAAGATTAAGGTCAAGAACCCGATCGTCGAGATCGACGGCGACGAGATGACACGGATCATCTGGGCGTTCATCAAGGACAAGCTGATCCTTCCCTATCTCGATGTCGATTTGAAGTATTACGACCTCAGCATCGAGAAGCGCGACGAGACCGACGACCAGATCACGATCGATTCGGCCGAAGCCATCAAAGAGCATGGGGTGGGCGTCAAATGCGCCACCATCACCCCCGACGAAGCGCGGGTCGAGGAGTTCGGTCTCAAACAGATGTGGCGATCGCCGAATGGCACGATCCGCAATATCCTCGGCGGCACCGTCTTCCGCGAGCCGATCATTTGCGAGAATGTGCCGCGGCTGGTGCCGGGCTGGACCAAGCCGATCATCATCGGCCGTCATGCCTTCGGCGACCAATACCGCGCAACCGATTTCGTGGTGCCGGGCGCCGGCAAGCTGACCCTCACATGGGAGGGCAAGGACGGCCAGAAAATCGAGCGCGAGGTGTTCGACTTCCCCGATGGCGGCATCGCGATGGCGATGTACAACCTCGATGAGTCGATCCGCGGCTTCGCGCGGGCCTGCCTCAACTACGGCCTGATGCGGAACCACGACGTCTATCTGTCGACGAAGAACACGATTCTCAAAGCCTATGATGGCCGCTTCAAGGATCTGTTCCAGGAGATCTTTGACACCGAGTTCAAGGATCAATACGAGGCGAAGAAGATCACCTACGAGCATCGCCTGATCGACGACATGGTGGCCGCCGCCCTCAAATGGTCCGGCGGCTTCGTCTGGGCGTGCAAGAACTACGATGGCGACGTGCAGTCCGACACGGTGGCCCAGGGCTTCGGCTCGCTGGGGCTGATGACGTCGGTGCTGATGACCCCCGACGGCAAGACGGTTGAGGCGGAGGCCGCGCACGGCACGGTGACGCGTCACTACCGCGAGCACCAGAAAGGCCGCGAAACCTCGACCAATCCAATCGCCTCGATCTTCGCCTGGACGCGTGGGCTCAAATATCGCGGTCAGTTCGATGATACGCCCGACGTCACCGCTTTCGCCGACACGCTGGAACAGGTCTGCGTCTCGACCGTTGAGTCCGGCTTCATGACCAAGGATCTGGCCCTCCTGATCGGTCCCGACCAGAAGTGGCTCACCACCAACCAGTTCCTCGACAAGCTCAACGAGAACCTCGCGGCTGCGATGGAAAAAGCCGCCTGACAGCGCGCCCGATGGGCACACAAAAAACCGGGCCCCGTAAGGGGCCCGGTTCGTGTTTCATCGAGTGGGAGGTCGCTGCGAGCGTCAGGCGCTCTTGATCGAGATCTTCTTGACCGTCTCCTTGGCACCTTCAGCCTTGGGGATCGTGACCGTGAGGACGCCATTGGCGAAACCGGCGTCGATCTTCTCGGCGTCGGCCTCGGCCGGCAGCGTCAGCCGGCGCTCGAACGAACCGTAGCTGCGCTCGACGCGGTGATAGTTCTTGTCCTTCTCTTCGCTTTCGGAGCGCTTCTCGCCCTTTATGGAGAGAACGCCCTCGGAGACGGTCACGTCGAGGTCCTTCTCCGCAACGCCGGGCAGTTCCACAGATATCTCGAAGGCCTTGTCGCTTTCGGCGACATCAAGGCTGGGGGAAATCGCCGGCACCGCAGCCGCCTCGGCGCGGCCGGCAGGGCCCTCGTCGCCGAAAAAGTCCTCGAACAGACGGTCAAACTGCGAGCGGAACTGCCGGAACGGATCGTATCCGCCGGTCGTGAGCGCGCGCTTGGAAATACGGGGGGAAAGGTATTGCAGTCGCATGGCTACATATCCTCCTTCAGAAGCAACATGTAGAGATCAGACGGTCCACCACCATGGTCGGACCTATGTCGGTATCGGCCCCGAATGGGCTCCGATACATTTTAGATATTCAAACCCGGACCGATTTCAAGTCCGAGCCGAAACGATTTGCTTTCAATATTATTGTTTATTTTCAATAAATTACAAATTCCTGCCATCACGCAAGACCGGCACTGTTTCGCTCGATGACCGCGTCGAGATCGAGCCCCGTCGGAAGTGTGCCATAGGTGTGGTGCCGGTCTTCGCCGAGGCGCGACGCACAGAAGGCATCGGCCACCGCCGGCGGCGCATGGCGGACCAACAGCGCGCCTTCGAGTGCGAGCGCCATCGCCTCCGTCGTCCGCCGCGCCCGCATCTCAGCCTCCTCGACATCCGCCAACATGGCCTTCACGTCGTCGATCGCATGATCGAGCCGCCGATCGCCGCCTCGCGACGCCTCGAGCTCGCCGATGAAGATCGCGACACTGTCGGGCTCCCGCTGCATCGCGCGCAATACGTCTAGGCAAATCACATTGCCCGAGCCTTCCCAAATGCCGTTCAACGGCGCTTCACGATAAAGCCTGGGCATCCCGCTTTCCTCGACATATCCGGCCCCGCCCAGGCACTCCATCGACTCGTTGACCAGCCCGGCATTGCGCTTGTTGAGCCAATATTTCGCGACCGCGACGGCGAGCCGCCCAAACAGACGCTCGGACTCGTCGCGCTCGCTGTTGTCGTAGGCGCGCGCAATCCGCATGACCATCGTGGTGCCCGCTTCGCATTCCACAGCCATGTCGGCCAGGACATTGCGCATCAGTGGTTGCTGCGACAGCAGCCGCTGGAACGCAGTCCGATGCCGCGCATGGTGAAGCGCACGCACCATGGCCTGGCGCATCATGCCGGCGGGGGCGAGCGCCGTATCGAGGCGTGTGTGCTGCACCATCTCCATGATGGTGCGAATGCCGGCGCCCTCCTCGCCCACCATGCGGGCCCAGGTGTTGTGATACTCGATCTCGGAGGAGGCATTCGACTTGTTGCCCAGCTTGTCCTTCAGACGCTGGATCATGAAAGCATTGCGCGTGCCGTCCGGCCGCCACCGCGGCACGAAGAAACACGAAAGGCCGCCCTCCGCATAGGCCAGCGTGAGGAACGCATCGGACATCGGCGCCGAGCAGAACCACTTGTGGCCGACCAGTTCGTACTCACCTCCCGGCCCACCGCCATTGAGCGGTTCTGCCCGGGTCGTGTTCGCGCGGACGTCGGAGCCGCCCTGCTTTTCGGTCATCGCCATGCCGATCGTGACCCCGGCCTTCTCGTTCGCCGGAATGCAGCGCTTGTCGTAATCCCGCGAAAGGATCAGAGGTTCCCATTCCGCTGCCAAGTCGGGTTGGTTTCGCAAGGCGGGAATGGCCGCATAGGTCATGGCCATCGGGCAGCAGACCCCGGCCTCGACTTGGATCAGCATATATTCGAGCGCGGTGTGGACGACATGGCCGCCCGACTTGGCGGTCCAGGCGGCTGTCGGAACCTCATGCTCGATCGCCAGCGCCATCAGTTCATGATAGGCCGGATGGAACTCGACCTCGTCGATCCGGCGACCATAGCGGTCGAACAGCCGGAGTTCGGGCGGATGCTCGTTCGCCAGGCGGCCAAGCTCGAACGCCTCCTCGCTGCCCAGGCGCTCGCCGAACGCGCGCACCTTCTCCTCGGCCGATTTCCCGCCTTCGCGGCGTAGCGCCTCCTTCAAGGCCGGATCGCCATCGTAAAGATTATAGGGCTCGAACGGCGGCGGCTGGTTCGTCACCTCGTGGGTTGCGAGCGTGCTGATCGGATCGCGGGCGGCCATGGCACATCTCCCTCTAGCAATGCGGCAACGGCACAAAGATTATCGCAGCCTCCGCCGGCAAACTCAGTTGAAATGCGCAGCGCATTGGCAGCTGAAGCGTGTCCAATTTGTCGCACTACCGGGGAGGATGACCCGTTCAGGCCCCGTACTACTTATTGGAGGCCTGGGAAATCAGCCGGTCTACTATTGCCGCCGTGGCATGACGTTCATTGCTGCGGTAGTATGGTTAATGCAAAGCGATCGCGTCACTTAGGATCGGATACACAGCCAATGAGAGCCTACAAACGGTTCCTGCTTGCCAGCGCTGCGATAATCACCCTTGGGGGGCAGCAGGCCTATGCCGCCGATCGCATCGGCACGGCGGCCGCGGTCCGCAACCAGGCAACCGGCACTCTTGGATCTGAGACCCGCACGCTCAAATCCGGCCTCGGGGTGTTCAAGAACGAACGCGTCGACACGGCCCGCAATGCCAGCGCGCAGTTGATCTTCAGGGACGAGACCGCGCTCACCATCGGCCCCAATTCCAGCGTCACGCTCGACCAGTTCGTCTATGACCCCAGCCGCAACGCCGGCAAGGCAGTTATCCGCGCCACCAAGGGCGCGTTTCGGTTTGTCTCCGGTTCGGTCGACCCGCGCTCCTACGAGATCAAAACCCCCGTCGGCACGATGGGCGTGCGCGGGACGATCGCCGATTTCTTTTTCCTGCCCAATGGCGGGCTCGTCCTTATCCTGGTTCAGGGTGGACTTCTCTTCACGCCGGCCGACGCACCAACGCGCACCATCCGGCTCACCAAGCCGGGCCAGTCGCTCATCATTTACCCCGGCGGCCAGACCGTCGGCCCACGGCCCTGGGATGGGACGATCAACGGTGTGCTCGCCCGATCGGGGGTCCCGAACCTCGGCCCGCCGTTCCTCTCGACCTCCGCCGGGACGTGGGACACGCCTTATAGCAGCCGCGATATCAACACCGCGGTCGGCGGCGAAACCCCGGTGCCGCCGGCGCAGCTGCCGGTCGGATATGTCTGTTGGGTCGCCCGTGCGGTTTATGGCGAGTCCGATCCGAACTGGCTGCTATTCCGCGGCTGGTTGCTCGTCGACGCACCGGCCTGGTTCCGCCGCTTCTATATCCGTCACGGCGCACGGCTGGCCCGTTGGCTGGCGCCACGCGGTTACCTGAAGGCTCCACTGCGGCGCTGGATGGACGCGCGCATTGCCGGTCATGTCGCCCGCGGTCGACGAACGATCTAGTCCAACAACGTCAAGCACGCCTCAACGATTGTCCCCAACGCGTCGATGGGACCGCGCGCCATGATGGACTGCGCGCAAACGGCTGCATGATGGACGTATCGGTCCTCTGACAGGATCGCATCGATCGCATCGCAGACTTGACGCGCGGTGAGACCGACCTCCAACGTCCGGGATACCCCCAAGCGGTCGAGCGCCGCGGCGGTTGCGTCTTTCTCAAGATCGTAGGGCAGCGTCAGTTGCGGCCGGCCCGCCGCAAGGGCGGCCTGGACGAACCCCGCCGATGCGTATCCGACGACCGCGGCGGATTCCGGCAGGACCTCGATCAGGTCGGCGGGTTCGGCGAGCACGGTGACGCCCTGTTCAGCAAGCGACGCGCCAATCGTGCCGGGATCGCCCCGCACATGGCACGTCACATCCGCATCGGCAGCACCAAGTCCGGCCGCTATTTCATAAAGATCCGGATGCTCGACACCGATATAGGCGAATACCGATCGGTCGCTGGGCCGTGGGCGATAAGCGGGCAAGGGTTCGACCGGCCCCAATAGTTGCTCATTACGCTGTTCGCCGTAAGGATCGAGCTCCGGCAACGCACAAACGCCCCGATACTCCGCGGCGAAAACAGATGGCAGGGTTTGCGGTACGTCCCGGCCGCGATGTCGCTGAACCTCCGTTACAGTCTCCAGCAGCTTCGTTTCGTCCACGACCCGTCTGACACCGGGTTTCAGCGACGGAAACGCCGGCATATTTGTGGGCGGCAGCTCAAATCCATTTCCCATCAGCGCCAAGGGGATCGAGCCATGCGCGGTCAAGGCCGCCGTCGGGCTGTGGTTGGCAATGATCAAATCGGGGGCAACGAGGTCCAAAAGGTCCTGCCAGGCGCTCGTCATCAGCATCAACGCCGGAACACTGTCGAAGCCAAGCAGGGCCAGCAGATCGCCGTAACTCACCCCTTTCTCGGTTCGCAAACCGGGCCATTTCGGCGCCTGCAGCACAGGGAACCCGGCCCGCCGGAGCAGCAGCCCCGGTCGCACCACGTCGGCCATCGCGCACACGACCCGAACCTCATGCTCCGCAAGAGCGTTGCCCACACGGAACAGCGGCGCGACATGGCCGTAGCCCGCACCCAACTCGTTGATCAAGAGAACCGTTTTTGTGGCGGTGGCCACCGTGCGCCGCGCCGCTACGCTAGCGACTCAGCTCGCGCATCGCCCGGTCGAGGCCTTCGAGGGTCAGCGGGAACATGCGCCCGTCCATGAGCTGCGAAAGCATGTCGATCGACGGCGTGTATTTCCAGTACTTCTCCGGCACCGGATTGAGCCAGACCGCCCGCGGATAGACCTGTGTCAGACGCCGCATCCAGACCTCGCCCGGCTCCGGATTGAAGTGCTCGACGCTGCCGCCCGGGTAGACGATCTCGTAAGGGCTCATCGACGCATCGCCGACGAACACGACCTTGTAGTCTGCCGGATAGGTGTGGAGCACCTGATAGGTGTCGATCCGCTCGGCATGGCGGCGCCGGTTGTCGCGCCAGACCGCCTCATAGGGGCAGTTGTGGAAGTAGTAGTATTCCAGGTGCTTGAACTCGGTCCGCGCCGCCGAGAAGAGCTCCTGGCAGACCCGGACATGGGGGTCCATCGAGCCACCCGCATCGAGGAACAGCAGCACCTTCACCGCGTTGTGACGCTCGGGCACCATGCGAATGTCGAGCCAGCCCTGCTTGGCGGTCGCATGGATCGTATCGGGCAGATCGAGCTCGGTCGGCGCACCCTCGCGCGCAAAGCGCCGCAGACGCCGCAACGCGACCTTGATGTTGCGGGTGCCGATCTCCACCGAATCGTCGAGGTTCTTGTATTCGCGCTTGTCCCACACCTTGACCGCGCGGCCCTCCCGGCCCTCCTCCTGACCGATTCGCACACCCTCGGGATTGTAGCCGTAGGCGCCGTAAGGCGAGGTGCCCGCGGTGCCGATCCATTTGCTGCCGCCTTCGTGCCGGCCCTGCTGCTCTTCCAGACGCTTTTTCAGCGTCTCCATGAGCTTCTCCCAGCCGCCGAGCGCCTCGATCTCGGCTTTCTCTTCGTCGGTCAGCGTCTTCTCGGCCAGGGCTTTCAGCCATTCCTCGGGAACGTCTTCGACCCCGAAGATGTCGGACAGATACTCCAGCCCCTTGAAGACGTGCCCGAAGACCTGATCGAACTTGTCGAGATTGCGCTCGTCCTTCACCAACGCCGAACGTGAGAGGTAGTAGAACTCGTCGACCGAGTAGCTGGCGATCCCGAGCTTCACCGCTTCCAAAAGGGTCAGGTACTCGCGGAGCGAGACCGGCACCCGCGCCTTGCGTAGCTCGAGGAAGAGGTCGACGAACATCGCCGGGTCACCCGTTCAGTTCTGGCCGCGCTTGGCCATGAAGACGAGCCGCTCGAATGTGTGCACATCCTGCTCGTTCTTCAGCAGCGCGCCATAGAGCGGTGGGATGATCGTCTTCATGTCGCTCGATTTGAGCGCCTCGGGCGGAATGTCCTCGACCACGAGCAGCTTGATCCAGTCGATCAGCTCCGAGGTCGACGGCTTTTTCTTCAAGCCCGGCACATCGCGGATATTGAAGAAGCAGTTGAGCGCCTCGCGCAGCAGCGACTTCTTAAGCCCCGGATGGTGCACGTCGATGATCTCCTCCATCGTCTCGCGCTCCGGGAACCGGATGTAGTGGAAGAAGCAGCGGCGCAGAAACGCGTCGGGCAGCTCCTTCTCGTTGTTCGACGTGATGATGACGATCGGCCGATGCTCTGCCTTCACCGTTTCCTGCGTCTCGTAGACGTAGAACTCCATCCGGTCGAGCTCGAGCAGCAAATCGTTCGGAAACTCGATATCGGCCTTGTCGATCTCGTCGATCAGCAGGACCGGCTGGTCGTCGTGGGAGAAGGCCTCCCACAGCTTGCCCTTGACGATGTAGTTTCGAATGTCGTGGACCCGCTCGTCGCCGAGCTGCGAATCGCGCAAGCGCTTGACCGCGTCATACTCGTAAAGGCCGTGCTGGGCCTTGGTGGTCGATTTGACGTGCCACTCGATCAACGTCTTGTCGAGCGCGCGGGCAATCTCGTGGGCCAGGATGGTCTTGCCCGTGCCCGGCTCGCCCTTGATGAGGAGCGGCCGCTCGAGCGCGATCGCGGCGTTCACCGCAACCATCAGATCCTCGGTCGCGATGTAGGTATCGGTTCCTTCAAACTTCATGCTGAGTATCCAGCCTCGATTGGGGCAAAAGGGGGTCGGCGTCGCCGCTGGGGAAGATTGCGAGGGACTTTAGAGCAACGGCCCGATTGAGCAAACCCACCGCGCAGCGCCGAAAATGCCGCCGCTTACGCGGCGCCGTAGCCGCCACGGACCGCCCGCACGACCGCCGCCATGTGAAACGCGCCGGCCTCCTGGGGATAGGCATGGTCACGCCCGATCGGACAGGCCCGCCGCGCCAAGCAACCCCGCTCCTGGCAATTGGTTCCGGCGAGGCTGTCTACATGGTTCACGCAAGCTTGGGCATCGAAGCGGGTCGGCTTGAACGCATCCGCCGGGCAAACCTTGAGGCAGGGCCTAGCTGTGCAGGAATCGCATGGGCTGGGCGCCTCTGTCCGGGGCGGTAATGGGATCTGCTCCTTAAAGAGCAGCGCCGCGCGATAGACGTGCCATAGGCCGAAGACGGGATGGATCAGAATGCCGATGGGCGAGCGATAGACCGGCTCGGCGCGCATCGCCCAGTCCTGGATCGGCGGAAAGTCCGGTCCGCGGTTTGGCAGAACGAGGGTTCCACCCACTTTCGACGCCAAACGGTCGAGGATCGGATTGAGCCAACGATCCAGCGGATCGGGTATCGTGCGGTCCGGCACCGCAGCCGTGAAGGTCCGCCACAATGCCGGACCGGCATTTCCGATCAGGACGACCGTCCCGGCCTTGGCGCCGTCTTGCAGTGGCGGGACGTCATCGTCCGGCTGGGCATGAAATCCGCCACGGTAGACCAGCCCGGTTCCGTCCAGCGTCTCGGCGATCGCAGAGAGAAGCGGCGTCGTCTTTTCGCTGTTCTGACCCACCCGGGTTGCGCGAACTAGGCGGCGTCGCCCAGGGCCGCCTCGATCGCGGCGAGCGCCGCATCGGTCTTGGCCCCATCGGGACCACCGGCCTGCGCCATTTCGGGCCGGCCGCCGCCGCCCTTGCCGCCCAGCGCTTCGGCGCCGATCCGAACGAGATCGACCGCGCTCACCCGCCCGCTCAAATCGTCGGTCACGCCCACGACCAGCGACGCCTTGCCCTCTACCGCCGTAGCCAGCGCCACGACGCCCGAGCCAAGCTTCCGCTTCAAGTCGTCCGCCAGGGATTTCAGCTCCTTGGCTGGAACGTCCTTCAGGCTCCGCGCGGTGAAGCTCATGCCGTTCAGTTCCTTCACATCCGGCGCGGCGTCGCCGCCGCCACCGCCGGTCGCAAGCGCGCGCTTGGCATCGGCGAGCTCGCGTTCGAGCCGACGCCGATCATCGATCAAGCCCTCAAGCCGCTCGCTCAATTCGCCGCGTCCGACCTTGAGCGCGGCCGCCGCCGAGGCAACCATCGCATCGGCCTGCCGCAGATAATCCTCGGCCGCAGCACCCGTCACCACCTCAATGCGCCGCACGCCGGCGGCAACCGAGCTCTCTCCGACGATCTTGAAGAGCCCGATGTCGCCGGTACGCCGCACATGCGTGCCGCCACACAGCTCGGTCGAATAAAAGTCCCGTCCCTCATCGTCGCCCATGGAAAGCACACGGACCTCATCGCCGTATTTCTCACCAAAGAGCGCTAGCGCGCCGGCCTCGATCGCGGCTTCCGGCTCCATGAGGCGCGTCAGCACCTCGGAATTGCGGCGAATGCGTTCGTTCACCTCGCGCTCTACATCGGCGATTTCATCATCGCTCAGCGGCTTGGGATGGCTGAAGTCGAAGCGCATGCGCTCCGGGCCCACGAGCGAGCCCTTCTGCGTGACGTGGTCGCCAAGCCGCCGCCGCAACGCCTCATGCGCCAGGTGGGTCACCGAATGGTTCGCCCTGATCTTCGCCCGGCGCTCGGCATCCACGCGGAGCTCCACGGCATCGCCGACCCTGAGCTTGCCCTTATTCAGCGTCACCTTGTGGACATGCAGCGTTTCGGCGCGTTTCTGCACATCATCCACCGCAGCTTCGGCGCCGGCCGGCGCGAACATCACGCCGGTATCACCGACCTGTCCGCCCGACTCCGCGTAGAAGGGCGTCTGGTTTACCACGATCTCGGCTTCGGAGCCCGCCTCGGCCGTGTCGACCGATGCGCCGTCAACCACCAGCGCCACGATCTGGCCCTCGGCAACCTCGGTATCGTAACCGAGGAACTCGGTCGCCCCGACCGTCTCGCGTATGTCGAACCAAACGGCCTCGTCCGCCGCGTCGCCTGAGCCGCGCCAGGCACCGCGCGCCGCTGCGCGCTGGGCTTCCATCGATTTCTCAAAGCCCGCCGTGTCGACCGAACGCCCCTGCCCGCGGAGGATGTCCTGGGTCAGATCAATTGGAAATCCGTAGGTGTCGTAGAGCTTGAAGGCTACGTCGCCGGCGAGCGCTTCGCCGTCGCCAAGCCGATCGGTTTCCTCTTCGAGCAGCTTCAGCCCGCGCTCGAGCGTGGCACGGAAACGGGTTTCCTCCAGACGCAACGTTTCGGTGATCAGCGCCTCGGCGCGCACCAGCTCCTGAAAATGCTGCCCCATCGAGCGCACCAGAACCGGCACCAGCCGATGCATCAACGGCTCCCTTGCGCCGAGCATATGGGCGTGGCGCATGCCGCGCCGCATGATACGGCGCAGCACATAGCCGCGCCCCTCGTTCGAAGGCAGCACGCCGTCGGCGATCAGGAAGCAGCAGGCGCGCATGTGGTCCGCGATAACCCGGTGCGACACCGCGCGTTCGCCATCGGGCGGCGTGCCGGTCGCCTCGGCCGAGGCCTCGATCAGACCGCGCAAAAGGTCGATCTCGTAGTTGTCATGGGTGCCCTGAAGGACGGCCGTCATGCGCTCCAGGCCCATGCCGGTGTCGATCGATGGGCGCGGCAGGCTGACACGGTCCTCCGGCGTCACCTGCTCGAACTGCATGAAGACGAGGTTCCATATCTCGATGAAGCGGTCGCCGTCCTCGTCCGGGCTGCCGGGCGGGCCGCCGGGGATCTTGTCGCCGTGATCGAAGAAAATCTCCGAGCACGGCCCGCACGGACCGGTATCACCCATCGCCCAGAAGTTGTCGCTGGTCGGAATGCGGATGATCTTCTCGTCGGGCAGCCCCGCGATCTTCTTCCAGAGATCGAAGGCTTCGTCGTCTTCGGAATACACGGTGGCCAGCAGGCGCTCCGGCGGCAACCCGAACTCCTTGGTCACCAGATTCCAGGCAAGCTCGATCGCGACGTCCTTGAAGTAGTCGCCGAACGAAAAATTGCCGAGCATCTCGAAGAAGGTATGGTGCCGGGCGGTGTAGCCGACATTCTCCAGATCGTTGTGCTTGCCGCCGGCGCGCACGCATTTCTGCGACGTTACCGCACGCGCATAGTCCCGCTTTTCCGCGCCGACGAAAACATTCTTGAACTGCACCATGCCGGCGTTGGTGAACAGCAACGTCGGATCGTTTCGCGGCACGAGCGGCGACGAGGAAACAACCTCGTGGCCGTGATGCCGGAAATAATCAAGGAACGCAGCGCGAATCTCGTTGGCGGTGGTCATGGCAAGCTATCTAGGAAGGCTCCAAGCCGGCGGAAAGACCGGTCGCGCGCCGCATCCCGGCGCCGCGCCACGTGGCCGATCCCTGTTTATCCCCTGCCCGGTCGAGTGTCTACCGACACGCCGATCAGGTCGGCAGGCCTCGCTCCAAAAGCCCAAGGAAAAGGGCGCGCACCCTAAGCTGCGCGCCCTCAATCCACCCGCTCCTAACTCCGCCCGGCCGCCCGAGCGCTGTTTCCTTTATTCTCCGCCGGCAGGTTCGCCCGCTTCCGGCGCGGCCGCGGCGGCAGGCGTTTCATCGTCATCCTCGTTTTTCGGGCCGATCAGCATGGCATCGGCGACCAGGCCGGCATTCTCGCGTATCGACGCTTCGATCGTGTTGGCGATGTCCGGATTTTCGCTGAGGAAGGTCTTGGCGTTCTCGCGGCCCTGCCCGATCCGCTGATCGTTATAGGAGAACCAGGCGCCCGACTTCTCCACGATGCCGGCCTGCACGCCGAGGTCGAGCAGCTCGCCGGTCTTGGAGATCCCCCGGCCGTACATGATGTCGAACTCGACCACCTTGAACGGCGGCGCCATCTTGTTCTTGACGACCTTGACGCGGGTCTGGTTGCCGACCACCTCGTCGCGGTCCTTGATTGCGCCGATGCGCCGGATATCGAGACGGACAGAGGCGTAGAATTTGAGCGCGTTGCCGCCGGTCGTGGTCTCGGGGCTGCCGAACATCACGCCGATCTTCATGCGGATCTGGTTGATGAAAATAACCAGCGTGTGCGAGCGCGCGATCGAGCTGGTGAGCTTGCGCAAGGCCTGGCTCATCAACCGCGCATGGAGACCGACATGGGTGTCGCCCATCTCGCCTTCGAGCTCGGCCCGCGGTACCAATGCGGCCACCGAATCGACCACCAGCACATCGACCGCACCCGAGCGCACCAGCGTGTCGGCGATCTCCAAGGCCTGCTCTCCGGCGTCGGGCTGCGAGATCAGCAGCTCATCGAGATCGACGCCCAGCTTACGGGCGTACGCCGGATCGAGCGCGTGCTCGGCATCGATAAAGGCGCAGGTGCCGCCCTTCTTCTGCGCTTCGGCGATGGCATGCAACGCCAACGTCGTCTTGCCGGAGCTTTCAGGCCCGTATATTTCCACGACACGGCCGCGCGGCAAGCCGCCGATCCCGAGCGCTATGTCGAGCCCCAGCGAGCCCGTCGAGACCGACTCGACATCGACGGTTTGATCGCTTTGGCCGAGCTTCATGATCGAGCCCTTGCCGAAGGCCCGCTCAATTTGGCTGAGCGCGGAGTCCAGTGCTTTTTCGCGGTCCATTGTGTCCTGCTCGACCAGCCGCAGCGCAGATTGTGCCATGGAATATCCCTCTTATTTCACAGGGCCTGGGGCGATGCAACGCGGGCCCTTGATGGCGTTCGAATGGTTGTTCTTGTACCCTTAATGTTCTTGTTCTGCAAGTGTTCTTTTTGCGTTTTGTTCTTCTCGCGCAAATTCCCCAAGCGGGCTTGCGATGCCAGCCGACCCATTCATAATGCGGCGAAGAGCAACGGGTCCCGCGTCGGTGTGTCGTCCACGCCGCGCGCCCAAAGCACAGCAATCGGCACGCCCGTGAGACGCCCGCCCCGAGAACTTCAGGTGTTCAGCCTGTCTGCACTCGACCTTTTTGCGTCGGCCATGGGGACGTTCATTCTGATCTCGATCGTGCTGTTCCCCTACTACCTCAAGAACCAGACGCTGATCCGGTCGATGCAAAAGCAGTCGGGTGTGGTGGAGGCCCTGAAGCGGCGGATCAAATCAGCCGAAGGTCAAGAGCGCGCCGCCCGTGCTGCGGCCGCCAAGGCGCGCGCCGAAGCTGAGAAAGCGCGCGCGCGGATACCGAAGTCCGGCGGCGTGATGAAGCTGCCCAAGGGCGGCGAGAAATCCAAATCGCTCGATTTCGCCAAGGGCTGCTGGCGCACCGACCCGTTTCGTCACAGCCCACGCCACAAGCCTGGGGTCTCGCAATACTGCTTCGACACGGACGGCAAGGGCAACCTGATGTATTTCCGCACGACGGAGGCCTTTGCCTGCGCGACCTACGCCACGATCACGCGCGAGGGCGAGCGGATTACCATCCAGGACTCCGATGCCCGCTGCAACATCGACCAAAAGGACAAGGGGATCTGGACGGCCGACAAGCTTGATTGCGCCCCGGATACCTCCGGCGTGATCTGGTGCGAAGGGGCGTCGGGCTCGGGCTCGACCTGGCGGGTGAGGCTCTATCGGCAATGAAATACAGAGACCGCACCCTTACCGTGTTCTCGGTGTCCGCGCTCGATCTTTTTGCTTCGGCGATGGGCACGTTCATCCTGATCGCGATCGTGCTCTTCCCCTACTACCTCAACACCAAGGACGCGGCCGCAGCCGCCAAGCAGCAGGCTGCTGAGATCGAGGCGCTGCAGCGCAAGGCCGCGCTGGCAAAGGCGCGCGCCGCCAAAGCGAAACGCGAAGCGGCCAAGGCAAAGGCTGAGGCCGAGCGAGCCAAGCGGGCGGCCCAGGCCGCCGAAAAGAAAGGCAGCGGGACCATGAAGGCGCCCAAGAGCCAAGGCGACAAAACGCTCAAGTTCGCCATCGGCTGTTGGCGCACCGATCCCTTTCGGCATAGCGCCAGGCAGCTACCAGGCATCGCGCAATACTGCTTCGATAAGGACGGCAAAGGCACGATGGTCTTTTATCGCCAGGGCCGGCGCGAGATGTGCGGGTCCTTCGCGACCATCAAGCGCAACGGCGCGCTCATCCTGATCGACGACTCCGATTCGCGCTGCCACAGTGGCTCGCGCGACAATGGCGGCTGGTGGGCCGACCACCTGACCTGCCGGCCCAATCCCGCCGGCGAGGTGATCTGCCAGGGCGAGTCGCGGATCGGCACGCGGGTGGATCGCTGGCAGGTTCGCCTACACCGCCAATAGTGCGGACCAGCCGTAGCAGCGAACCAGCCCGGGACTTTAGACCGTGTAGGTGAGCGGCAATGCGGTCGTCGACTTGATCTTTTCCATCGCGAAGCTCGAGCTCACATCGGCCAGGTCGGCAGCCTTGATCAAACGCTTGTAGACTGCGTCATAGCCGGCGATGTCAGGCACGACCACCCGCAGCAAATAGTCGATGTCGCCGCTCATGCGATAGAACTCGACGACCTCGTCGATCTCGGAGATCGCCTTGGCGAACTGCTCAAGCCATTCGTAGTTGTGCTGATTGGTCTTGATCCGGACGAAGACCGTCGTGCCGACGTTGAGCTTCTCGGCATCGAGCAGTGCGACCCGGCCCTTGATCACGCCGGCCTTCTCCAGGTTCTGCACCCGGCGCCAACAGGGCGTCTGCGACAGCCCGGCTATCTCCGCCAGTTCGGCGAGCGACCGGGACCCATCCTCCTGGAGAGAGCGTAGAATTTTCCTATCGATGTCATCCATAGGATTTTTTATCTGATATTGTATTTATTATAGATTAATTTACTACTATTCGGAACGGATGCGCAAGAATCAAGAACCAAATTTTATAGAGTTAACGCTAGACTCCATGTCATCAGGTCAGGCGATGGAGCTTCGGTCAATGTTGAGGCGGCTTTTTGTCGAGCACCCCGAATCGGTCGGGGAAACCTACAGTGAGCACCTGTCGGTGGCGTCCTGGTATGGCGTGCGCCTGCTGGGTGCGGGCTTGGCCTGCATGGTCCATGCGGTGCTGCCCTGTCTGTTCGTTCGGACCGGAAGCGCCACGATCGAGCGCCTGCACGGCCATATGACGGGCCGCCTCGGCCCCCTCGCTACGAACACGGAAACGGACCGCACCACTGGCGCCAGCGTCGCTGGCGTGCCCGTGAAGGAAGGCTGAGCGCCACCTGCTCTAGTTGGTGCAGATCAGCGTCCACTCGTAGCCGGTGGTATTCGGCGCAATCGTTTTCTTGTGGAACCAAACCAACCGCGCGCCCGTGCCGCGCAGCCGGCCGGTTGCATGCGCGAAGTTGCGCGAGCGCACCCAGCGGCGGATCGCGCCCGGCTGCCCCTGAGCACCCCACCGAAGCCCGCCTCCGCGCGCGTAGACATAGATCACCCGGTTCGTCGTTGGCAGGCGGCGAACCCGTCGGCCTCCGCGCTCGACCCGAAGCCAGCCGCGCGTAATCCATCGGCCCGATGCGCTTCGCACCCGATAAGCCACGTAGATGGCGCTGACCCGGTTGCATTTGTTGATCACAGTGAGGGTGTAGCGGCCGCTGCCCTGTTGGCGCCTATTGGCCTCTTGTTGGCGACGAAGCGCCTCCTGCTCGCGTCGAAGGGCCTCTTGTTCACGCTTGCGCGCCTCGGCCGATTCGCGCTGACGAGCCGCCTCCGCCCGCTTGCGCGCAGCTTCGCGACCTTGTGTCTCGGCCTGCTCGCGTTTGCGGCGCTCGGTTTCCTGGGCACGCTTGAGCGCCTCTTCGGC
>CAZBRE010000006.1:0-35227 GCA_964494065.1 uncultured Alphaproteobacteria bacterium
GGCGGCAGAAACGTGCCGAAATACTCGCCGGTGACGTAGGTAATGCGCCGGAGCGACATGGGCGTACGGGGCTGGCCTGATCAGACGGAGGGTGAGGTCACGCTTAGTTCCGGCGCGCCCTGCGTCCGGGCCGCGCTTTCTTCTTCTTCGGTTCTTCCTTTTTCTCCATCGCGACCAGCGTGTCGGCCACGATCGGCGCGCAGCTGCTGCCGCCGGTCCGGAATCCGCCGAAACCGTGAGTGGTCATACAGGCATAGACGAGGCGCCGCTCGCGCGGATGGATGTCGAGATTGTTGAGCCGCCGCTGGCGGCGCTCCTCGGCGGTGAGCGGCTTGCCCTTGGGCTCGCGCCAGCCGATGAACCAGGCCGAGTGCTGGCCCGTCTTCTTGACGATTTCCGCCGTGCCTGTCTTGCCGTAGGCGCGGCATTTGATGTCGCCGGTCTGTGCGAAGGCCGCCCGGGCGGTGCTGGTCTCGGGCACCAGCTTCATGCCCTGGCGGATGGCGAGAAGCATTTCCATGCGCTGCTGAAAATTGGGGTCGGAGCGGTCATAGAGCGGCCTGGCGGGGGGCGGGTTGAGGATGTCGCCGCCCCAGGAATGAAAGATGTAGGGCGTCCTGAGCTTGCCAGAGGCGATCGTCATGGCGCCGCGCGCCATGTGCAGCGGATGGACCGCTACCGATTGGCCGATGCCGTTGAGGGCGGAGACGTGCCGAAGTGTGGCGATCGCCGCTGGCCGCGCGTCGATCGGCACGAGGAGGATGGCCTGGCTGGCGAGTTGCGGGAAGAGCACGTCGGCCGCGGTGCCGGTGTTGAAGCGCCGCAGCACGACGCCCGGCGGCAGGTTGGTCGCCAGATCCATGCGGGTCTTGTCGCTGACGCCGAGCGAGCGCAGCGATTCGATGAGCCGCGTGACGCCGGCTTCGCCGAGCGGGGTCTGCGGATTGTGCTTGGCCTTGTTCTTGACCAGCGTGGCGACGATCTGCTTGAGGCGCGGCCGATCGAGCAGGTTCGACAAGCGCGCGAAATAGACGTTGATCGAGTGCTGGATCCCTTGGCGCACGCCGAGGGTTCCCGGGGGTTGGCCGGTGCGCGTGTCGGTCGTGCCGCGGGTGCATTCGGCGTTGCGGGGCGGCATGCCGTTGAACGGGCCCAGGCCTTGGGTGCCGAAGTTGGCGATGCTCTGCTTGGTGCCCGCGCCGTTGGGTTGATAGGCGTGCTGGCCGGGCGTCAGCCCCATGACGGAGGATATCTCGCCCGGGGCGAGGCCTTCGAGGACCCGGTGGAAGAAGGGCACCTCGGCGCCCTTGGCCATGCGCGTGACCGAAAGCGCGACCAGCGGCTTGAAGGTCGAGCCGGGGGCGTTGTTGATGTCGGTGACGCCCCAGGCGATGATCGTCGCCGGATCGCGGAGCGGGTAGGCGGCGCTGAAGGCCGCGTAGTCCCAGGCCCGCGCGCCGCCCGGCATCAGCGGGAAGTTGGCGGCGGCCAGAATGGCGCCGGTGTCGGCGTCGAGGAAGACGATCGCGGATTTGCGGTCCTTGGTGCCGCGCGAGTTCTTCATCCGCTCCATCTGCTTGAGTACGGCGGCCTGTGCCGCGCGCTGCAGGCGGCTGTCGATTGTGATGGCGGCGGTCACCCCGCGCGGCGGCAGCTTGGCACCGGCCATGATGCCGCTCAGCGCCAACGTCGCGCCGGGGCCGAAGCCGACCAGCGGCACCAGGCCCAGATCGTAGGCGGCCTGGGTCGGGCGGCCGGAGCCGTCGGGCTCGGTGAGCAGCACGCCGTCGGAGGTGGTGATCACGAACTTGCTGGTGGCCGAGCTCGCGCGCTTGATCGGCCGCCATTCGTAGGCGGTGTACTTGCCGACCGCGTCCTTGGTCATGCGGATGGCGAGGCCGTTGATCCGGCGCTCGCAGGAGACCGAGGGCTCGACCGTGACGCTGATCGGCAGCGAGGCGCCGCCGCGCGGCATCGGAAACACCAGGGCCGCCCCCGTCGGCTCTCCGCACCCGAATTCCGGCTTGCCGGTGAGCTGCTTGATCTTGCCCGAGCGCGGCGACCAGGAGACGGGCTTGCCGACAACCTGGACCATGACCTCGCCGGCGGTCGATGCCTTGACGCGGGTGCGGAAGGTGACCGTGCCGCCGCGCCGGGAGACCGCCGCCCAGTCGGAGAAGCCGGGGCGCAGCCGGTTGTCGAGGATGAAGCCGAAGGATTCCGGCACCAGATCGCCGGTGCGCAGGGGATGGCCCTTCTTGGAGAAGACCTCCCATTCGTTGGTGAAGTCGTCGCCCTTGCGGGGGCGGTTGTCGCGGATCGCCGCCAGATAGCGCGTATCGTTCCAGAGGCGCACCTGCTCGCGGATCAGCCCGCCGACCGGTGCGAAATAGAGAATGCCGTGCAGGCGCACCTGCTGTTTGTGGAATTCCTCCTGCGCGTCGGAAAGCGCCACCTTCTTGGGCGTCGCGCGCTCGATGAGGAAGTGGTCCGGCGCCATCAGCTCGAGGCCCGAATCGGGGCGCGGCTTGACGACCTGGTACTTGATCAGATTGAGGAAAAGCGTGCGGTCTTCGGTCTCCTTCGTATCCTTGGTGTCGCCGCGGCCGGCATAGACGTTCTCCATCCGGAACCCGGCGCCGTAAAGCACGCCGCCGACAATCGCCGCAACGACGACGAGACGAATGAGAGTGAAGATGACTGCCATGGTGCTGTCCTCAGAGGCGCCGCATGCCCGAGCGGCGCCAAGCTAACCTATTTTGCGCGCGCAGGGAATCCGTTGCGAGGTATCAGGTCGAAGGTAGCGTCGCGTCGAGCACGTTGTAGACCGAAACCGGCCGGCGAATCCCTTTGAGGGACAGTTCGCCGGTGGGTTCGACGGTCACGGCATCCTCCACCGCCATCAACACCCGCGCGCTAATCAGGATCTGTCCGGACGTGGCCTCGTCGCAGAGACGCGAGGCGACGTTGGCGACCGTCCCGATGGCCGCGTAGTCGAAGCGTCCCTCGAAGCCGATCGTGCCGAGCGTCGCATAGCCGTGCGAGATGCCGATCCCGAAGCCGAGCTCGTGGCCCATGCGTTGCCATTTATCCATCAGCGCACCGATCGAACGCCGCATCTCCAGCGCCATCCGTACGGCCTGCAGAGCCGGGTCGGGCAGCGGCACGGGGTCGTTGAAGATCACCATCACCCCGTCGCCGGTGAAGCGCTCGAGGGTGCCGCCGTAGTCGTGGATGATCTTGCCGATCGCGTCGTGATACTCGCGCAGCAGCACCATCACGTCCTCGGGGTCGGCGCTTTCGGCAAAGCCGGTGAAACCGCGCAGGTCGCAAAAGAGCGCGGTAATCTCGCTGCGATGGCTCTCCAGCTGCTTGTCGCTGCCGGACGAGACGATCAGATCGGCGACCTGGGGCGGCAGAAATCGCCGCAGCCGGCCCATGCGCTCGATCTCGGCGACCTGGGCGGCCACGCGCTCTTCGAGCTGGTGGTTCAGTTGGCGGAGCTCGTCGGACCGTTCGCGCAGTTGGTCGGCCTGGCTTTGGACCAGCTTGTAGGATTGCTGGAGCTCCTCCGTGCTCTTGCGCAGCGCATTCACCATCCGCGTGTTTTCGATCGCGATCACCGCCTGCGCAGCGAAGGTGCGCAGCACCGCAAGCTGCTCGGTGCTGAGCGGCCCGATTGCAAGCCGCACGACGCTCAGCACCCCGATCGCATCGTCGCCGCGCAACAGCGGCATCATCGTCACGGCCCGATAGCCGCTGGCGAGGAAGTTCGGCGCGCCCGCCTTGAAGTCGTCCGTCGCGTTCGCGACGTCGGGAATATCGACGACCCGCGCGTCCAAAATCGCAAACCCGTGCATGTATTCGCGGGTGAGCGGGAAGGGGAAGCGCTGGCGCCAGGCCTCGGCGCGCGCGGCGTCCGATTCCGCGACCGCAACCGCGTGCACCTCGCCATCGATCGGCAGCGCCACGCTGATCGCCGCGTCGGGGAAGAGCTTCGAGCCGCTTTGCACGATCGCATCGAAGACCGGCTGCGTGTCGGTCGGCGAGCTGCTGATGACGCGCAGAATGTCGGCGGTGGCGGCCTCCCGGTCGAGCGCGTCCTTGAGCTCGCGGGTCAGCTGGTCGTGGGCGCGCTGCAACTCTTCCAGCGAGCCGGCCGGTGCGTCCAGGGGAGTATCCCCGCGGTGCCGTGACATGCCTCCCACCCGGTCGCTGCTCCATGGGGGCGTTGATCGCGCCCTGGCCATCCTCGCCCCAAAGCCATCGGGCGTTGGCGGCCTGGGTCGCATCAATGCCTACAGACTAGGCATTGTTGTCCGTGGAGGAAAGGATTGCGGGCAGCCGGAGACCGGCTCAGGCGCCGAGCTGCTCCGGCGAGCGTTTGCGCAAGCGCGAGGCGTCGCGCGACAGCATGGTCTTCGGCGTTTCCTCGTGGAAGCGCATGAAGTAGTTGCCGATGAGGAACTGCTGGCCGGGCTTGAGCGACACCGGCCGGCGGGCGCCCGGCTCGAGCGTCTTGCGGGACTTGCCGTCGGCATCGACGATGAAGACCGGCATCTTGCCCTCGGCCATGGTCATCTTGAGCTCGTTCTTGTCGAGCTGCACGGTGACGTGGCGGCGCGAGAGGTTGAGCGAGTTGAGCTTGGCGCCCTCATAGCCCGCGCCCGGCTCCCAGTTGAGCCCGTCGGGGTGGTTGAGGAGCTCCAGCGGCAGGTCGGGCTGTTCGGCGTCGGGGGTGATGTTCGAGCGGCCGAGGACGAGCGGCTTGGGGCTCAACGGGAAAGAAAGACCCGGGTTCAGCATCAGGATGCCGTGATAGACCGCCGGTACCGGCGCCGGCGCGAGCTCAAGGTATCCGCCGCTTTCGGTCGCGAGCACGCAGGGCACGGCCTGGACCTGCTTGAACTTGTCGCTCTTGGGCAGGCGGTAATAGAGGATCGGCTCCGACGAGGTCGCGGCCAGCGCCAGGCCCTTGGTCGTGTCGAACTTGCGCGCCATCTCGAAGTCGACCGGCTGGCCGTCCTTGTCGAACCAGATGGTCCAGTCGCGCAGGCCGTCCACATAGCGCTCGCCGTCGATGCGCAGCAGCGCGATGCCCGCGAGCTTCAGCATGTAGCGGGTCGAGATGGGGGTGCTGTCCTCCTCATCGCCGCCGCTGCGGTTGCTGATCTTGGTGACGTCGCTGCCGGCCAGAAGGTCGGCCTCGTCCATCTGGACGATCTCGGTCTTCCGCGCCTCGGGTTCGGGGGGCGGCGGCTTCTTCTCCACCGGCTTGGGCCGGGCGATATGGCTCGCCGGAATGTTCTCGTCGGGCCAGGCGTTGACCTTCGGCTCTTTCAGCCGCTTCATGGTCAGCGTCATGGTCTCGCGGCCGCCGCTCTTGGATTCGAGCGTGCATTGGAAGGTCGCGGTGACCTTGGTCGGCTCCTTCGCCTTGGCGACGACGATGTGTTCCTGGTCGGTGAAGACGCGCTCGCTGTCGGCGGTGTTGAGGTTGATCGAGATATAGCCCTCGCCGTGGCCGAACCAGACCGGCGAGCGCACCGGCGAGGACTGGTCGGCGGAAATGAGCAGCGAGTCCTGGCCGCGATAGACGCCGACCGGGCGGCGCAGCTGGGCACCGTTCCGCCAGAATGACCATTGCGGCAGATCACCGGCCTTGCCATCCTCGCCCGCCTTTTGCAGCGAGACCGTGCCTTCGAGCACGTCCCAGCTCGACGGCACGAAGACGCCGAAGCCGAACTGGAAAACCACCGCCTCTTCGGCGAGCGCATCGTCGGGCATCACCGTATAGTTGGGCTTGCGCTCCTTGGGCAGCGAGCGCCCGAACTTGCGGCGGTGAAGATCGGCGAGATTGGTCGCCAGCGCCTCGATGCGCCGGCCGCCATGCATGGCGTCGGCCTGCCAGCGCTTGCCGTTGATCCAGACGACGACATCGGTGAAGACGGGCGATTGCTCGCGAAAGCGCCCGGCAGTGTCGCGGGCGAAGCTGACGCCGCGGCAGCCGTCGAGCGCGGCTTGCAGGCGGAAATCGTTGTCGCCCGACATCTGCTCGGCGATGCCGGCCTGGCCGCCATATTTGCGGTCCCACAGCGGATCGGGGTCGAACGGATCCTCCACGCCGCTCAGGGACAGCGTGAAGACGCCAAGATCCTCGCCGGAGTCCTGGTATCGCTCAGCGGTATCGCTCTTGCGGAATAAGCCCTTGAACATCAGCGCATCGACACCCCTGCACAGCCCGCAAACGGCCCGTTTATCCTAGTCGGAACCGCGCGAGGTGGCACTAGGAAAGATATGCGCTCGGTCGGTGGACGCAAACTGCCGTGATGATGTCGCAAACCTGCCTGCGCTGCATAAGGGCTTGTGGGCGGTCTTATGGGCGGCCGTGTGGTCGAGCCTTCGGTCGGGCTCACGAGCCCCAATAGCGCACCCGGCCGATATCGACATGAACGAAGCCCGAGCGGGTGTAGAGCCCGACGCCGCCGCGCTTCATGCCGCGCGCCGCACGCCAGACCTGGTGCGTGCTGCGGCCGGGAACGCGAATGTCGGCGGCCAGGCCGCGCATGTGCAGGCTGTGCTTGGCGACACCGCGGCCGATGCTGCGCAGCCAGGCGTTGGTGTCGGGCGAACGGTAGCCGGAGATCAGGTGGAAGGGCTCGTTGGTCCGTATCTTGGAATGCAGATCGTAGAGGAGATCGTACAGGTCGCGGTCCATGCGGTGCTGCTTGCCGTTGCGGACATCGCGCATGAAACGGTCGAGCGCATGCACGCCATCGGAGATGTATTGCCCATCGGCGAAATACTCGACGTCGATCTTCTCGTGGGTATGCAGATTGAAAAAGGCGAGCCGCCGCACGCCGGGCAGCTTGGTCCGCGCGATCGCGGGCGCCGCAAGCGTGGAGCCAACCAGCAAAGCGCCGCCACCCACCAAAGCCTGGCGGCGGGTCCAATTCGGGTTCTTCGATCCGGCTTTATCGGTCATGGTCTCTCCTGATCCTTCTCGCCGACCCTGGTTTGTCCGGGCCAGCTTATGGCATCCCCAAACCGTTGTGCCCGTTATACGTAAACAGATGGTTAATCGACACCTGCAATCGAACGCAAATAGAAAATAAGGTCGATCTGCTCGGTTGCCAGCGGATTTTCACGGCATTTGACGATAATGATCGCCGTCGCGGAAACGAAACCGCGTCCCGAATCCGGCGGCCACATAGGGCCGGGTAGAAGGCCGGGTAGGGGCCGGCTGAGGGGCAGGGTAGGGGCCGGGCGAGGGGCGGTGAACTGAACGTTGAATATTTTCTTGATTGTTCAGCGTTCAGCCATTAGTCTCCGGTCCCATGGAGATCGATCCGCAAATCCGCGAAAAGATCCTCGACGCCGCCGAGGAGCGGTTTCGCCACTACGGCTTCGCCAAGACCACCATGGCGGAGCTGGCCTCCGACTGCGACATGTCGGCAGGCAACCTCTACCGCTATTTCGAGAGCAAGGAGGATATCGGGGTCTCGATCGCCCGGCGCTGCATGATGTCGCTCGACGGCATCTGCCGCGCGGTCGCCGAGCGAACGGATATCGGTCCCTTGGAGAAATTGGCGACGATGATCCACGAGATGTCGGCGGAGAACCGGCGCCGCTTCGAATGCGACACCAAGCTCGACGAGCTCGTCAACCACGTCCACGACAAGCACTACAAGACGGTCAAGACGCTGATGCTCGGCTTCGTCACCCACATCGCCAGCGTTCTGGAGGAAGGCGTACGCACGGGCGAGATCGCGACCGACGATCCCGGCGAAACGGCACTGGACATCCTCTACGCCGGCAAGGGCGTGGTCGACCCGGCCTCGATCATGCGCATGTCGGAGGACGAGTTCGAGCGGCGGATCAAGGGCATCACCCGGCTGATCATCGAAGGAGTACGCGCACGCTGACGCCCCAGCTGGCAGTGGGGGCCGGCAACGGGCGAGGCGGATGTGTTTTTTTGCCTAATTGCTGAACAATTTCTGTTTCGTTCAGTGATTAATGTTCACCGTTCATTCCCGGGAATGGAAATTCAGGGCTCGGGAACAACCAGCGGCGGGTGCGGCGAACAGCGCTCCGCGGAAAAGGGACGACGATCATGACGAGCATGCCGAAGGCGACGAAGACCCGGTCCTTCGCCCAACGCTGGGGCGAATGGGTCGTGCGCTACCGCTGGCCGGTGATGATCATCAGCATCCTGGTGGCGCTCGCGGCCGGCACCGGGGCGGAGCGCCTTACCTTCGTGACCGACTATCAGATCTGGTTCAGCAAGGAGAACCCTGAGCTCCGCATCTTCCAGGCGAACCAAAAGATCTACACCAAGCTCGACAATGTCATGTTCGTGGTGGTGCCGAAGAGCGGCAAGGTGTTCGAGGGCGACGCGCTGGCGGCGGTCGAGGCGCTGACCAAGGCGGCCTGGAAGCTGCCCTATTCCAAGCGCGTCGATTCGGTCACCAACTTCCAGTACAGCCGCGCGAAGGGCGACGAGCTGATCGTCGCCGACCTGGTCGAGAACGCCAAGACGAAGACCAAGGCCGAGCTGGCGATGCGGCAGAAGGAAGCGCTGAGCGAGCCCGGATTGAAGGGCCGGCTGATCCCGACGCGCGCCCATGTCACCGGCGTCAACGTAACCCTGATCCTGCCGGAGAACTCCGCCACCGCGGTGACCGAGCTCGTTGCTGCGGCGCGCAAGCTCGCCAAGTCCATCGCCAAGGACCATCCGGCGATCTCGATCCGTCTCACCGGCACGGCGATGCTCGACAACGCGTTTTCCGAGGCGAGCCAGCAGGACGGGATGCTGCTGATCCCGATCATGTTCGGCGTGCTGCTGGTGGTGATGGCGGTGCTGCTGCGCTCGATCGTCGGCGTGATCGGCACGCTGCTCGTAGTCGTGCTGTCGGTCGTCTTCGCGATGGGCGCGGCGGGCTATGCCGGGATCGCGCTGACCCCGCCCTCGGCGATGGCGCCGACAATGATCATGACGCTGGCGGTCGCCGACTCGATCCATTTCCTGGTCACGATGTTCGCGGAGATGCGCAAAGGGATGCCACGCCGCGAGGCGGTCGTGGAGAGCATGCGGGTCAACTTCACGCCCATCGTGCTCACCAGCGTGACCACGGCGATCGGCTTCCTCTCGATGAATTCCTCGGACGCGCCGCCCTTCTGGGACATGGGCAACATCACCGCAACCGGCGTGCTGGCGGCACTCGTGCTGTCGCTGCTCTTCCTGCCCGCCTTCGTTGCCATCGTGCCGGTTCGCGCGCGGGCGGACAACAGCCGCGGCATCGCGATGATGGACCGTCTCGCCGATTTCGTGATCGCGCGCCGGCGGGCCTTGCTCTATGGCATGGGCGCCGTGATCGTCGTGCTGTTCGCCTTCATCCCGCGCATCGAGCTCAACGACCAGTTCGTCAAGTTCTTCGACGAGCGGGTGCAGTTCCGCACCGACACCGACTTCATGACCAAGAACCTGACCGGGATCTATCAGGTCGAGGTCTCGGTGCCGTCGGGACGCACCAGCGGCATCACGGGGCCGCAGTTCCTGAAGGCGCTCGACAAATACGCCGCCTGGCTGCGCGCGCAGCCCGAGACGGTGCACGTCTCGACCATCACCGACACGATGAAGCGGCTCAACCGCAACATGCACGCCGACGATCCTGCGTGGTACAAGCTGCCGGGCGAACGCAACATGTCGGCGCAGTATCTGCTGCTGTTCGAGATGTCGTTGCCGTTCGGCCTCGATCTCAACGACCAGATCAATGTCGACAAGTCGGCGACGCGCCTGCTGGTCACCCTGCGCGACGTCAGCGCCGGCACCATGCGCGACTTCGAGCAGCGCATGAAGAAGTGGCAGGCCGCGAACCTGCCGGCCGGCATGCGCGGGACCCCCAGCGGCGCCTCGCTCATGTTCGCGCATATCTCCGAACGCAACATCACCAACATGCTGCTCGGCACCTTCATCGCGTTGGTGCTGATCTCGGGCCTGCTGATCTTGGCCTTCCGCTCGCTCAAGATCGGCCTGATCAGCCTGATCCCGAACCTGGTGCCGGCCGGCATGGGCTTCGGGCTCTGGAGCATCCTGGTCGGCCAGGTCGGGCTCGCGGTCGCGGTGGTCGCGGCGATGACGCTCGGCATCGTTGTCGACGACACGATCCACTTCCTCAGCAAGTATCTGCGCGCCCGCCGCGAGAAGAATGCGAGCCCCACGGAGGCGGTGCGCACCGCCTTCCACACCGTGGGCGTCGCACTTACCGTATCGACGCTGGTGCTGATGGCGGGCTTCCTGGTGCTCGCGGGGTCGAGTTTCTCGGTCAATGCCGATATGGGTCTGTTGACCGCGACCACGATCGGCATCGCGCTGCTGGTCGACTTCCTGTTGCTGCCGCCACTCTTGATGACACTCGAGGAGAAATCGAATGCAGACGCTGTACCGCAATCCGCGTGACCGTTGCCTGCGGGGCTTCATTCTCGTCGCCGGGGCCATCGTCCTTGCCGCGCTGACGAGCGCGATCACGACGCTGGCGCATGCCGAGACGGCCGAAGCCAAAGGCCTCGCGATCGCCGTGGAGGCGGACAAGCGCGATCTCGGCTGGGGCGACACGAAGGCCAAGCTGGTGATGCTGCTGAAGAACTCGCAAGGCCAGTCGGCCAAGCGCCAGATGCGGATGCGCCTGCTCGAGGGCAAAGGCGACGGCGACAAGTCGATGATCGTCTTCGACTGGCCCAAGGACATCGACGGCACCGCGCTGCTGACCTGGAGCCACAAGTCCGGTGATGACGACCAGTGGCTCTTCCTGCCGGCCTTGCGGCGGGTCAAGCGCATCAGCTCGTCGAACAAGTCGGGCTCCTTCGTCGGCAGCGAGTTCTCCTACGAGGACCTCAGCAGCCAGGAGATCGAGAAGTACAAGTACAAATGGCTGCGCGACGAAGCATGCGGCAAGCTGCAGTGCTTCGTGATCAACCGCTATCCGGTCGACAAGCGCTCGGGCTATACGCGCCAGGAGACCTGGATCGACAAGACCGAGTACCGGATCCACAAGATCGACTATTACGACCGCAAGAACTCCAAGTTGAAGACGCTCACTTTCGCGAACTACAAGCAGTATCTCGGCAAGTACTGGCGCGCGCATCTGTTGACGATGGTGAACCACCAGACCGGCAAGAGCACCGCGCTTCAGTGGCAGGAGTACAAGTTCCGCACGGGTCTGGGCGACGGCGATTTCCGGCGGAACGCATTGCGGCGCGCGCGCTGACCTGGGATAAGGCGGGCGAAACGGGAGACGGTCATGATCCGCGGGTCGGCGGCCGCAGTTCTAGCGGCAGCGGTGGTTGTCGCGCTTGTTGTCGGGCTGGGGTCCGGGCAGGGCGCCTGGGCGCAGGGGTCGGGCGATAAGCCCAAAGACCCGTTCGATGGTCGTCTATCGGTCTCCGGCAATGTCGGGCTCGAGGGGCGGCTGTTCACCCAGTCTTCGCTCTTCTCCAGCCAGAAGCGCGCCACGGTCTCGCTCGACGGCGAGATCGAGCTCGTCTACCGCTTCGAAAACGGCGACCGCTTCACCTTCAAGCCGTTCGGGCGGCTCGACTCGGCCGACGAGCGGCGCAGCCATTGGGACATCCGCGAGGCGGCGTTCCTGCTCCGGCTGCCCAAGGATTTCGAGCTGCGCGCCGGTGTCTCGAAGGTGTTCTGGGGCGTCGCGGAATCGAACCATCTGATCGATATCATCAACCAGACCGATGGGGTCGAGAGCCCCGACGGCGAGGACAAGCTCGGCCAGCCGATGCTGATGCTGACCCTCGCCAAGGACTGGGGCACGCTCGACGTCTTCTTCCTGCCCTGGTTTCGCGAGCGCACCTTTCCGGGGCGGAGCGGACGGCTGCGCGCGCCGCTCTACGTCGATACGCGGAAGGCGCGCTACGAGAGCAAGCTGGAGCAGCGTCATCCCGATTTCGCCGTGCGCTTCAACAAGACGATCGGCAAGCTCGACCTTGATCTCGCCTATTTCTACGGGACGAGCCGCGATCCGGCCCTGGTGCCGGCGCTGCGGCCGAGCACCGGCGAGATCGTGCTGGTGCCGTTCTATCCGCTGATCCATCAGGGCAGCGTCGCCGCGCAGTACACGACGGGTCCCTGGCTGCTCAAATTCGAGGGGCTCTACCGGCACGGCCAGCCCGATGCGCGCGGCATCCGCGACGACTACGTGGCGGCGGTGGCGGGCTTCGAATACACCTTCTACTCGATCTTCAAATCGAAGTCCGATCTGGGCGTCTTGATGGAGGTCCATTACGACCAGCGGGGGCGCAACGCGGTCACGCCGTTCCAGCGGGACATCTTCGCGGGCCTGCGCTGGACCGCGAACGACGCCGAGGACACGACGGTCCTCTTCGGCGTGGTGCAGGACCTCCAGGAGGGCGGCACGCGCGGCCTCTTCGTCGAGGCGAGCCGGCGTCTTTCCGGTCACTTTAAACTTGAACTTGAGGCGCGCTTCTTCAACAGCCGAAATCCGCGGAACATCTTCTACGGCCTGCGCCGCGACGACTACGTGCAGGCGAAGCTGATCTACAGTTTCTGACGCCACTGAGCGTTTCTAGGGCACGACCATAAAGCGGATGGTGAAGCGGTTGCCGAGATAGTCCCGGCCCTCGCCGTCGCCGCGCGTGTTGGTGACGTAGCGGTAGTCGGCGGTCGCGTAACGGCCGTCGCTGCATGCAATGAAGGCCTCGCCGCGCAGCCCGGTGGCGCCGGGGCCGGTCGGCGGCGCGGTGACCCGCGAGCGGCCGCGGCAGCGGATCGTCTGGCCGACATTCTCGATCTCGATGACCGACCGGCCGTCGGGCGCCACCGTGGCGAAGCCGTGAAAGCGCTCGCGGTAGGGCGGCCCGACCGCCGATTTCCGGGTCTCGAACACCGCCTCGACATAGGTGGGCCCTCGGGTCGGCCCTCGGGCCGACCCTCGGCCGTGCCGCGCGGCGGGAAGACCATTGCCGGCGGGCCACCGGGCGGTGCGGCCTGGCGCGGCGGCGTAGGGGGCGCTGTAAAGAGGCTCGGCATTCGCGGGGTCGACCTGACGGTGCGCACGGGTGCTCTCCTGCAGATCATGGGCGCAAGCGCTGGAGAGGATCGGCGCCGCGATCCCCAAGGCGACGGAAACGGCGGCGCGGGACGGGAACCGGATGGTCATGGCGGTCTCGATGGTTGAGGTGAACGGAGATCTATTTCGACCTCAGATGCGGCGATCCCCGGGCAATGCGAAGCGTCCTGGGTTGCCGGTCCGCCGTTCGGGCCGATATCCGGACGGTTCCGGGCAGTCCCCGGGTAAGCCCCCGGGCAGTCCATAATCGTTTGGATTGCCCAGGCGTTCGGTCAGGCTGGCCAGACGGCAATGTAGAGCCCTTGACGGACACTATGGTGCGAGCGTAGAATGAATGAACACTCGTTCATTTTAAGGAGGCCATCGAGGCATCCGGCGATGCGCGACGGCACCCGCACGAAAGAACGCGTCGAACGCGCCGCGCTCAAGCTCTTCGTCGAGCAGGGCGTGGCCGAGACCTCGATTCGCGATATCGCGCGCGAGGCCGGCATCTCGCAGGGCGCGATGTACAACCACTTCGAGAGCAAGGAGCAGCTGGCCTGGTCGCTGTTCGCCGAGCATTTCTCGGAGATGGGCCAGGAGCTTGCCCGGCGCGCCCAGGCGCATGACGATCTGCGCGCCAAGTTCCGTGCCATGATCGCCTACGTCTTCGAGCGTTTCGATCAGGACTGGCTGCTGGTGAGTTACGTCTTCGTGGCACGCCACCTGCATCTGCGGCGCGTCACCCGCAAGCTCGGCAATCCTTACATCGCCTTCCGGGCCGTCATCGCCTCGGCGATCCGGCGGGGCGAGATCCCGCGTCAGGACACCGATCTGGCCGCCTCGCTCGTCGTCGGCGCGATCATCCAGGTGATCGACACGAAGATCCTCGGCGTGATCAAGGGCGATCTTGCCGCCAAGGCCGACGCGACCGCCGCGGCGTGCGCCCGGCTGTTGGAGGTTTGATTTCTTATTTGGGGCCAAAATGAATGTACGCTCATTCATTTATGGAATTGCCGCAACACCGTGCCGCTCGCGTTGCGCCTGCCGAAGGCAAGCTGGACCGCGAATCGGATCCGGCGCCGGCGAAATACAGGGGGGATCACCACCGATCGAACCAAAAAGAAAGGAGCGGGGTGTCCTGTTGACCCCGCATGGGAGCAATGATTGCAACAATTGAAAGTCTACGCGAGATCTGCCGGCGCTGTCAGGCGGACGAGCCGCTCGACGAGGAGCTGGCGCGCTGGCTGGGCGAGGCGCTGGAGCAGTTCCTGGCGCATAGTTGCCGCACGATCGATGAGGCCTTCGGCCTTTGCTTCCCGCAAGGCGGCGTGCCGTGGTGGCTGGAGGAGGCGATCCGCAACCGCGACGAGGCGCTGCGCGCGCTGGCGGCCGAGCTGGATCCAAATCTTTCGACGACCGCGCGGGCCCGCGAGGTGCGCGCCATGACCCTGCGCTACGCGGCCTCGGCCTGGCGGCACGACCGCGAACGCGACGAGATGCCGCCGGCCTATGCCGGCACGCCGAAGGAGCAGCTGTGGCGCGCCTTCAAGTCTGAGGCGGCGATGCCGCTCGGCGAGCGCCAGCTGCGCACGATTCTCGGCTGAGTTTCGTCTCGGCTGATTTTCGGCCCTCCCGCCTGCCCACTTCGAAGCCCGCCGGGATCTGGCAGACCCATGGCACCCGCCTTGGCATCTCATGGGCTTCGCTTTTCCAAAGCCCGACTGTTTCCTGACCGTCAATCACGGTGCGGCCAATTGGATATGCAGGAGACCACTTCATGAATGCGATCCGCTCCACCACGACAACGCTCGTCGCCGTTGCGCTGATCACCAGCGGTTGCGCCGGGCGCAAGCCCGCCCCGATCGACGCCGCCCAGGTCGGCGACGAGAAGATGAGCTGCAACATGATCGCCGCGGAAAGCCGCACCAACGCCCAACGCATCATCAAGCTCAAGGGCGAGGAAGAAGGCAAGGTCGCCCAGAACGTCCTCGCCGCTGCTGCCGGCGTCTTCCTGATCCTGCCCTTCTTCCTGATGGACTTTCAGGATGCGCCCGGCATCGAGGGCCGCGCGATGGTGCGCCGGCAGAAGCGGCTGCAGGCGCTGGCGCAGGAGAAGGGCTGCAAGATCGAGACGGTCAGCCCGAGCGACCGCGCGATCAAGCGTGCGCAGGACACCGGCAAGACGCCGCGCTGCAGCGAGGTCGGCGGCTACGAGGCGTATATGAAGAAGACCGGTAAGGTCTGCGTGCTGTAAGTCCTCACCCGGGTCCGTCGCCGGGATCCCCGCACAGCATCAATGCAGACCGTTCGTCGCGCCGCGCCCTCGGGCTTTCGGTTCCACCCGCAGGGGCGCGGCGCGGCCCCTTTTCAGCGCCGCGACGAAGACGCGACAGATACGAGCGTTTGCGAAGCGTCAGCCGCTCTTGCCCGGTCCGACGGCCTCGGTGATGGAGCGCTTGGCGTCCTTGATGGCGCTGGTCAGCACCGTGTTCAGCGTCGCATCGCGCTTGTAGATGTCGGGCCGGAAGTGATGCGTGCCGTCCTTGTTCGACCAGGCGGTGAGATAGGTGATGTGGACCGGCAGCCGGCGCTTCAGGCTGACCTGCTGTTCTTCCCGGGTCTCGACCGTCTCGTTGATCTTCTTCAGGTCCCAGCCCTGATTGGGTGCCATCACCAGCTCGCCGAACTTCTTCGGGAACTGGAGACGGATGCAGCCATGGCTGAAATAGCGCCGCTCGCGTGCGAAGACCGACCGCGCGGCGGTGTCGTGGATGAAGATGTTGTGCGGGTTGGGGAACATGAAGATGATCGTCCCCAGCGCGTTCCACGGCCCCGGCTTCTGACGGATGAAGTAGGGGAAGTGCGAGCGGCTGAGCGACGCCCAGTCGACCGAATGCGGATCGACCGCGCTTTCGTTGTCGAGCGGGCGCTGCAGCAGCAGATAGTGGTTGCGCGTGAGATAGCCCGGATCCTTCTTCAGCTTGGGCAGCATCTCCTTGCGGGCGATGCTCTGCGGCACGTTCCAGTGCGGGTTGATGCGCACGAACGACATGAGGCCGGAGAAGACGGGCGTCTGGTGATAGCGCTTGCCGACCGCGACGCGGGCGACGTGGATCGTCTTGGGCTTGGGCGAATTCGCGCGCGTCACCCATTTCAGATGCTGGTCGGCGATGTTGACGAAGATGTACTCGTCGCCGAGATCGGGCGGCATCCAGCGCCGGCGCTCGAGGTTAAGCACCTGCTGGCGGATCTTGACCGCGATCGGAATGTTCATCGCGGCGATCGTGCCTTTGCCGACATTGCCGTCCTCGTTGAGACCGTGGCGGAACTGGAAGCGCTTCACCGCGGCGATCAGGGCCTTGTCGTAGACGTTGGGCTTGGCGCCCATCGCCTTCAGATCGCCGGTGACCATCAGGCGCTCGCGGATCTTGGCGAGGCGCGGGCTGGTCATGCCGGGTTTGAGCGTCGGGCCGGAGGGCACGGACTTCCAGCCGCCCTTCGCCTCGATCGCACGGTAGTCGGCGAGCGCCTTCACCAGACGCGCATATTGCGGGGTCTGCGGCGGCAGGCCGTCGATGTACTTTTCGAAGTCGGACACCTTGGCGGCGGCCAATAGCAGCCGCTCGGGATCGGGCCGCACGGGCTGCACATAGAGATTGGGGATCGCCCGGTTGGGGCCGATGCGGCCGGCATTGATGTCGGCGGCGTAACGCGCAAAAGCGCGGCTCATCGCCACCTCGAACTCGCCGCGCTTGGCGGAGCCGAGATCGGCTGCGGCCTTGGCGAGGCGGGCGTGGAGATAGTGCTCGGGGTTGAGGCCATGCTCGTTCGCGCGGCCGAGGCGGTCGAGGAACACCTTGGCCCTGGCGGTCGGGCCGCTGTCGGATACCCAGATCGGCTTGAAGTCGAGCTTGGTGTAGAGGTCGCGGAGGATGAGGGTCTCGCCCGCTTCCGACTTCGAGCCCTTGGCGCCGTCCTTGATCGCCTCGTGATTGCCGTCGGCGCGCATGCCGAGCTCGGACATGATCGCGGCCTTGACGGCGTCTCCGGATTGGGCGGCGGCAATGCCGCTGGCGAGCACCATGACAGCGAGCGCTGCCGAAACGACGCCGGCCCTGAGCGCGGCGACGCGATTTCCATCGGACATCGTTATCCCCTCGGGTTCGTTCCCCACATGCAGATCGCGAGAGCCGGGCGCGCCATCGTCCCGCTACCCATCGGTAATACGTCTACATAACCTAATTAATCCATCGAAATGCGAAATCCACGTTAACGTATGGTGGCAGCCCGGCCGAGAGGCGCTGAATCTGGCGAAAGACAAGGCCCGGCGGGCAGGGTAAACAATCCACTAAGCAAGCGAGCAAGTGAAGCGGCAGGGTATTCGATGAACGTTTCCCGCACGACCAATATGCGCACGGGCGGCCAGGTGCTGGTCGACGCGCTGGAAGTCCATGGCTGCCGGTATGCCTATCTGGTGCCGGGCGAGAGCTACCTGGCGGTGCTCGACGCGCTGCACGATTCGAGCATCCGCTCGGTCGGTGCGCGTCACGAGGGCGGGGCAGCGATCATGGCCGAGGCCTTCGGCAAGCTGACCGGCGAGCCCGGCGTGGCCATGGTGACCCGCGGGCCCGGCGCCACCAATGCCGCGCATGGGCTTCACATCGCGTTTCAGGACTCCACGCCGATGATCCTCTTCGTCGGCCAGGTCGCGCGCGGCACCAGCGACCGCGAAGCCTTCCAGGAGATCGACTACCGGCGCATGTTCGGCGAGACCGCCAAATGGGTCGGCCAGATCGAAGACCCGAACCGGATCCCCGAATTCGTCTCGCGCGCCTATCACACGGCGCTCGCCGGCCGGCCGGGACCGGTGGTCCTGGCGTTGCCCGAAGACATGCTGGTCGAGCTGAGCGAGGTGGCCGACGCCAAGCCGCACCGGGTCGCCGAGCCGGCGCCGACCCCCGAAGCCATGGCCGAGCTGCACGAGCGTCTCGCGGCGGCCAAGCGGCCCTTCGTGGTCGTCGGTGGGCCCGGCTGGGACCCGGCGGCGCGCGACGATCTGAAGCGCTTTGCAGAGGCGAACGCGCTGCCGGTCGGCGTCTCCTTTCGGGCGCAGGACCGCTTCGACAACACGCATCCGAACTATGCGGGGCATGTCGGGATCGGCATCAACCCGCCACTCGCCGAGCGGGTGAAGGGGGCCGATCTTCTGATCGTGATCGGCCCGCGCATGGGCGAGGCAACGACGGCCTATTCGCTGATCGACATCCCGACGCCGCGCCAGGCGCTGGTGCATGTGCATCCTGGCGCGGAGGAGCTTGGCCGGGTCTATCAGCCAGCATTGCCGATCCATGCGAGTGTCGGCGAATTCCTGCGCGCGGCCGCGACGATGGAGCCCGTCGACAGCAGCGCTTGGGCGGGCGAGACCGCGGCGGCGCATGCCGAATACCTGAAGCACGCGACGCCGACGACGACGCCGGGCGACCTGCAACTTGGCGAGGTGATCGCCTGGTTGTCGGAAAACGCGCCCGACGATGCGATCATCTCCAATGGGGCGGGGAACTTTGCGATCTGGCTGCACCGCTTCTTCAAATATTCAGGGCAGCGGACCCAGCTTGGGCCGACGAGCGGCTCGATGGGCTACGAGATGCCGGCGGCGGTGGCGGCGAAGCTCGAAGCGCCGGAGCGGATGGTGCTCTCCTTCTCCGGCGACGGCGGCTTTCAGATGACGGGGAACGAGCTTGCGACGGCGGTTCAGCATAACCTCCCGATCATCGCCTTCATCGTCAACAACGGGCTTTACGGCACGATCCGCATGCATCAGGAGCGCGACTATCCCGGCCGCCCGAGTGCGACCGAGCTCTATAACCCCGACTACGTGAAGCTCGCCGAGGCTTACGGGGCGCATGGCGAGATGGTCGCGAGGACGGAGGATTTCGCGCCGGCCTTCGCGCGCGCGGTGGCCTCGGGCAAGCCGGCGCTGATCGAGCTTCGCGTCGATCCCGAGGCGATCACCCCCGTCACGACGCTGAGCGGTCTGCGCGAGGCGGCGCTTGCAAAAGCCAAAAGTTAGGGGGCTAGGGCCCCCACGCCGAACGGTCGAGCATTCGTGATCCGTCTCTATGATCGATCGCGGATGACGCGCGGTTCGAGCATCGTATAATCATCCGCACGGTCATCGCATATTTGCCGCCAGGGTGAGGCGGACGGAGACGCGAATGCGACACGCTCTGCGGATCGGCTGCGGTATCCTGGCATTGGCGCTCGTATGGGCGACGGCGTTGCGGGCGTCGGCGGAAGCGGTCGACCTCGAGCTGATCCTCGCCGTCGATGTCTCGGGCTCGATCGACGAGGTCGAGGCCGGCCTCCAGCGCGACGGTTATCTGAAGGCGATCATCAGCCGCTCGGTGGTGGGCGCGATCACCGCCGGCCGCCATCGCAAGATCGCCGTTACTTACGTCGAGTGGGCGGGCGGGCACTACCAGCGTATTGTGGTCGACTGGACGGTGATCCGGGACATGGCGACGGCCAAGGCCTTCGCCGCCAAGCTGCAGGCCGAGCCGATCGTCACCGCGGCCTGGACCTCGATCTCCGGCGCCATGGATTTTGCCATCAAGCGCTTCGCCCAGAACCCGCATAAAGGCACCCGCCGGGTCGTCGACATCTCCGGCGACGGCCGCAACAACAGCGGCGGGCCGGTGGCGCCCGCGCGCGCGGCGGTGCTGGCCAAGGGCATCACGATCAATGGCTTGCCGATCATCAACGACCGGCCGAACCCCTATGGACGGCCGCCCGACAAGGATCTCGACAAGTACTACAAGACCCAGGTGATCGGCGGCAAAGGCGCCTTCATCGTCGTCGCCGAGGGCTTCGAGGCCTTCGCCGAGGCGATCCGCGCCAAGCTGATGCGCGAGATCGCGGCTACGGGCGGGCCGACCACGGTGCGGATCGCAAAACGCGCGACCGCGCCGCGCGTCCGCCTCGCACGGATGGGGCCGCCGCGCCCCTAACCGGCCGCCTGGACCGTCAGCGTGTGGCGTTCGGGCGCGCTTATGTGCTCGGGGCGGACGCCGAGGCCGATGAGGCTGGCGGCGCGGCGCTGCAACCAGGGACTGCGTGCGAGGATCCGCACCGGCAAGGGCGCGCGGTTACCCGGCAGACGGCCCGCCAGGAGCGGCGCGATGATGCGGCTCTGCGCCTGGCGCTGCGCGAACTGGGTGGCGCGGGTCGGCCAGAGGCGGCGTCGGCGAACCCGATCGAGCATGCCGTCCTCAAGCGTGCCGTCGGCGAGCGGGCCGGCAAGCAGATTGGCCGCCGCGACCGCGTCCTGGATGGCGAGATTGATGCCGACGCCGCCGATGGGCGACATGGCGTGCGCGCTGTCGCCGATCATCAGGAGGCCGGGGCGCGACCAGCGCTCCAGCCGGTCCATCTTGACGGTGAGCAGACTGACCTCGTCGAAGGAGAGGAGCGCATCGATCTGGCCCGCGAGGCGCGGGACGGTCGCGGCCACGGTTGTGCGGAATTTCTCGATGCCCTCGGCCTTCACCTGCTCGGCGGCGCCCTTCGGGATGACGAAGGCGCATTGATAGTAGTCCCCGCGGTCGATGGTGATGACGACGTGGCCGGGACCGGTGTTCAACAATGGCTCGTCGGTTTGCTCGGTTTTGCGGGGTACCCGAAACCAGAGCACGTCGATCGGGGCGCCGACGTCGCGGACCTTCAGGCCGGCGCTCTCGCGGATCGTCGAGGCGCGGCCGTCGGCGCCGATGACCAGGCGCGCCGTGACCTCGAGCGGGCCTTGCGCTGTCTCGGCGCGAACGCCGGAGACGCGGCCGTCCGCTTCGATCAGCCCAGTCGCCTCGGCGCGCATCTCGATGGAGAAGGTGGGCAGGCTCGCGGCGGCGCCGGTCAGGAAATCGAGGAAATGCCATTGCGGCATGAAGGCGATGAACTTGCAGGCCGCGTCGATCGAGGAGAAGTCGGTGACGGGGAGCGTCTTGCCGGCGAAGACCCCGGCTAGGCGACTGAGACGCTGATGCGGGCGCTGGAGGAACGCCTCGAGCAGGCCGAGCTCGTGCATGTTCTCCAGTGTCGAGGGGTGGACTGTATCGCCGCGGAAGTCGCGCAGGAAATCGGCATGTTTTTCGAGCACGAGGGTTTTGCTGCCGCTGCGGGCGAACAGCAGCCCCGCCATGACGCCCGCCGGCCCGCCGCCGACGACGCAGCAATCAACGTCAACCGTTCTGGTCATGGCCTTATCTCGACGCGGTGTTCGGACCCAAAGCCTAACACGGGTCGCGGATCGGCGTGACCGCCGCCGCCGACATCCGCCGGCCGTGCCTTATTGGGTTGCCTGCGCCTCGATTTCCGCCGCTGCCGCGTTGTCGAGCTCGTTGCCGCGGCGATAGCCGTCCCGGTCGCGCACGCGGGCCACGTACTCGGCGAAGCCGGGGCGGTCCTCGATCGACTTGAACTCCAGGCCCCAGCCGACATGCGAGCCCATATAGACGTCGGCCGCGGAGAATCGGTCGCCGGCGATATAGCCGCCGCCGCTGTTGGCCGCCGCGACGGCGCTGGCCAGTGTGTCCATGGTGGTCTCGAAGGTGCCGTAGCCGATCATCCCCTCCTTGTCTTTCGGCGCCTTCAGGCCGAGGGACCGGTTGACCTCGGCGGATTCGAGCGGCCCCGCGGCGAAGAAGAGCCAGCGATAGTAGGTGCCGCGCTCGGCCGGCGGCGGCGCGAGGCCGGCCTCGGGGAAGGCATCGGCGAGATAGGCGCAGATCGCGGCAGCCTCGGTGACGACGGTGTCGCCGTGACGGATCGCCGGCACCTTGCCCATCGGGTTGATCGCCAGGTAATCGGGCGCCTTCATCGTCGTGCCATAGCCGAGCAGCTCGGTGCGGTAGGGCGCGCCCACTTCTTCGAGCATCCAGCGCACGATCCGCCCGCGCGATTGCGGGTTCGTATAGAAGACAAGCTCGCGGCTCATCGCTCTCCTCCGGTCATTTGTTGTGATAGGAACATATTAGGAACATAAAATCCGGTCAACCGCGCAAGTCCGATGGCCATTGAAGCATCGCGCGCTGAGACTTAGCCATTGCGCTAACTGTTCCCGGCTTATATAGTTATCCATATGGATAACTATCAACCTGCTCTGAACGACGTGTTTCACGCGCTGGCCGACCCGACGCGTCGGGCGGTGCTGCGCCAGCTTACCCGCGGGCCCGCATCGGTAACAGCACTCGCGAAACCGTTCGACATGGCCCTGCCGTCGTTCATGAAGCACATCGCCGTGCTTGAGGAGAGCGACCTCATCAGCTCGCGCAAGATCGGCCGCGTCCGCACCTGCGCGCTGACGCCGAGGAAACTGGCGCGGGCCGAACGCTGGCTTGCCGAGCAGCGCATCCTCTGGGAAGACCGCACGGATCGCCTCGCAAACTTTGCCGAATCCCGCGCTTCGAAGGAGACGAAAATATGACGGCAGATTTAGGGCGCGATCTCACGATCTCCCGCATCATCAAGGCCCCGCGCGCCATCGTCTGGGAGGCCTGGACCGATCCCAAGCTCATGGAGGAGTGGTGGTGCCCGGTGCCCTGGCGGGCGGAAGTGCAGGCGTTCGATCTGCGGCCGGGCGGGGCGTTCGATACGCTGATGCGCGGGCCGGACGGCGAAGAGAACCCCCATCCGGGATCTTTCCTCGATGTCGTGCCGATGGAGCGGATCGTCTTCACGACGGCGCTGACCGAGGGCTGGCGGCCGGCGGCGCCGTGGCTCGCCATGACCGCGATCATCACCATGAAGGATCATCCCGACGGCACCGACTATTCGGCCGTGGTAAAGCACGCGGACCGCGAAACCCGCGACCGCCACGAGGCGCTGGGCTTCTACGACGGTTGGGGCGCGGTCCTCGAGCAATTCGCGGCGATCGTCGAAAAACGCGCCTGAACGCTGTTTCCGGCGAAGCCGGTTCTTGCCAGTGATGCCTCCTAAGTGTGACACTCGTGTGTCATGACCGGCGCGGCGAAAACCCGGAATTACGACCTCGACGTGCTCTACATCGTCGTGCTCGGCGGCGTGATCGTGTCGCATCTGATGATCCCGTTCACGCCGTTCGGGCAGATGCCGCCATACCCGATCCGCAATCCGACGGTTTATCAGTGGATCCACGCGGCCGCGCTGATCACCGGCATCGGCGCGATCCCGGTGTTCTTCCTGCTCTCGGGCTGGACCTCGATGGCGGCGCTCAAGCGCTATTCCTGGGACCATTATCTGTGGGAACGCGCCAAGCGCCTTTTGGTGCCGCTGGTGCTGGGGATGATCTTCATCACCCCGATCCTCAAATATGTCGAGTTGCGCACAGGCTACGTCTTCGCCTTCGATGGCCCGCGCTTCGACGGTGCGCGCAACTTGACCTACATCGATTTCCTGCCCAAGGCCGCCTCGATCAACAAGTCGAGCTGGCAGCATCTCTGGTTCCTCATCTATCTCTTCACCATCTCGCTCTTCACCTGCCCGATCCTGCTCTGGCTCGGCAAGGCCGAACGCTTTCGCCTGCCCGAGGCGACGACGCTCGGCAGGCATCTCGCCTATGCCTATCTGCCGATGATCCCGGCGGTGCTGCTGCTGCTCGTGATGGGCGGGTTCTGGCCGTTCTATCCGACGCTGGTGACCGATGGCTGGCACCTCTCGTTCTTCGCGCTGTGGTTCGTGATGGGGGCGGTGCTCGCCCTCAACCCGCCGCTCGAGCGCGCGGTGCGCCGCGAGTGGTGGCGGCTCGGCCTCATGGGGATCGCGACCTTCTTCATCCATTGGACCTGGCACACCGAGCCCTGGGGCTACATCTTCATCGCCGTGTCGGGTTGGGGGCTGTTCGGCGGCATGCTCGGCGTGATCGAGCGCCTGAAACCCAAGGGCGGGCCGCTCCTCGTCTATCTGCGCGACGCGACCCTGCCGGTCTACATCATCCACAATCTGTTCGTGATCCTGGTCGGCTACAACATTCTCGCGCTCGACTGGCCGGTGCTGCCCAAGTTCCTGACGATGGGCGTGGTGGCGATGGGCTGCACCTTCATCACCTATCATTACTGGGTGCGGCCAATCCCGCTGTTGCGATTCGCCTTCGGGCTTCGCCCGTTGAAGCGAGCGGAGGCGCCCAAGCGGCAGCCGGTGCCCGAGGCCGCGACGGGGGCGGCTGAATAGCCGCGGAGGGGTCTCCTATGTCCAAGGTGCTTTCGGAAAGGCAGGTCACGCAGTACCGGCAGGACGGCTATGTCTTTCCGGTGCCGGTGCTGGCGGCGGACGAGGTTGCCGAGCTGCGCGGCCGCTTGGAAACCTTCGAGGCCGGGCAGGGCGGCAAGCTCGAGCCGGTCCAGCGCAACAAGTCGCATCTGCTCTTCAAATGGCTCGACGACCTGATCCGCGATCCGCGCATTCTCGATCCGGTCGAGGATCTGATCGGCCCCGACATCCTGTGCTGGAACACGCTCTTCTGGATCAAGGAGGCGGGCAGCCCGACTTATGTCTCGTGGCACCAGGACATTACCTATTGGGGACTTGCGGGCGGCGAGGTGGTGACGGCTTGGCTCGCGCTCTCGCCGGCGAGCGAGGCGGCGGGCTGCATGCGGGTGCTGCCGGGGACCCATATCGGCGATCCGATGCGCCACGAGGACCGCTACGACGAGGCCAACATGCTGACCCGCGGCCAGGAGATCGCCGATCCGATCGACGAGGGCAAGGCGGTGTTGATGCCGCTGGCGCCGGGGCAGATGTCGCTGCACAGCGTGCGGCTCGCCCATGCCTCGGGGCCGAACAACGCGCCCGACCGGCGCATCGGCGTCTCGATCCACTACATGCCGACCAGCGCCTATCAGAGTGCGGGCGACTGGGACAGCGCGGCCCTGGTGCGCGGCGAGGACACGCATGGTCATTTCACGCCGACCCCGCGCGTTCCGGCCGATCTCGATCCAGCCGCGGTCGCCTTCCATGACCGCGCGACCCAGGCCGTGCGCGAGATACTCTACAGCGACGCCGAGCGGCAAACGGGCCGGCTTTAGCGCGCCGGCTGCGCTAAGATACCGTGCTATACTGATATGTAACGATTGCTGTCTTCAGGGAGAGACCCCGATGACCCTCAGCCCCGTCGATCCGAGCCAGCCCAAGGTCTACGGCCTGCACCATTCGGCCTATCGCTGCCGCGACGCGGAGGAGACCCGCGCGTTCTATGAAGACGTGGTGGGTTTCCCTTTCAAGATGGCCCTCCGCATCGACCGGCACCCGACGACGGGCGAGCCGGTCAACTACCTCCATATCTTCTTCGATATCGGCGGCGGCAGCGAGGACAAGACCAACTACATCGCCTTCTTCGAGGTGACCGACCGGCCGGAGGACGATCCCGACGAGCTCTTCAAGACGCGCTGGGGCATGGATCTCCACTTCGCCATGCGGGTCGAGGACCGGGCGGCGCTGGAGGGCTGGAAGGAGCGGCTCGAGAGCAAGGGCGTGACGGTCGAGGGGCCGATCGACCACGGCATGATCCACTCGATCTATTTCCACGATCCCAACGGCTATCGCCTGGAGTTCTGCTATCAGGGGGCGGCGGAAGACAAGGTCTGGGACGACGAGGTCAAGGCCGCGCGCAAGAACCTCGCCGACTGGAACGCTTGGAAAGCGGATCGGGCGAAGGCCGCGGCGGAGTAAGCCAGCAGTCAGCTTCATGGTGAGGAGCGCCGCGTAAACGGTGCGCCTCGAACCATGGGGGTCAGGCGCGGTCGTTGAAAAGTTGGGGGGACAGATCAATGGACGACGAAACGCTCGAGCGGCTCGCGATCCGCGATCTGATCGAGAACTGGGCGGTGTGGCGCGATGCCGGCGACTGGGAGCGCTTTCGCACCGTCTGGCACGATGACGGCCGCATGATGGCGACCTGGACGCAAGGCACCGCCGACGAGTTCATTGCCATGAGCAAGGCGGGCTGGGCCAAGGGCGTCAGCATCCTCCATTTCCTCGGCGGCCAGTCGATCGACCTTTCAGGCAACCGCGCGATCAGCCAGACCAAGATGACGATCTCGCAGCGCGGCGAGGTCCACGACGTGATCTGCGATGTCGTCTGCACGGGGCGCTTCTACGACTTCGTCGAGAAGCGCGACGGTAAGTGGGGCGTGGTCCTGCGTCAGCCGATCTACGAGAAGGACCGGCTCGACCCGCTCGACCCGGCCGCCGAGCTCACGCTCGACCCGGAGATCCTCGCGCGCTTCCCGCAGGGCTACCAGCATCTGGCCTATCTGCAGACGCTGGTCGGCTATGAGGTCAAGCGCGACATGCCGGGGCTGACCGGCCCCGAGGTCGAAAAGCTCTACGCCACCGGCAAGGCTTGGCTCGCCGGCGAAGCGCTCGTCTGGGGGTAGGGCTACTCCGCCGCGAGCCGCGTCGGCGCGTAGCCTTGCGTGCGGGCCGGGGCCGCCTTGGCACCCGAGCCACGCTGGGGCATCTTGCCGAGGGCGTAGCCCTGCTGGAAACCGGCGCGCACGACCATGCCGTATTTCCAGAAGAACCCGCCGATCACCGTCGTCATCCCGCCGACCAGGAGATAGATGCTGGGGCCGGTCGTGGCGAGAAGGGCAATGGCGAAGAGGATGAAGGGCACGGCGTGGCCGGCGATGTGGAGCGGCACGGCGATGCCGTCGAGCGCCTCGCGGGCGAGCGGCGGAATGCCGTTGGCCTTGGCGGTCTGGCGGTAGCGGACCCAAAGCGCCGCATTGAGGATCGCCAGTGCCAGGCCCGCCACGGCGAGGCCCGAGGCCAGCGTGACACCGCCGCCGACCCGCGCCGCGCCGAAGAAGAAGAGCAGCACGGCGGTCAGCCCAACGCCCTCGAAGAGCCCGCTTGAGAAGATCATCGCCGGGACCAGCGGCGCCCGCCAGGCGGGGATGCC
Source organism: uncultured Alphaproteobacteria bacterium (assembly GCA_964494065.1). GTDB lineage: Bacteria > Pseudomonadota > Alphaproteobacteria > JAPULJ01 > JAPULJ01 > DATKZM01. The sequence goes on from CAZBRE010000006.1 coordinate 27,016, forward strand.
CTTGGCCATGTGCAGGATCTTCGCCTGGCAGACGAGGAAGACGAGCGCGGCCAGCGCGGCAATCAGCAAGGCGACCGACGAGCCGAGAACAAGGCCGATCAAGGTTGCCGGGAAGAAGACCGCGGCGGCATAGAGCTCGCGCGTCATCCATGAGGTCTGCGGCCGGAAGATCGCGCGCCAGGCGCGGAACTTGCGGCCGATCTTGAGCCAGACGAAGAAGAGCCCGATCGCCATCAGGATCGCAGCACCAAACTGCGCGAAGGCGAGTTCCTGCACGTCTTGGTCTACGAAGAGATAGGCAAGCGCGCCGACGGTGGCGAAACCCGAGGCGAGCCCGCCGAAACACCAGTTCATCGCCGCGCGCCAGTCCCAGAATTTCTGGCGCTGACCAACCAACGGATTGGCCGGATCGGCCTGGCGGTCATCGCTCAAATCGTCCGCATTGGGATCGCGGCCGGGCACGGCCGGCGTTTCGTAGAGATATTTGATCTGCGGATCGGTGCCGAGCTCGGCGTGCATCTGGAAATAGGAATTGTTTTCCGTGAGTTGAGAGACGTTGCTCTCTGGATCGTTGAAGTCACCGAAGGTGATGGCGCTGGCGATGCAGGCGGCCGCACAGGACGGCGTGTGGTACCAGTCGACGCCCGGCACCTTGCCCTGCTCGAGCCCGTCGTCGAGCTTGTCGACGCAGAAGGTGCATTTCTGCGCCACGCCCTCGCGCTCCTTGTGGCGGACAGCGTCTTCCTGCGCGGTCTCCTCGCCGTAGTACCAGTTGTGCTTGTGGACGATGGTGCGCGCCTGATAGGGGCAGGCGACGGCGCAGGACGCGCAGCCGATGCAGATGTCGTAGTCCATCGTCACCAGCCCGTCGGCGCGCTGCTTGGTGGCGCCGGTCGGGCAGACGGGCACGCAGGGCGGCTCCGCGCAATGCTGGCAGCCGACCACCAGGAAGACGCGCTCGACATCGGGGAAGCTGCCGCTCTCGACATCGAGGACCTTGCGCCATTGGACGCCCGGCTGGGTGTCGTTCCAGTGCTTGCACGCCACCGTGCAGGTCTGGCAGCCGACGCACCGGTTCACGTCGACCGTCATGCCCCAGCGCGGGGTGTGGGTGGTGTTATCCATTTGCTGGATCCTTTGGGCGGCGTGAAGCGACTACCCCCTCTCCCTCTTTAGAGGGGGAGGGCTGGGGAGGGGGTGCCTCTGCCGCGACGCGGGCAATCGTTTCCAGAACGCCCTCGATGTTGTCGCTTACTTCGTTGTTCCAGAAGCGGATCACGCGGTAGCCCTGGGATTCAATCCACGCAGTGCGTTGAGCGTCTTCGTCCATGCGCCATGAATGCTGTCCGCCATCGACTTCAACGACCAGTCGGACATCGGTGCAAACAAAGTCGACAACGTAGGGGCCGATCGGCGATTGGCGACGGCAATGGAGGCCTTCGAGCTGCCGTCGGCGCAAGCGAGACCACAACTTCGCTTCGGCGTCGGTTTGTTGCCTGCGCAGTCGCCGGGCGGCATTTCTCGCCGAAGGTGTTCGTTTCGCCTTGCTCATGATTGACGGCACCCCCTCCCTAACCCTCCCCCTCTGAAGAGGGAGAGGGGATTGCACCGCGGCTGTTTCACCTTCGGTTTGCATCACTCCGCCGCCTGGGCGGTTGGTGTGCCGGCGCGGGCGGCGATCGCGGCGAGGGCGGCTTCGCCGGCCTTCTTCTGGTGGAATTTGCGTTCGCTCGCCTTGTAGATCTTGACCCGCATCAGATCGGAGCCGGAGCCGGTGCCGTCCGTGAGCTTCAGCGAAATGTCGGTCAGCGAGTTCAGGCTCGGCACGTGGAAGTCCTTGGCGTAGGGCGTCTTCCAGTGGTCGAACTGACCGATCATCAGCACCGTGTCGGGGCGGATGCCTTCGCGCAGCACGATCCGGCCCTCGGTGACGCCGGTGACCGATTCGATCACTACCTCTTCGCCTTCGGCCAGCCCCAGTTCGCGGGCGCGGCTGCGGTTGAGGATCACGCCCTTGTGGCCGGCGATGTTGTCGGCGGCCTCGTGGATCAGCGGGATGCCGACATTGGCGCCCCAGGAATACTGCATCGAGCGCGCGGTGAGCGCCCAGAACGGGTAGTCCTCGGGGTCGCGCCCGAAGTCGGCGGCGTAGTCGCGCCAGATCTTGTAGAAGCTCTCATAGGTCGGCATGAACTCGTACTCGGCGAGCTGCTCTTCCCACCAGTCGACGCCGATCTCGCCGAGCCGGTGCGCGAGCTCGCGGCCGTGCCGGGTCAGACGCTCCTGATAGGGCAGCTCGAAGCGGAGGTTCTGGTCCTCCATTCGAGGATAAAGATACCAGTCGATCTCGTTGAAATCCTTGAGCATATAGCCGTTCTTGCTGAACCAAGCGAGATCGTTCACCTCCTCGCCGCCGGTCATGTCGTAGGAGACCGATTTGCACATCGCGTCCCAGACGTCTTCGCTCTTGAAGGTCCGGCCGAGCGGCATGGAATTGTCGTATTTGCCCTCGCGGGCGAGACGCGCGCCGGCGGCGCCGTTGTTCACGGCGGTGATGTATTCGTCGAGGATGCCGGCCTCGAGCGCGAAGCGGGTCGCCACATCGGAGATGTCCTGGGTGTCGTGCAGCGGCTTGATCGCCTGCTGACGGATCACCCAGCCTTCGTGGTGCCAGTAATTCTCGATGAACTTGGTGCCGCCGAGGCGGATGAGCTGCGTGCTCTCTAGATCGGTCGATTCGGGCAGCAGGATGTCGGCGAAGTGGTTGGTCTCGTCCATCGTGTAGGAGAAGGCGACGATGAAGGGGAACTCCGCCAGGCGGTTGGCCACCTCCGGCGCGTTCCAGGACGAGATCGCCGGGTTGGTGCGGTAGCAGATCCACATATCGGGCGGATCGGTGCGCGGCCAGTTCTTGGGCTGCTCCTTCTGGAAGAGCCAGGGCAGATGCGCGGGGCCGAGCGCCGGCGACCAGGGGGAGTCGGAGACCAGCGGAACCAGCGTCTTGTAGGCGTTGCGGATATGCGGGTTGCGGTTCCACTCGTTCGACGAGGTCGGGTTGAACTGGTAGCGCATGAAGCCGTCTTCGCCCGGGATCACCGATCCGGTACGTGAGGCGGCGGGGCGGACCAGCTTGACCGCGGTGCCGAGCGTGCCGCCCGGAACCTCGAGCGCGCCGACCAGGACGGCGAGCATGGTCCGCGCCCAGACGCATTGATAGGCGCCCCAGCCGGAATTGACCGTCTTGCCGAGCATCACAGCGACCGGGCGGTAGGGCAGGGTCCGGCCCTCGATCTCGACCGTCTCGCCGATGCAGGCGTGCGCCACGTACTCGTCGGCAACCTGGCGGATGGTTTCCGCCGGCACCTCGCATTCGGCGGCTGCCCAATCGGGGTTGTAGCCTTCCATGTGGTCGAGCATGAGCTGGAAGGCGGGCTTGGCCTCGGCCTTCTGATGGCTGAAGCGCTCGTTCTCCGCACCATGCTCCTCGCCGGCGATCTGGTAAGTGCCGGTGAGCGCGGCGTCCTTGATCTCGGCGTCGAAGGGCTTGGCCTGGCCGTCGGTGGCGTCCCAGATCAGCGGCTTGCCCGAGGCGGGATCGCGCATGAACCAGCCGTTGGGACCCACGAGATAGGGCGAGGCCGTGCGGTTCTTGAGGTAGGGGATGTCGCAGGTGTTCTCGAAGCCGCGCTCATGGATGATGCGGTGGATGATGCCGTAGAGGAAGGCGCTGTCGGTCTTGGGCTTGATCGGCACCCATTCGGCGGAAACCGCGCCGGTGATCGAGAGGTGCGGTTCGACCTGCACGCGTTTTGCACCACGCGCGCGGGCATCGGCCTCGCGCCAGATGCCGACGACACCCGACGACGCCTCGGTGTTGGCGCCGCAGTTGATGATGTAGTTCACGCGCGGCGTGTCGGGCGAGACGATGAAGGCGCGGTGCCAGAGCTCGCCGTAAAGGTGCTCGGAGTGATAGCACTTCACGCCTTGCCCCGCGCCGTAGCCGCCGTCGATCGGCCCCCAGGCCGCCATGAAGGCGGGGAAGGTGCCCATATATTGCACCGGCGTGCCGCCGCCGCCGGTCGAAGTGGCCAGACGCGGGAAACCTTCGTCGTTCAGGACGCCCTTGGCGCGGATCTCGCGCATCTTGTCGCCGACGATCTTGTAGGCTTCGTCCCAGGAGATCGGCACGAACTTCGGATCCTCGTTGCGGCCCTTCTTCGGATTGGTCCGCTTCATCGGCTGCTTGACGCGGTTGGGGTTGTAGGTCTTCTGGATCAGGCCGTAGGCCTTGACGCAGACGCGCCCGCCGCCGGGATGCTCGTCCTCGATATCGAAGTTGGAGACGATGCGCGTCGCCACGCCGTCCTCGACGTCGACCTTCATGAGGTCCGGCCCCGCCACGCATTGGTTGCAGTAGATCGGGACCTGTTTTCTCGATTTCGGCTGCTTCGTCTTGGCCATGTCTCGGCGCTCCTGATGAGGCACGTCGTGCCTTTTGCCTGTGCGGTAACCGATACGGTTCAGCCCGCGGCCGCCTTAGCCTTCTCCGCCTTCTTCTTCAGCCGCTCGCCCTGCTTGCCCTTGTTGACGACGAAGCGGACATGCTTGGCGCGGCCGACTTGCTCCAGATCGTCATGGGCCTCGATCTCGAAAGTAATTCGCGGTCCCTCGACGTCCACCACCTTCGCCGTGACCGCGACGTTCATGCCGAGCAGCGTCGCGCCCATGTGATCGAGCGAGACATGCGCGCCGACCGAATCCTCGTCGCCTTCGGCGTGCTTCATGATCAGCTCGCGGCAGGTGCGCTCCATGTCGCGCAACATGTGCGGCGTGGAATAGATACGCAGCTCCTCGCCCATGAAGTCGATGGTGCGCTCGCGGTCGACCTCGAAACGCTCGGTATGGGTCTCGCCGGCTTTCAGTGTGTCTTTCAACGGGTCTCTCCCCCTTCGGAGTTCACGACGCTTGCGCTTTCTCTTTCGCCGCCTCGCCGCCATAGGTGGCGCGCAGCTCGTTCTTGAGGATCTTGTTCATGGCGCTCTTGGGCAGCTCGTCTAGGAAGACGTAGCGGCGCGGGATCTTGTAGCCGCCGATATGCTTGCGGCAATGTGCGATCAGCTCGGCCTCGTCGAGCGTCTCGCCCGGCACCGGCACGACGGCGGCCAGCAGGGCCTCTCCGTAGGTATCATCCGCTACGCCGACGACGGCGCATTCGTGGATCTTCTCGTGCTTGTAGAGCGCGGCCTCAACCTCGGAGGTGTAGACGTTCTCGCCGCCGGTGATGACCATGTCCTTCATGCGGTCGAGGAGGTAGACGAAGCCTTCCTCGTCCATGCGCGCCACGTCGCCCGTATGGAACCAGCCGTCGCGGAAGGCCTCCGCGGTCTCCTTGGGGCGTTTCAGATAGCCGTTGGTCGAGCCGTTAGGGGCGCGCACGACGATCTCGCCCGGCTCGCCCGGCGGAACCGGTTTGTCGTCGGCGCCGCGGATCTCCATCTCGACCATCGGCACGGGCTGGCCGCAGCTCCGCAGCCGGTCGAGCGCGCCGCTCTCGATGGCGCGCACGTGGTCCTCGTGCGGCATCATGGTGAGGATGGGCGCGGTCTCGGTGAGGCCGTAGCCCTGGATCACCTCGACGCCCTTGTAGGCCTTGACCATGCGCTCGATCCACACCGCGTCCATCGGCGAGGAGCCGTAGAAGAGCGCGCGCAGCTTTGAGAGATCGTAGCGCTCGAAGTCGGGCTCCTGCAGCGTCATGATGATCATGGTCGGCGTCAGCATGAGCTGGGTAACGCCGAGATCCTGGATCGCGGTCAGCACGGCCTGGCCGGAGAATTGCGGCAGATAGGCATGCGCGCCGCCGGCCAGCGTGTATGTGGTGCCGAAGAGATCGGCCGAATGAAACATCGGCGCGACATGCAGATAGACATCGTGCCGATCGGGCCGCATCGCGAAGGCGGTCTGAAAGCCGTTGGCGATGACGTTTCGGTGCGAGAGCCGCACGCCTTTGGAGCGCCCCGTCGTGCCGCCGGTGTAAAGGAGGATCGCGTCGTCCTCCTCGCTTGCCGGCTGGTGCATCGGCGCCGGGTCGGCGGAGGCGAGCAGCTCGTCATATGTCTTGCCGGGTGTCTGGCCGGGCGCCTCCGAGCCGGGCGCGGCCAGCCATAGCGGATCGCCCGCCCAGCGCTTCAGCTCGTCATCGGCGATCAAATTCTCGAAGACGTCTTCGACGACGACCAGCTCGCATTCGGCGTTGTCGAAGATGTAGGCAAGCTCGGAGGGTGCGAGGCGATAGTTGCCCGGCACCGGGACCGCGCCCATCCAGTAGCCGGCATGCATCAGCTCGGCCTGGCGGAAGCAGTTGCGCGCGAGGATGCCGAAGCGGTCGCCGCGCTTGACCCCGAGCGACTGCAGCATGCCCGCGGCGCGGCGCACCCGATCCATGAACTGCGCCCAGGTGAAGGTGCCTTCAGGATCGACGATCGCCGGACGGTCGCCCGAGATCTGCTCGGCGCGGATCATCATCGATGTGAGGGTCAGCATGGCCTAGCTCCGCAAAGTCCGTCCAAAGCCCGTATGCCACGTCGCATCAACGCGGCATCCTGAGCACAGCCGGATTTCGGGTCAATCCCTTGCACTGGCCCAAACATCGGCCATAGCCTTGGGATGTGGCCCTGCAGACAGGTCAATACGCCGCCGGTTACGCCCATCGGAGACCGCCGTCGCAGAAAAAATGTGAAACAAAAAACATCCGTCGAAAGCAGAATGCTGTATCATAATCAATGAGTCAATAGACCTCACCGGTCACCCAATGGCCTCGACGGGGCGGTCGGCAATGCCGAATCACGACGATCTGGAGCGACGGCTGGAGGCGCTGCAGGGCAGGCTGACCCTGCGGGCCAAATCGCTGATCGTCACGGTGCTGGGCGACGTCATCGACGCCCATGGCGGCGGGCTTTGGCTGGGCAATCTGATCGAGCTGGTGGCGCCCTTCGGGATCAACGAGCGCCTGGTGCGGACGAGCGTGCTGCGGCTCTCGCGCGAGGATTGGCTGAGTGCGCGCCAGATCGGCCGGCGGAGCTATTACGAGCTCACCGATGCCGGGCGCCAGCGCATCCGCGACAGCGGGCGGCGGATCTACGCCGGTCCGCGGACGGTCTGGGACGGGCGCTGGCATCTGGTGCTGACCGGGTTGGGGGCGATCGGCGAGGGGCCGCGCGCGCGCCTCCGCAAGGAATTGCGCTGGCTCGGCTTCGGTGCGCTCGGGCCCAACATATTCGCCCATCCGCAGGCCGATCTGGAAGCCCTGCGGAACCTGCTCGAATCGCTCGGCCTGCGCGACGAAGTGGTGGTCATGCAGGGCCGGAACGAGGCGCTTGGCGGTATCGTGCCGTCGCACGCGCTGCTCGGCCGGGCCTTCGATCTCAGCGAGCTCGCCGGCGCTTATGACGGGTTCGTGCGGCGGTTTGCGCCGTTCAGCGATGTCGCCCACGATGGTCCGGCAGCCGATCTTGCTTTTCGCCTTCGTATCTTGATGAGCCACGAGTTCCGCCGCGTCCGCCTCCGGGATCCTGCGCTGCCCGACGAGCTTCTGCCCAAGAATTGGGTTGGCGGACGGGCCTGGACGCTGGCCCGCGACCTCTATGAGGCGCTGCTCGACGCGTCCGACGCTTATCTGCGCGCGATCGCCGAAAGCGACACCGGCCGGATGCCGGCGCCGCCGATTGCGTATTACGATCGGTTTGGCGGTGTCGGGCCCCGGTCGACCCTGCGGGCTACCGGCGCGGAATGATCGGGGAATTACCGTTTTTGCAATAATTTTGCCTGATTATTGCGCCAGCCTTCCGCCTTTCCTAGTTGATGGACAGCGGTAATGTTTGCCGCCATAGTCCGCTCCCCCGCGCGCCGTTAACCATAATTGAACGAAGCGCCGCGACAGCAGAAGAGGAATGAATGACCACGACTCTCGTATCAGCCGCGATCCGTGACTCGCGCGCCGTCCATGTGATCCGTTTCGGCGCCGTGGCGTTGGGCGTGCTGGCGGCATCCAGCCAGGTCTGGGCGGAAAGCATGCGCTTTGATCCCAGCAGGATCCCGACGCCGCCGATGGATTCGGCCGCGAATTTCATTCCCTTCATGCAGAAGCTGCGCGGCGATGACCCGCGGCTGCTGGCGCGCCGCTGGGGCCGTTTCCAGGCGATGGTCAAGAACA
>CAZBRE010000006.1:35327-62263 GCA_964494065.1 uncultured Alphaproteobacteria bacterium
GACCCGCGGCTGCTGGCGCGCCGCTGGGGCCGTTTCCAGGCGATGGTCAAGAACAACGACCTGCGCCGCCCCAAGGAAAAGCGCGCCTTCCTGCTGGCGCCGCGCGAGGAGTTCGCGCGCACCCGGGACCCGGCGCGGGTCTACGCCCATGACTGGCTCGGCATCGGCTACGGGGTGACGATCTCCGGGCCGCATATCGTCGGGCGCATGACCACCGAGATCGACGTGAAGCCGGGCGACAAGGTGCTCGAGATCGGCACCGGCTCGGGCTACCAGTCCTCGATCCTCAGCTACCTGACCGACAAGGTCTACACAATCGAGATCATTCCGCCGCTGGCGAAGAAGACCAACGCGATCTACAACCGCTTGTCCAAGGGCAAGTTCAAGGAATACGGCAACATCAAGCGCAAGGCGGCCGACGGTTATTACGGCTGGCCGGAGCACGCGCCCTTCGACAAGATCATCGTCACCGCCGGCATCGACCATCTGCCGCAGCCGCTCCTGAAGCAGCTCGCGGTGGGCGGCACCATGGTCATTCCCGTTGGCCCTCCCGGGGCGCAGTCGCTTCTGAAGATCACCAAGGTCAAGAGCGCCTCGGGCAAGATCCGCATCCGGCGCCACGACATCTATGCCGCTGATCCCAGCCGCGCCGGCGGCCGCCGCAAGAAGAAGGTGAGCTTCGTCGCCTTCACCAAGTATTCGAAACCCGGGTCCGGCAAGACCGTCTCGCGTTGGGGCCGGAAGAAGACCAACTAGGCAAGCCGGGTCGCTCGCAAAAAAGCTCACATAGGCCTGCAGAGCGCGGCCGGGGCGGACAGCGCCGATGAATGAACTAGGGGCTCAGATTGGGAGCGGCGTCGCGGGTGCCCGCGCCGCGAGCGTGCCCCGTGGCCACGCGATGCCCGAGGGCGGGCGGCTCTCGGTTCCGTTCTTTCTGACCGTGGGGCTGATCGCCGGCGCGATCATCGCTTATCAGATCGCGATCATGCGCGTCTTCTCGATCGGGACCTGGGCGCATTTCGGCTCCTTCGTGGTCTCGATCGCGATGCTCGGCTTCGGCGTGATGAGCGCCGTCATGTGCATCGGCACGGGGATCTTCCAGCGCCGCTGGGGCTTGCTGATCACCTGCGCGCTGTTGGCGTTCGGGCCGCTGATGGTGCTGGGCAATACCTTCGCGCAGGCGACCGGCTTCAACCCGATCGCGCTCGCCAGCGACCCGGAGCAGAAGTTCAAGCTCTTCTATCTCTTCGTCTTCTATTTCCTGCCCTTCCTGCCGGGTGCGCTCTTCCTCGGCCTCGTCTTCCTGCGCGGCCAGACGCAGTTCAACAAGGTCTACTTCGCCGATCTGGTGGGCTCGGGCCTGTGCGGGCTCGCTTTCCTCGGTGCCACCTATCTCGTAGCGCCCAGCTGGATCATCATGATCCCGGTGGCGATGTGGCTCGCGGGCACGCTGATCTGGTTCGGCGCCGCGCGGCAGTTCCTGCTGGCGGGCCTGGCGCTCGGCCTCACGGCGGTCTCGATCTTCGTCACCTCGAACTACGTCCAGATCGACGTCAACCAGTTCAAGGGCGTCTCCTACGCCCAGAAATTCCCCGACTCCAAGCGCATCTACAGCGACTACGGGCCGTTCGGCTTCCTGGAGATCTTCGCCAGCTCCTACTTCCATTTCGCGCCGGGGCTCTCCGACAATGCCGCGCTCAATCTCGAGGAGATGCCGAAGAACGCCTATCTCGGACTCTACATCGACAGCGACGGGCCGATCGGTCTGATCAAGGAGCTGACCAAGAACCAGTCGGCCTATTTCGAATATCTGCCGATGTCGCTGCCCTTTGCGCTGAAGAAGGCGCCCGAGGTCTTCGTCGTCCAGCTCGGGGGCGGCATCTCGACCAAGGTGGCGCTGCAGATGGGGGCCAAGCGCGTCGTGGTGGCCGAAGGCAACCCGGCGATGCTGCGCGCGTTGCGCGACGCACCGAATATCCGCCGGCTGACGGGCGATCCGCTGCATGACAAGCGGGTCACCGTGATCCCCTATGACGGCCGGCTCTATGTGCGCGGCCAGCGCGGGCGCTTCGACGTGATCGACCTGTCGCTTGCCGATTCCACGGGGCTTAGCCATCCGGGCGGCTTCACGATCCGCGAGAAGTACAACTACTCGATCGAAACCTTGCGCGCCTATATGCAGGCGCTGAAGCCCGGCGGCATCCTCTCGATCACCTTGTGGAACAAGGAAGACCCGCCGAAATCGGTGCCCAAGCTCTTCGCCACCGTGCTCAAGGCCGCGGCCGCCGAGCATGGCGGCAAGATCGAAGACAAGCTCTTCATCACCCACGTCTATCTCTCGACGGTGACGGTGCTCTACAAGCGCGACGGGTTCTCGGCCGCCGATCTCGCCAAGATCAAGGAGGCGAACGAGGATCTCTCCTTCGTGCCGCTTTACTATCCGGGCATCCAGGTCGACGCCTCGGGCTCGGACAAGGTCTTCGAGGGCTACCGCGCGAGCTATATCGATATTCCGGGGCGCAAGGTCGACAAGGACCGCTCGAAGCGGCCCAACCTCTCGGCGACCAATCTCTACCGGATCATGCTGCACCACATGATCGCCGGGCGCTTCGATCTGGTGCGCGAGAAATACGTCTTCGACACGCGGCCGCTCACCGACGACCGGCCGTATTTCGCCGCCTATATCAAAGTCCACGAGATCCCGAAATTTCTCAATCAGCTCGATTCGGTGTCGGATGAGTGGGGGTATCTGCTGCTCTGGGCGACGCTGATCATCGCGGGCATTTTCGCCGCGGTGCTGATGATGGTGCCGGTGATCTGGGGCTGGCGGACGATCTTCTCGCGCCAGCGCGGCAAGGTCGGGACGATCTCCTACTTCCTCTGCCTCGGCGTCGGCTACATCATCGTGGAGGTCGGGTTGATCAGTAAGTTCACGCTGGCGCTCGGCAATCCGACGATCTCCGCCTCGGTGCTGATCACCGGCATGCTGCTCTTCTCCGGCCTCGGCAGTCTTTACGCCGGCCGCTTCATTGAGCGCTGCCGCACGGTGATGCCGCGGGTCTTCATCGGCATCGCCATCCTGCTGGCGGCGGGCGCGATGTTCTACGACCTGGCGCTCGACGCGATCGGCACCTGGCCCTATTGGACGCGGATCGGCGCCTGTCTCCTGCTACTGGCGCCGCCGGCCTTCCTGATGGGCTTTCCCTTCCCGACGGCAATGACCATGCTGGCGCGGCTCGGCAAGGAGCGCTTCTTCATCTGGGCCTGGGGCATCAACGGCTCGTTCTCCGTTGTCGGCGCGGTGTCCGTTCCGATCGTGGCGGTGCTGTTCGGCCAGTCGACAGTGATCCTCGCCGCCGCCGCGCTCTATCTGATCGCGCTGCCGGCCTTCTTCTCGGTGCTGCGTCCGCCCGAAGGCGCGGCCGCGGCCTGATTTCGCCCGTGTCCATGAGGCGGGCTCTCGCGGCGATTTGGCTTCTCTTCGCCGGTCTCTCACCTGCGATTGCCGAGACGCCGCCGAGCGGCGGCGCCGAGCCGGGCGAGGCCGCAAAGTCCCAACCCTTGCCGCGCTGCCAGGGCGCGCCGCACTGCCTGCCGAGCTTCATCGCGCGCCTGAAGCATGCGCCGTTTCCGCTCGAGGCGGACGATGACGGGGCGGGGCGGCGGTTCTTCCACGAGACCGATGAGGCGACCGGCATGCGGGTGCGCCTCAACCGCCACGGCGACCGCTATCCCGAACGCGACCATTACGCCGATCCGAGCGTGCTGTTCCACGTCCCGCCGGGCTTCGACGGTACGAAGCCCTTCCGCCTGGTGATCTTCTTTCATGGGCACCAGAGCACCATCGAACGCGACGTCGTCGGCCGCATCGGACTGATCCGGCAGATCGACGCCTCGGGCGCCAACGTCATCCTGATCGCCCCGCAGCTCGCCAAGGACGCCATCGATTCGCATCCCGGCAAGCTGATCCGGCCCGGCGCGCTGGCGCTTATGCTGGCCGAGGCCGAGGGCGTGCTTGCGCGGGCGCTCGGCCAGGACATGGCGCCGAAGCTAGCGCGGGCGCCGGTGGTGCTTATCGCCTATTCGGGCGGCTACCGCGCGCTCGCGGCGGGCCTCACGGAACGGGAGGGCGCGGGCACGGATTTCGTCGGCCGCATCGAGGGAGTCCTGGTGTTCGATGCGGTGTTCGGCGAGCTGCGCCGCATCGATGCCTGGCTCAAGGATCGGGCCGGCCGCGTCTTTTTCATCGGTCTCTTCGGCAAGCTCTCGGCGCCCTGGTCGCTCGACCTCATCTATCGCTGGGAGGCGCGGGGGCTGCTCTACGGCCAGTTGCTGCCGGCGAAGATCGACCGAGGCACGGTCGCGCTCATCCAGGTCGGGTCCGAGCACGCCGATATCGTCACCGAGGGGCCGCCACGACAACCGATCGCCGAAATCCTGCGCCGCCTGCCACCGCCCCACTGATCCTCTATCTTTCTGAGACGGCCTTGGATTCAAGGCACTTGGGCGCTGCGGTCGCGGCGTCTAACATGGCGCGCCATTCGAACACGCGCCGACGACTTGGGGGCATCATGCTGTTCTCGATCTATTGCATCGACAAGCCGGGCATGCTGGAAACGCGCAAAGCCGCGATGCCGGCGCATGTCGCGTATCTCGCCGAGGCGCCGGTCACCGTGCGCATGTCGGGGCCGCTTGTCGAGGACGACGGCGAGACTATTATCGGCAGCCTCTACATCGTCGAGGCGCCGGATCGCGCCGCGGTGGAAGCCTTTCAACGCGACGACCCGCTGGTCGCCGCCGACATCTGGGAGCGCGTCGAGGTACGTGCTTTCGCCAAAAGACTGGACAACTGGGACTAATCGGGAGGAACGGGTCAATGGATCTCGGGCTGAAAGGCAAGAACGCCGCGATCAGCGGGTCGAGCCAGGGCATCGGCTATGCGATTGCGCGTGCGCTGGCGGCCGAGGGCTGCAACGTCGCGCTTTCGGCGCGCGGCAAGGAGCGGCTCGACCAGGCGGTCAAGGACTTCGAGGAGCTGGGCGTCAAGGCTGTCGGTATCGTCTGCGATCTGTCCACCGAGGAGGGCTGCAAGGAATTCATCGACGGTGCGGTCGAGGGGCTCGGCGGGCTCGACATCCTGGTCAACAATGTCGGCGGCATGATCCCGGGCAAGCTCGAGACGCTGACCCAGGAGCAGTGGAGCACCGTCCTCAACACGAACCTGATGGGCTACGTCTACACCACCAAATACGCGGTCGAGCATTTGAAGAAATCGCGCGCCGGCCGCATTCTGAACGTCTCGGGCATCAGCGGGACCCAGCTTCTGCCGGGCGCGCTCACGACGACGATCCCGAACACGGCGATCATCGGCTTCACCAAGATCATGGCCAACGAGCTCGGGCCGGACGGGATCACGGTGAACAATATCTGTCCTGGCATGACCGCGACCGAATCCTGGGGGCCGCGCGCCGAGACGATGGCCAAGGTCCGCGGCATTACCGCCGATCAGTTCCGCGACGGCATGGCGGCGCAGACGATGCTGGGGCGCTGGGCGGAGCCGGGCGAGATCGGCGACATGGCCGCCTTCCTCGTTTCCGAGCGCAACAGCTACATGACCGGCACCACGGTCGAGGTCTGCGGCGGCATCACGAAGTATATCTGAGGCGCCTAAGAAACATTTGTGCGGGCATGTGGAGCGGCGCGACGGCGCCGCACAACCGAGTATTCGTGTATCGGTGGCAATTTTCCGACTGTGCCGCTAGGCTTTCTTCACACGTCATGCGGCATGATGGCTGATCGAAGGGACGCGGGCGCCCGCGTCCTCATCGCCCCGGAGGTGACGAATGCCGTGGACGACGCTCACCGCGCTGGCCCGCACTGGCCGCATCAAGGCCGTTTCGCTGGCAGCGTTTGTCGCCCTGTCCGGTCTGTTGACCGCGATATCGGTCATGGTACCGACAACCGATGCCCAGGCCTGCGACATCACCCGGAAGGTCTACAACCGGACGGACCGTAACCTGTACATCGAGATCTGGCGTCAGGGCACCCAACAGTGGACGTCGCCGGCGTTGAAGCCGGGGGGCGCAATGGCGCTCGAATACCTCACCATTGGTGACGAGATCCTGGTGACCGGCCCGGGGCCGGTGGGCGAGTGGCGCAGCAACCCCTTCGGCGTGGTTCTCGAAATCTTCCGCTGCGACAACCTCCGTATCAGTGGCACGTCGAAGCTGGGCAATTACGACCTGCGGGTGAGCCGCCGGCAGAACGCCGAGATCCTGATCGAAAACAAGAAATAGATCGCAGGCAGGGCCGCCGGGCCGCCTTTAGCCTCGGCCCCAAAGCCGCTCGGAAGCGCGTGCGGCGCCCTCCGACAGCGAACGCAGCTTCTCCCAGGCGATCGTCGGCCAGACACGCGGCATGCTGGCCAGGGTGGCGAAGCCGCAATCGGTGCCGGCCATCACGCGCTCGCGGCCGACGATATCGGCAAAGCGGCAGATATGCTGGGCGATCAGCGTCGGGTGCTCGACCGTGCTCGACAGCGTGTCGATGACGCCGGGGATGAGGATCTTCTCCTCCGGAATGGGAATGTCGGCGAGGTCCTCCCATTCATGGGCATGGCGCGGATTGGCCGCCTCGAACAGCACCGCCTGCGGCCGCGCGGCGAAGACGATATCGGCGATCTCGCGGAACGGCACGTCATGGGTGTGCGGGCCCGGATAGTTGCCCCAGCAGACATGCATGCGCATCGCCTCGGACGGGATGTTGCGGGTGGCCGCGTTCAGGGCGTCGACATAGAGCGAGGCGGCGCGGCGGAAATCCTCGATCGGCTTGTCGGCAAACGGCATGTGACGCGCCATGGCGAGATCGGGGCAGTCGATCTGGAGGACGAAGCCGGCCGCATGGATCGCCTCGTATTCCTCGGCCAGCGCGACGGAGAGTGCCTCGACGTAGGCGTCCTCGCTCGGATAGTGCTTGTTCGGCATGAACATCGCGATGACGCCGGGCGAGGCGGCGTTCATGAAGGCGTCGATCGGCCGGGCGGCGTCGACGGCGTCGCGGAAGACCGCGAGATCGCGTTCGAGCGGGCCGCGGTCACCGGGGCTGATGGGGCCGCGACAGGCCGGGGGATCCTCGCGCGGCGCGGCGTCGGGCTCGCGCAGGCTCTGGGCGTATTCGGGGTGGGCGTCCATGTCGGCGGGCGACCAGTCGAGCGGCGCGGGATCGCCGAACCCGGTCAAGCGATGCTTGATGTAGTTGACGTAGGAGATCTTGCCCATCTCGCCGTCGCTGGCGATGTCGATGTTGCAGGCGACCTGCTGGGCGACGACGGTGTGGACGGCCTCTGCGACCGCTTGCGCGAGCGCGTCGGCGTCGTGGGGCTCGCCGCGGTCGCGGGCGATCAGCATCGGCACCAGCAGGGCGGGCCGGGGCAGGCTGCCGACATGGGTGGTGAGGATGCGCTCGGTGCTCGTTTTCATGGGGCCGCATAATGACCGGTTCGCCCGCGCAAGGAAATCAGACTTCATGCGAATTGCGCGCGCGCCTGCGATCATGCATCGCGGGGCTTTTGCGGACACGCCGCGGCGTTATATTGAAGGTCTTCGCCTGTCGTATTTCCACTGCCACTGACGAAAGTCCTGCCATGCGCTTGTCGCGAGCCCTGCCGATCGCTGTTGGCGTTTCGCTTTGTCTTGCCGGACCGCTCCGGGCGGAGCGGGCGAGCGAGGCCGCGCTCATCGCCAAAAGCCCGCTGCCGGCAAGCGCGGTGGGGTACGTCGTGTTCGATATGGGCACGGGCCGGGTGGTGGCGGCCAAGGACGCGAAGACGCCGTTCATCCCGGCCTCGGTCGCCAAGGTGCCGACGACGCTGGCGGCGCTGGAAATGCTCGGGCCCGACTACCGGTTCGAGACCAAGGTCTTCGTGAAGGCGAAGCCGGGCGCGCGGAACGGAACCGTCTCCGAGCTCTATCTCGTCGGTGGCGGCGATCCGGTGCTGGACGGCGACCACATGCTGGCGATGATCAAGGCGATCGAGGACAAGGGCGTCTCGCGCGTTGCCGGGAAATTCCTCTACGACGAGACGTTCCTGCCAACGACACGCCGCATCGCCGAGCTCAAGCCCGACCACGCGGCGCACAACACCGGGGTCGGCGCGCTCTCGGTCAACTTCAACCGGTTCCGCGTGCATTGGGTGCGCGCCGGCAAGCAGGCGGTGCTGCAGACGACGGCGCTCTCGCTGACCAATCACCTCAAGATCGAAATCGGCACCATCGACTTCGCGCTGGGCCATCGCGGTACGCGCCCCGAAGGTCCGTTCGTGTTCGCCGATCTGGGCGGCCACGATCACTGGATCGTCTCGCCCTATCTCGGCCGCAAGGGGTATGCCTGGCTGCCGGTGCGCCGGGTGGGACTGACCGCCGCCGCAGTCTTCCGGCGCATCGGCGAGGAGCATGGGCTTGCATTGCCCAAGCCGCGACCCGGCAAGGCGCCGGCCGATGCGCGGCTGCTCTACAGCTTCAAGAGTAAGCCGCTGACCAATGTCGCCAAGCGCCTGCTCTATTTCTCCAACAATCTGGCGGCGGAGCTGACCGGCTCGGTGGCGACCCGGGCGGTCGGCGGCAAGCCGCTGACCCTGGCGCAATCGGGCGCGGCCATGGCGGTGTGGCTGAAGACACGCCTGCCGAAGATCGACTGGACGGGCTTCGTCCTTGCCAATCATTCGGGGCTTTCGCTCAAGAGCCGCGTGACGCCGCATCAGGTGCTCGGCATGCTGCGCTACGCGCATACCAAGCACTATGGGCCGTACCGCTATGTCGATCTGCTGAAGCCCTACTATCTCCCGCGCAAGCTGGTGTCCCAGCGGGGCTACCGCGTGCGCGCCAAGTCCGGGACGATGAACTATATCCGCGGCCGTGCCGGCTATATCGAGACGCTGGGCGGGCGGCATTTGGCCTTCGCGCTGTTCATCGCCCAGCCTTACGCGCGCAAGGACTATGACGGCCCGCGGGCCGGGCTGCCGCAAGTGCGCATGGGCCCCCGCCGCTGGCGCTACCGGGCGCGCGTGCTCGAACAGGCGCTGATCGCGCGCTGGGTGAGTGTCTACTAGGAGACCGGTCGCCGGCGGGCGTCGAGTTTCGCACATCGGATGAATGTGACGGGGCGGGTCCCAGAGCCCCGGAGGTGCGGCTTGCCCGTGCCGTGGGGGCCGCACCTCCGGGTGGGAGGTGAAACCCGCACCCCGACTTAAGGGTGCGGATTTCCAGGCTTCTTCGTGCCGCCGTTTTCCGCTTCAACCTGCCAGTGTCGCGGAACCGGCGTTCTCCTTGGTGCCGTTACTCGGCCGGGTTGGCCGTGGCGTTGGGCGCGCGCTGCGCCGTCGCCGGGCTATTCGTTTGTGTTGCCGTAGGGGTTGCCGGCCTGACTTGGCCCTGGGCTTGCGCCTGCGCCTGCGGCTGTGCCGGCTTTTTGGTGCTGACGCGCTTGCAGCTGCCCTCGAAATGCGCACCCGGCTCGATGCCGAGCTGGTCGTGGACGATGAGGTCGCCGGCGACGATGCAGGCGCGGTTGAGCGTGAGCGTGCCCGCCTCGATCGTGCCGATCACCTTGCCGCTCATATCGACGGTCTTGGCGCGGATGTTGCCCTTGATGCGGGCCGATTCGCAGACCGTGAGGGTGCGGCACTCGATGTTGCCTTCGACATAGCCCTCGATGCGGAGGACGTCGTGGCAATTGAGATCGCCCATGATCTTGAAGTTCTTGCTGACGAGCGCCTCGCCGGTCTCTTCGCCGATGTCGGCGGGCACGTTGGCCGGCGCGGTGGCCGGCGCGGTGGCCGGCTGGGCCGTGGCGACGGCGGCATTGGTGGCGGCCGGCTGGGCCGGAGCCGCCGTTGCGGCCGGGGCCGGGTCGGTGCCGAGGCCGGAGGCGGCATCGCCCGCGAATTCGCGGAACGTCTCTTCGAGGTTGAGCGGCATGGTGGCCTCACATTTGCCGTATGAGCGCATGGGGCCGACCTTTGCGGGCCTATGCGCCGATAGCGAACTCTGCGCACAAGGCCCCTAACAATTCGTTAACCCTAACGAAGCGTTCACGAAGGCAAATGCGGGCGGAGGGGGACACTGGCTTGGGGCCGCACGGCGATGTGATGGCGCAGCGAGGGAACGCCTTTGCGATAGCCGCGCGTATCACATTCATAGGTGCGGGAGAAACGGGTCGAATGGGGCAGGGCTCATGTCCGCAAACAGCCTGGAAAGGCGGCGGCGGTCACGGCGCGATCAGCAGGATCACGCACGGCTTCTGGTCGAAACCCTGGGCTATCACGGCGCCATCGACTGGTGCCTGAGGAACGGGCACGACGGCGTGCTGCGGGCGCTGCGCGGCGGCGCCGCGCCGAAACGCACTACTCGGCGGCGTCCGAAGCCTTAGCGGTTTTACACCGATCGGCCATATGAATGACCGATCGTATTTCCCTCAAGCGCCGGGCGCGGGCGTCCGCCCGCTTGGCTTACCTCGCATTAGCTCGGGCGCGCGGTCGCGCTCGCCGGAATGCGATGAGTCAAGATCATTGCATTCCGGTATTGGGCGGATTGACGAAGCGCTGGGCCTTCTGGATCTCGGCGACGTCGTCGGGCCGGTCGAAAGGCTCGGGCATGGGTTCGCCCGGCTGGCGCGGCTTGCCGATGGCCTCGAACCAGTGCTCCAGGCCCGGCGGGAAGATGACCCAATGGATCTTCATCGGCTCGTCGCCGTCATTGACGATCTCATGCAGGCGGTAGCGGCCGAGCATGAGCAGCGAGCCTTCCTCTATCTCATGGCGCTCGCCGTCGAGCATGGCGTGGCCGCGCCCGCGATAGACGAAGAGCATCTCGTCGGCGCGCTGATGGCCGTGCTCGCGCACCGAGGCGCCGGGCTCGAGCACCTGGATGCCGCTGGAGAAGTGGTTGTAGGGCGAGTTGTCAGGCGAGAGCTTGACCGTTGCGTAGCCGCGCGAGGGCTCGGGCTGCCAGTAGGACACGCCTTCCTCGGGGCCGATCACGTGAAGCGATCCTTTTTCGGGTTGGCTCATATCTCTGATCCTTCTCGCTCGTTCTCGATCCTGGGCCTATTCGGCCGCGGCTTTGAGGAAAGCTTCGGGCACGTCGTAGCTCGCCATCAGCGATTTCGCGATGCCCTCGAGCTCGTCCCAGGGCGCGTTGATGAAGTTGTAGTTGCGCACCGAGAAGGCCGGGCCGACGAAGAACTTCTCATACGAGGTGGCTCGGCTGGCGTGCTCGGAGCCGATCAGGTCCCAGGCGAGCTTGAAGAGCTTCATGCGCTCGACCGCGCCGCCCTCGCTGGTCGACCAGTAGGTCTCGAAGAGCTGGCGGAGATCGGGGTCGCGCATCACCGTGACCGAGGCCGGGAACTGGAAGACGCCGCCGCCCATGAGCTCGCGCACGATATCGAGCACGGTCGAGTGGTTCTCCATCGCCCAGTGGATCGCGGCATACATGTAGCGGCGGTTATAGAGCGCGTAGCCGTGCTCGATCTCATGGTAGGCGTGGTGCTGGGCGTCGATCATGGCCGAGAAGCCGGCCTCCATCGCGGCGAGCCGCGCCAGGGTCTCGCGCACCAGCGGGATCTCGTGCGCGGCGGTCGCCTTGGTGATCAGGCTCGCCATGCCGACGACGAAGCGGAGCTTCGCCCGAAAGCGCACGTTGCACTGGTGGTTCGCCATCACGTGCGACGGCGTCTGGATGTAGATGTTGCGCGAGAGCGGCGGGTTGTTGTGGACGACGACCTTCTCCCACGGCACCTCGACGTCCTTGAAGACGAGCATGCAATCGCTCTCGTCGTAGCGGTAGGAGAGGGGGGCGTCGAATTCGTGCGCGACTTGCGCGGCGATCGGCGGGCGAGACCATAAGGTCAAGCCGGGCAGGTTGAAGGGGATGATGCAGGTGATCGACTCGGCAAGGCGGTCGGCGGCGATCGGCAGGATGTTGCCGACGATCACCTCGTCGGCCACGGCCGAGCCCGTCGCCAACATCTTCATGCCGTTCAGGATGACGCCGTGCTCGGTCTCGTCGGTGACGCGGAGGGCCGGGATGTCGAGGCCGCGCGACTGGTAGAAATCGGGATTGCGCGCACCCTGGGGCGGCACGATGGCATAGGTCGCGAAGATGTCGTCCGTGCGGCAATGCTCGTAGATTGCGAGCAGGTTCTCGCGGTAACCGCCCTCTTCGTCGAGGATCTCCGGCTTCATGGTGATGCCGGTGATGTTGCCGGCGACGGCATCGGGCGAGCGGCCGAGCAGGCCGTAGGACCAATCGGTGATGGCGGTGTGGCAGGCGGTGCGGCGCTCGAGATCCGCCTTCGAGCGCGGGCGCAGATAGTACATGGAATAGAGCTCGCCGTCCTCCTCGTAGGCGAAGGTCTCGCGCTTGGCCGGATCAGCCTTCATGTCGTAGAGCGCAGCGTAGGTGCGGGCGATGTTGCGGAAGGCTGGATGCTCGGTCGCGTCGTCGACCCGCTCGTCGCCGATATAGATCACCCGCCCGTCGCGGATGGCGTTCAGATACTGCTCGCCGGTGCGCAGCATGTCCTCAAGCCCCCTGTCGCAGCTTCCCTTAGTCTAAAGCATGACGAAGCGCGGCGAAATCGCGCGGATCAAGCATCGGGCCTGGGGCTTGACGCCCCGGCGCGAGGCGCCTAACCACCGGAGCCATGTCCCCGGACGCAACCTCGCCCAAAACCGCGCCCCCGGCCGTGCCGGACGCCCACACCACCTTCGATGTCGTGGCCCATGACGGCGCGGTGATCCGCGTGCGCCAGCATGGCGTGGCCGACGGCCCGCGCCTGGTGATCAGCCACGGCAACGGCCTCGCGGTCGACGGCTATTTCCCCTTCTGGGGCCCGCTTTGCGATCGCTACGAGGTGATCGTCTTCGACATGCGCAATCACGGGCAGAACCCGGTTCACGAGCTCGAGGCGCATGACTGGGCCAATTTCGCCCGCGATATCGGCAGCGTGCATGTGGGGATCCAGGCCGAGCTCGGCGCCAAGCCGGCGACGGGCATCTTTCATTCGCTCTCGGCTGCGGCCGGCCTCGCCGATGCGCTCGACGGCAAAACCGACTGGCATGCGCTGGTGGCAGTCGACCCGCCGTCGCCGCCGCCTGAGGGACATCCCCTGCAGGACCGGCATGACCGCGACATGGAGGAACTCGGCCGCCGCGCGCGCCGGCGCCCGGAGCGCTACCGCTCGCTGGGCATGCTCGAATTCCTGCTCCGCGCCGGCAAGGAATCGCAGAGCTGGGTCGATGGCGCGCAGAAGCTGATGGCCGCCGCCACCGTGCGCGCCGACGAGGCGGCGGGGGATTTCGTTAGCGCCTGTCCGCCGGCCTTCGAGGCGCGCTGCTTCGAGACCAACGACGATGCGCAGACCTGGGAGCGGGGCGGGGCGATCACATGCCCGGTCTTCGTGCTGGGCGGCGACCCGGCCTCGCCCTTGGCGCGTTCGACGGCTGAAATCTCCGTTGCGCTCTCCGAAATGCACGGCTGGGACTACGCCTATGTGCCGGAGACGAGCCATTTTCTGCAGCTCGAGCAGCCCCGAAAGGCGATCGAGGCGATCGAACGGTTTCTCGCCGGCGTTTAAGCCCGCCGCAAGACTTTGCCGCTAGTATTGATGACCGTATTTGGCGGGGATGGATCGCGCCAGTGATCGTAGCACCGATGAGCAGGCGCTTTGGGTGGATGGTGGTTTCCGATACGCGCCCGATACGCGCTATGATATCCGCGCCGGGCAATGCGTCAGTCGGACGATGAAGGAGAGTAGCCTTGGGGAAGGGTCTTTTGATTGCAGCCGCATTGTCGGCGCTTCTGACCAGCGGCCAGGGGTTTGCCGCCGCGAACACCAACGAATATCGCATTCAGAACAAGTGCAGCTATCCGGTGCGCGCGCTGGTGCACATGGTCGACGCGCAGCGGGGCTGGCGCACCTATGGCTGGTACGATCTCCAGCCGGGCGAGACGACGAAGTTCCTGCCGACGCCCAACCGCTACGTCTATTACCGGGTGCAGAAGGCCGACGGCGCGCTGGCGCCGAGCGGGGCGAGCGACGGAAGCCGGCAGATCCGCGTCGGCGCCGAGGTGCACGAGATGCACCGGGTCAATCTCGGCAAGGCGTTCCGCAAGTTCACGCATACGTTCTGCCGCTGACGCTTTGGCATTTTGCCGCTAATCGGCGGGCGCAAAAGAAGAAAGGCGGCCCGAAGGCCGCCTTTCCGTGTCCGGGCTACTTGTCAGCCCTGATCGGTAAGATCGTGGTGTCAGAGCGGGCAGAAGAGGCTGCTCCACTGTCTGCGATCTGCACCGGAACTGCTCGAAGTAGCACCGATAACACTAGACATTGGATCACCTCCTTTCTGTTGTTGGACCGTCGCCACGAATATGGCCGTGTGCGATTCGAATTTCCAGTACGGATTTTCGTTTGCCTGCATCGGTCTATCTCGCCGGGCGTCCATGCCGGATGATCGCCCGCGCGACGAGCGTGAGCACGACGGCGTTCAATATATGCCAGAGGAAATGCGTGCCAGTCGGGATCGTCTCGCAGAGCGGCAGATCGAGCGTCCGCAAGGTCAGTGAGACGGTGAAAACGCCGGCCGCGGCGAGGATCGCTGGGCCGGCCGGCTGGTGCAGCCAAAAGCGGAGATAGAGCCCGATCACCAGCATGGCGACGAGGGCGGCGAGATAGGATCCGCCGCCGAAGCGAAGCAGCGCCGAGATCGCGCCGGCCAGCCCCAGAACCCCGAGCATTCCCGCGAGGCTGATCCAGAGGTTGGTGCCAGCCAGGCGGCGCAGCGCGAGATAGGTCGCGAGCAGAATGAAGAGCGCGATGGGGATGACGTCGGCCAGGGCGGTCGAGCGCGTGGCCATTGTGTGGAACAGCGCGCTGCCGATGCCGATCAGGAAGATCAACGTGACGAGCGTCCACGCGCCCGTATCGGCCCGCGCCGCCGGTTCGGCCCGGGCGAGCGAGCGGGCCAGCAGCACGGCGCTCACGATGAAAGCAAGATTGGTGACGGCGTTGAGCGGCTCGTTCCAGATCTCCGGGCCGGTCCGCTCGCAATAGGCATCGATGTAGGCGCGCGCCATGGCGCAAACCTAGCCGAGCTGCGGCGCCGCCGCCAAGTGGCGACGGCGCCGTGCCCAGACCGAAAGTGGGGCTAGGATCAGGCTTGGCGGACCAGCGCTTCTGCCATCTCCTCGACCGTGTCGGCCTCTACCTCATGCTCGTCGGCAGCGCGGCGCAGCCGGTCGCGGGTCAGCGTTTCGCTCACGAACGCCGCGGACGTGCCGGCCTTGGCCCAGTCGCCCTCGCCGCGGATCATCAGCTTCAGCATGTCGGGCCGGGCGTAGTGGCCCATCGTGTCGACGATCGACTTCCAGACCTTGATCATCCAGGCCTGACATTCGGCATAAAGGATCTCTTCGCCGAAGGTCGGCGGGACGAGGGGAACCCCCATCGGCGCGATGATCGAGCTGCCGCCATGGGCATAGCGGATGTTCATCTTGCCCTTGTAGGGGAACTGGTCGGAAATGGCGTCGTCGTCGATATAGCCGCAGGCCGAGAGCACGAAGGCGCCGGCTTCCTGAGCGTGCGCCCGCACCGAGGCGTGGCCCCAGAAATTGCCCTCGGTATCGGGTTCCTCGAGCTCCGGGCCGGTATGGATGGCGAAGGATCCGGGGAACACGGCGATATGGAATTCCTCGCCTTGGCCGATCATCGCCGCCCGCACCAGCGTCATCAGATGCTCGCCGCAGATGAGCCCGCCGATGCGGCCGATGTCCGTGTCGAAGACGACGAGGTCGGAGGCGTCGCCCATGCCCCAGAACATGCGCTCGGAGAAGGTCGGCATGAGCTTCCTGTGCCGGCCCATCAGCGTTCCGTCGCGGCCAAAGAAGAGAAGGCAGTTGTAGATGGTGCTGACCTCGGGCCGCGGGTCGAGCTCGTTGCAGCCCATCACGACGTAGGCGTTGGCCGCCCGCGCGGCTGCGCTCAGCCGTTCGGTGTCCTCGCTGGGCGCCTCGATGGCGGCATCGCGGAACATAACCCGGCCGCCGGCCCAGGGCTCGAGCGGCGAGTCCCAGCCCTCGGTCCAGTAGGGGTAACCGGCGAGCCAGACCTCGGGGAAGACGATGAGCTCGGCCCCGCCGGCCGCCGCATCGGCAATGATCTTGCAGGCCTTCTCGATCGAGGCCTCGCGGTCCATGAAGACGGGCGCCATCTGCGCGACCGCGACCTTCACCGCTTCGCGGCCGCCCAATACTTGTTTTCGAGCCTTTGCCATTATGTCCCTCCTTTGGGGTCTGGTTGCAGCTCGGGCGTAGGCCAGCGGGCGCCGGTGTGAATAGCCGGAATTGGCAAGATCATCCGTTTTTTGCAAAAAACCGCACGCGGCGGCTGATTTGCTTTTTATGCTTGTGCTGAACGACAGCCGATAGGGTGCTAAGCTTCGCGCAAACCAGTCGGCGCCAACGGCGCGCGGATCCCGGCGGAGCTGAGCGACGGCGCCGACCAAAGCCACTGAGAGCCCCTGAAAGTCACTGGGCTTGAGGGCTGAGGAGCGATGGCCATGGCGTTGGTCCAGGCCGAGCCGCCGTCGACCGTCTTCGCGGAGACAAAGAACCTCGACGAGTTTCAGGACGTCGTTAGCGGCCTCCTGCGGCCTTTTGCGCTGTCCGCGGGCACGGGCCCCTACGATGCGCGCCTCCGCCACTCCAGCGTGGCCGGGCTCGGCCTGACCACAATCGAATACGGCGATGCGGTCGAAATCCAAACCGACGCGCTGGAGCGGTTCTATCTCGTGCAGATCGCCCTCGACGGCGCCTTTTACTCGGGCAGCCTCGGCGAGGAGTTCGAGTTCGCCGGCGACCGGGCTCAAATCATCAATCCGGTCGCGCCGGTAACAATGCGCTGGAACCCATCATGCCGCATGTTCGTGTTGCGGCTCCACAGGGCGATGGTGCGCGACTATGTCGACGTGCTGAGCGGCGGCGCGGCCCGCGGTGCCCCGGTCTTCGGCGAGGCATTTTCGCTGGCGACGCCCGCCGGCCGGCGATTTCGCCGGACCATCGAGTTCCTGCTGGCGGAAAGCGGCAACGAGGCGAGCCTTCTCCGCTCGCCCATGGCGGCACGGCAAATTCAGCAAACCCTGTTCGCGCAGCTCATGGCCGCGAGCGATCACGACATGCCGTTCGACGATACGCTGCCGCGCGGCGTTCCCTATTATGTCAAGCGGGCCGACGATTTCATCGCAGCGAACGTCGCCCGCGACATCTCGTTGGTCGACATCGTCGCCAGCTCGGGCGTCAGTATGCGCACGCTCTATTATGGCTACCGGCGGTGTCACGGCGTGGGTCCGATGGGGCGGCTGAAGCGGCTGCGTCTCGACCGTGCCAAGGCCGATCTCGAGACCACCCATCCGGGCGACGGCACCGTCACCGAAATCGCCATGCGGTGGGGGTTCCCGCATCTGGGCCGCTTCGCCTCCGACTATCGGGCGCGCTTCGGGGCGACGCCGTCGGAGACGTTGCGCGGCGTGCGCTGAGCTAACCCGCCAAGGCCTGCTTGGTATCAGGCGTGCATGGCCTCGGCGGCGGCGAGCTCGCTCAGTTTGTAAGCTTCGATCGCGGTCTCGCCGTCCATGCCCGTGTCGGGCGCCTCGCCGCGCCCGATCTTGATGAGCTGCAGACAGAACCAGGCGAGCCCGGCCTTGGGCGGGACGATGGCGGCCTCGTAGCGGCCCGCTTCGTCGAGCGAGCCATCGAGGAGGCGGCGCGGCAGGTCGGTGTCGATGCACATCGGCCGGCCGATACCGATAACGTCCAGATCGCCGCTTTCGAGCGCCTCTTGCATGCCGGCGCGGCTGCGGAAGCCGCCGGTGACCATGAGCGGCATCTTGGTGACCGCGCGCATGCTGTGCGCGTAGTCGAGGAAATAGGCCTCGCGGCGGCGCGTGCTCTCCTTGACGACGTTCTCCGCGATCTGGTTCTTGGCGCGCGCGCCCATCATGCTCGGCTGCTCGTAGGTGCCGCCGGAGATCTCCAGGAGATCGACGCCGGCGGCCTCGAGCCATTGCACGACCTGCAGACAGTCCTGATGCGTGAAGCCGCCCTTCTGGAAATCGGCGGAGTTGAGCTTGACGGAGACGGGAAAGCTGTTCCCGCAGGCGGCGCGCATGGATTTGACGATCTCGAGCAGCAGGCGGGCGCGGTTCTCCAGGTTTCCGCCCCAGTCGTCGTCACGCTGATTGGCTTTGGGCGAGAGGAACTCGCTCAAGAGATAGCCATGCGCGGCATGCACCTGGACGCCGGTGAAGCCGGCCTCGGCCGCCACCTCGGCGGAGAGGGTGAAGCGGCGGATCACGTCCTCGATCTCGTCGCCACTGAGCGGCCGGGGCACGCCGTAGCCCTTCGGGAGCTCGAGCTGGACCGCGGAGGGGCCGACCGGCTCGGGATTGATGTAGGTCGGCGTCTGACGGCCCGCATGGTTGATCTGCATCCAGAGATGGTTGCCCGCGCTGGTGCCCGCGGCGGCGTAGGCCTTCAGTTGCTCGATCCCGGAACGGTCCTCGATCGCGACATTGGCAGGGCGCTCCAGATAGCGTCGGTCGACGAGCACGTTGCCGGAGATCAGCAAACCGGCGCCGCCCTCGGACCACAGCTTGTAGAGATGCGCGAGCTGCGGGGTCGCGTGGTTGTTCCCGTCGGCAAGGCCCTCGGTCATCGGCGCCTTGCCGATCCGGTTGGCGAGCGTGGCCCCGCAGGGTAGGTCGAGCGGGGTGGAGAGCGTGATCGGCATGGGTCGCGGCCTCGGACAGTGCTGGAACGGGTGGCGCAGGGTAGCCATGGCGCCTGGCGCCTTCAAGCGGCCGGCGTGGGCGGTGGGCGCTTGCCCTCTCTCGGTCCCGCACACCATACTCGCGGCCGTCAAGACGGGGAGGACGAGGCGATGGATTGGCGGCTTTCGCCCGCACAGGAAGAGCTGCGGGAGGCGGCGCGCGACCTGGCGCGGGGGCATGTCGCCTCACGCGCGGCCGAGGTCGATGCGAGCGAAGAATACCCCTGGGATACGGTCGAGAAGATGACGCAAGCTGGCTTCTTCGGCATGACCATCCCGGAGGCCTATGGCGGGCGGGGGCTCACCTATCTGGATGCCGCCCTGGTGATCGAGGAGTTCGCGCAAGTCTGCGGCGTCACCGGGCGCATCGCGGTCGAGGCCAATATGGGCGCCATCGGCGCGGTCATGGCTTACGGCAGCGAGGACCAGAAGACGCGCGCCGCCGAGTTGGTGTTGGGCGGCGACAAACCGGCGATCTGCATCACCGAGCCCGGCGCCGGCAGCGCCGCCAGCGAGATGACCACGCGCGCTGAGCGGCGCGGCAACCGCTTCGTCGTCAATGGCATGAAGCACTGGATCACCGGCGGCGGTGTGTCGCGGCTCCATCTCATCTTCGCGCGCGTATTCGACGAAAAGGGCGAGGAGGAGGGGATCGGCGGCTTCCTTGCCTTCCGCGACGAGACGGAGGGACTGCGCATCGGCAAGCGCGAGCCGACCATGGGATTGCGCGGCATTCCCGAGGCGGAGGTGATCTTCGAGGACATGGAATTGACGCCCGACGCCCTCGTCCTGCCGCCGCGGGGCTTGAAGCACGGCTTCGCCGACCTCATGAACGCGTACAATGGCCAGCGGGTGGGGGCGGCCACGGTGGCGCTGGGGCTGGCGGCGGGGGCGTACGCCCGCGCGCTCGACTACGCCAAGGAGCGCGAGCAGTTCGGCCGGCCGATCTTCGAGTTCCAGGGCCTGCAATGGATGCTGGCCGATATGTCCATCCGCATCGAGGCGGCGCGGGCGCTCATTCATAAGGCGGCGGCAAACGCGGGGGAGGGCTTTCCCGATCCGCTGGAGGCGGCGCAAGCCAAGGTCTTTGCGAGCGAAATGGCGATCGACGTCACCAACGACGCGCTGCAGGTCTTCGGGGCCAAGGGCTACAGCCGCAACACCGGCATCGAGCGCATGGTGCGCGATGCCCGCATGTTCACGATCGGCGGCGGCACCGCGCAGATCCTCAAGACCGTCGTTGCCTCGCGCATTCTGGGCGAGAAGCTGCCCCAAACGCGCGACAGATATTTAAAGCGCGGCCGTTAGGACCGATGCGCATGGAGCGATCGTACTATTTGCTTGTGTAGCCGCGATCATCGCGACGATGATGGCGGCCGGACGACGCAGGCAGGAGTGGCGGCGCTATGAAGCATGGTTTCGGGCGGCTGACCGTCCTCGTGATCGCGGCGGCCGTCATCGTCGGCGTCGGCGCCTATTTCGGGCTCCGCGGCGTATCCGAACAAGGTAACGGAACCGGCGGCGGCACGGCGGCCAAATCCGGCGGCACCAGTGCGACGGGCGGCTCGACCGCGCGGCGCGGCGCGGGTCGCCGCGGTCGGCGTGGCCGGGGCTCGCAGGTCGCGCGCGTCGTCGTGGCCGAGGTGGCGCTGCGCACCATCGGCAACCGCGTTGCGGCGGTCGGCACGGGCCGGGCCCTGCGCAGCCTCACGCTCACCGCAAACGTGACCGGCATCATCGACGAGATCCGCTTTACCGCCGGCCAGGCGGTGAAGGAGGGCGAGCCGCTGGTGATCCTGCAATCGGAGGCTGAGCGCATCGCTGTCCGCCAGGCCGCGGTCAAGCTGCGCGATGCAGAGGCGACGCTCGCACGCTACCAGCGCCTCGCAGCGCAGAACGCGCTGGCCAAGGTTCAGCTCGAACAGGCGCGCACGGCGTTGGCGACCGCCAAGACCGAGCTCGAAGCCAAGCAGTATGAGCTCAAGCGCCGCACTATTGTTGCGCCCTTCGACGGTGTCTTGGGGATCACGACGCTGGTGAAGGGCGACTTCCTGAAGGAAGGCACGGCGATCGCCACCATCGACGACCGCTCGCAGCTGGTCGTCGAGTTCGTCATCTCAGAGCGCGTCGCCGGGCAGCTCAAGCTCGGCAACGACGTCCGGCTGGTCACGCCGGCGCTGTCGGGCCGCGTCTTTCAAGGCAAAGTATCAGCGCTCGACACGCGGGTGGACAAGGCCTCGCGAACGTTGCGCGTGCACGCCTTGGTCCCGAACCCCGACGGGCGCCTCATCTCCGGCATGACGTTTTCGGTAAGCCTGCGCATCGAGGGACGCAAGCTGCCGTCGATGCCGGGACTGGCGATCCAATGGGATCGTAATGGGGCATTCGTCTGGCGCATCAGCAAGGAGAACAAGGCGGAACGCGTCGGCGTCACGATCCGCCGCCGCGAGGACAATGCGGTCGCGGTCGAGGGCAAGATCGAACCAGGCGACAAGGTCGTGATCGAGGGCCACGACAATGTGCGGCCGGGCGGCACGGTTACGTTGGTCAAGAATGACTGACCCGCGCGTGCACGGAGCGACGTCATGAGCGCCGACGAGGGCAATCCGCGCCACGACAGTGCGCGTAGGGGTGCCACGGCGCTCTTCATCCGGCGGCCGGTGCTGGCGATCGTGATGAACTTGCTCATCATTATCGCGGGGCTTGCGGCGCTGACCAGCGTGGAGATCCGCGAGCTGCCCGATGTCGACCGGCCGGTCGTCACCGTGCGCACGACCTACGAGGGCGCGACGCCGGAAAGCATCGACGCCAAGGTCACCAAGATCCTCGAAAGCGCGGTGGCGCGCGTGCAGGGGGTGAACTCGATCACCTCGTCCTCCCGATATGGCTCGAGCCGAATTACCGTGGAATTCTCGCCGACGACCAATCTGAATGTCGCGGTGGGCGATGTGCGCGACGCGGTCGCAGGCGTCGCGCGGCGGCTGCCGGAGAAAGCCGAGGCCCCGGTGGTGGTGAAGGCCGACGACGACGCCTCGCCGGTCATCCGCCTCGCGGTCTCCTCGAGCAGGCTCGACGTCGGACCGCTCACGCGGCTCGTGCAAGACCGCGTCCTCGACCGGCTGGCCGCGGTCGACGGGGTCGCCGATGTCTCGGCGTACGGGATGCGGGCGCGAGTGATCCGGGTTGCGGTCAACCAGGTGACGCTGGCGAGCCGCGGGCTCACCATGCAGGATGTGATCACGGCGCTGGAGAAAGCCTCGCTCGACGCGCCCTCGGGCACGCTTGAGAGCCGGCGCCAGTCGCTGCTAGTGCGCACCGAATCGCCGGTGCTGACGGCGGCGGAGATCGGCGCGCTCTTCGTCAACGACAAGACGCGCATCCGTGACGTGGCGCGGGTGCGTCTGGTGACGGCGACGCCGACCTCGGCGACCCGCGTCGACGGCCGCACGGCGATCGGTATCGGCATCGTTCGTCAGGCGCAGTCGAACACGCTCTCCATCTCGCGCGGTGTTGCCGCCGTCGTGGCCGACCTCAACCGCGAGCTTCCCCAAGGAACCAAGATCGCGGTGACCTCCGATGACGCCGTCTTCATCCAGGGCGCCGTCGACGAGGTGGTCTCGACGCTGTTCCTGGCCACCGCGATCGTGGTGCTGGTGATCTTCCTCTTCCTGCGCTCGTTCCGCTCGACCCTGATCCCGGCGATCACCATTCCGGTCTCGATCCTCGGCACCATCGCCGGCATCTGGATCGCGGGCTTCTCGGTCAACATCCTGACGCTTCTGGCCTTGGTGCTGGCGACGGGTATCGTCGTCGATGACGCGATCGTGGTGCTGGAGAACATTCAGCGCCACCGTCGCATGGGCGCGGCGGGGCGCGCGGCGGCGGTGCTGGGCACGCGCGAGATCTTCTTCGCGGTCATCTCGACCACGGTGACGCTGGCGGCGGTCTTCATCCCGATCTCCTTCCTGCCGGGCACGGCTGGCGGGCTGTTCGCGGAGTTCGGCTTCGTGCTCGCCTTCGCCGTTTCGATTTCGTCCTTCGTCGCCTTGTCGCTGGGGCCTGTGCTTGCCGCGCGCTTCTATCGCGGTGTGCCGGGCCGTGCGGCTGGCAATAACGCAGACACTCAGCCGGCGAAGTCGGCGGGCTTATGGGACCGCTTCGGTGCGTGGTCGGCCAATTTCTATGCGGCGAGCCTCGGCGTGTGCTTGCGCTTCCGTTTCGTCGTGCTGATCGCGGCGGGGGTCTTCGCCGTCGGCGCCTATCTCGTCTATATCACGCTGCCGCAGGAGCTGACCCCGCCCGAGGACCGCGGCGTGATGCTGATCATCGCCCAAGCGCCGCAGGGGGTGAACCTCGATTATATGACGACGCAGGTCGCCAAGGCCGAGGCCATCCTCGCGGACTACGTCAAATCGGGCGAGGTGCGGAACGTGCTGGCGCTGGTCGGCCGGGGCAGCGCCAACCGGGCCTTCATCATCGTGCCACTGGCCCCGTGGTCGGAGCGCAAACGCTCCCAACAGGAGATCCAGACCGAGCTCCGGCGACGCATGGCGACGATCCCCGGCGTGCGGATGGTCATGCGCTCGCCCAACAGTCTCGGCATCCGGGGGGCGGGGACGGGCCTCAACTTCGCCGTCGTCGGCAGCGACTACGACAAGATGGCGGTGGAGGCGGAAAAGCTCGTCGCCGCGCTCAAGACGGTGCCGGGCTTCACCGACGTCCGCTTCAACTACGACACGACGCAGCCGCAGATGACGGTGACCATCGACCGGGTGGCAGCGAAGAAGCTCGGCATTCCCATCGCCTCGGTGACGACGCTCATCCGCAGCATGGTCGACGAGCTAACGGCGACGCAGATCTTCGTCGGCGACGAGATCATCGACATCAAGGTCACCGGCGGCGCGCGGCCGGTCAACGATCCGAGCGACGTGGAGAACCTCTTCATCAGAACCTCCGCAGGGACCGTGGTGCCACTGTCGTCGATCGTGACCGTGAAGGAAGTGGCGGTGGCCCCGTCGCTCGGCCGCGAGAGCCAGCGCCGCGCGGTGCCGATCCGGGCGAGCCTCGCCGAGGGCTATCCGCTCTCCCAGGCGGTGGCCGATATGCGCGCCGCGGCGGCCAAGACCCTGCCCGAGGGCATGGGCACGATCCTGCTGGGCGAGGCGGGCACGTTGGAGGAAGGCACGCGCGGGGCGCTGATCGTCTTCGGGTTCGCCGTCCTGATCGTCTTCCTGGTGCTGGCCGCGCAGTTCGAAAGCGTGATCAGCGCCTCGATCATCATGATCACCGTGCCGTTCGGCCTGGCGGCGGCGATCTACGCGGTGCTGCTGACGGCTGGCTCGGTCAACTACTACAGCCAGATCGGCCTGGTGCTGCTGGTCGGCATCATGGCCAAGAACGGCATCCTGATCGTGGAGTTCGCCAACCAGCTGCGCGACCGCGGCGAGAGCGTGGAGGACGCGATCCGCAACGCCGCGCGCATCCGCTTCCGGCCGGTGATGATGACGATGATCTCGACCGTGCTGGGCGGCGTGCCACTGGTCATCTCGTCGGGCGCGGGGGCCGAAGCGCGCGAGGCGCTGGGCTGGATCGTCGTCGGCGGGCTCGGCTTCGCCACGCTGTTCACGCTCTATCTGACGCCGGTGATCTTCTCACTGTTGGCGCCGATCTCGCAGGTGCGCGCCCAGGAGGCCCAAGAGCTCGATGCCGAGCTCGCCGCCGCGACCAGGGCCGAGGCGGGGCGGATCGAGTAGGGGTGCGGGACCCTAGATGACGCTGGAGAGCTTCATGGCGACGGCCATGTCGCCTTCGACCTTCAGCTTGCCGCTCATATAAGCCATCGTCGCGTCGAGCTCGCCGGCCATCATC
The DNA here is from genome assembly GCA_964494065.1 of uncultured Alphaproteobacteria bacterium. GTDB lineage: Bacteria > Pseudomonadota > Alphaproteobacteria > JAPULJ01 > JAPULJ01 > DATKZM01. Next base: position 60,078 of record CAZBRE010000006.1, read on the forward strand.
GACTTGAAGTCGTCGATCGACATGCGGATGGTGCAGTCGGCGTCCTTGTCCTCGTTTGAGACCTCATTGGGGACCTTGGAGGCGTCGACCAGGACGCAGCCCTGGTCCTCGAAGTCGAATTTGACCGATGAACCGAGGCCGCTGTCGGTGCCGACCCGGTCGCTCACGGCTTTGGTGATCTCATCGAGGCTCATGGGACGTGTCCTTTCATTTGCGTGCCGGCGGGCGGCGCATTCAGTCAATCGGTAGGTCAGGCAGCGTAGAACGCTTGACGTCAAGTAGCGTAGAACGCTTCGCCCTTTTGCGCCATCTCGCGCAAGAGGGCGGGCGGGGCGAAGCGGTCGCCGACTTGTTTGGCGAGCGCGTCGCATTCCTCGACGAAAGTCTGCGGTCCCACCATATCGACGTAGGAGAGCACGCCGCCGGTGAAGGGCGCGAAGCCCCAGCCGAGGATCGAGCCGATATCGGCGTCGCGCGGGTCGGTGACAACGTTCTCTTCCACGCAGCGCGCGGTCTCCACGCCCTGGATGTACATGAGCCGGCGCTTCACCGCCTCGACGTCGGGCTGCTCGGCGGCGAGCGGGAAATGCTCGCTAAGCTCGGGCCAGAGCCGCTTGCCGTCCTCGGTGTAATCGTAGAAGCCCTTGCCGGACTTGCGGCCGAGGCGACCGAGTTTGTTGACGAAGAGATCGACCACGGGATCGCCGGGGCGGGGCACGAAGTCCGCACCCATGTCGACGCGGGTCTGCTCGCCGATATGGTGGATGAGGTCGATGTTGACCGCGTCGGCGACCTCGAGCGGGCCCATCGGCATGCCGGCGATGCGGCCGGCATTCTCGATCAGTGCCGGGTTCACGCCCTCCGCCAGCATGGCGAGGCCTTCCTGCACATAAGTGGCGAAGACGCGGCTGGCGTAGAAGCCGCGCGCGTCGTTGACGACGATCGGCGTCTTGCCGATGCGCTTGACGAAATCGAGCGCCGCGGCGAGCGCGGTATCGGAGGTCTCCTCGCCGCGGATGATCTCGACCAGGCTCATGCGGTGGACGGGCGAGAAGAAATGCAGCCCGATGAAGTTGCCCGGCCGCTTGCTGGCTTTTGCAAGGCCGGTGATGGGGAGAGTGGAGGTGTTGGAAGCGAAGACGGCGCTCTCGGCGATCACGGCTTCGGTCTTGGCGGTCACGTCGGCCTTTATGTCGCGGTCCTCGAGGACCGCCTCGATCACCATGTCGGCGTCCTTGAGCGCGGCGTAGTCCGTCGTGGGCGTGATGCGGGCGAGGATCTCGTCGCGGCCCTCTTCCGTCATGCGCCTGCGCTTGATCGAGCCGTTCAGGATATCGGCGACCCGCTTCTTGCCGGTCTCGGCGGCCTCCTGGCTCACATCCATCAGCACCACGTCGATGCCGGCCGAGGCGGCGGCGTGGGCGATGCCGTGGCCCATCAGGCCGGCGCCCAGCATGCCGATCTTCTTGAACTCGGTCTTGGGCGGTTCCTTGGGCCGGCGGGCGAGCTTGTTCGCCTCCTGCATGGAGAAGAAGAGCGTGCGGATCATCGCCTTGGCCTGGGGCGACTGGACGATCTTGACGAAGTGCCGCATCTCGATGCGCACGCCGGCGTCGAAGCCCGACGAAAGTCCCTCATAGACCGAGGAGAGGATGCCCTGGGCGTTCAGGTAGTTGCCGTAGGTCTTCTCGCGCACCATGGCGTTGCCGGCGACGAGGGTCTGATAGCCGGCCGGGCTTTGCACGCCGCCGCCGGGAACCTTGTAGCCTTTCTTGTCCCAGGGCTGGACCGGATCGCCGACTTCGAGCAGCCAGCGCTTGGCTTCGGCGATGATCTGGCCTTCGGGCACGACGGCGTGGACGAGGCCCTGCGCCAGGGCGGGACCGACCTGGAGCTTGCGACCCTCGAGCAGCAGGGGAAGGGCCGGTTGAATGCCGATGAGGCGCGGCAGGCGCTGCGTGCCGCCGCCGCCAGGCATCAGGCCGACGAGCGCCTCGGGCAGGCCGATCTGCGAGCGCGGGTCATCGGCGGCGACGCGGTAGTGGCAGGCGAGCGCGATCTCGAAGCCGCCGCCGAGACACATGCCCTTGATGGCGGCGGCGAAGGGCTTGCCCGAGGTTTCGATCTCGCGGAAGACGGAGTTGAACGCCGTCATCCCGTCGACGATCGCCTGGCTGCCCTTCCAG
>CAZBRE010000007.1:0-61358 GCA_964494065.1 uncultured Alphaproteobacteria bacterium
TGATCTCGGCGGGCGCGGGTGCCGGAACGCTCGACACCATCCGGGACCGGGGCGAGATCAGGCTCGGCTTTCGAACCGATGCCGAGCCGTTTTCCTACCGCGACGCCAAGGGGGCCGCGGCCGGCTACAGCGTCGATCTCTGTGCTCTCGTCGTTGGCGGCATCCGGCGGCGGCTCGGGCTCAGAGACCTGGCCGTGAAGCTGGTGCCGGTCAGCACGGATGACCGCTTCAAGGCCATCGAGGACGGGCGGATCGATCTCCTCTGCGGGGCGACGACCGTCACTTTGTCGCGCCGGGAGCGTGTCGATTTTTCCAAGCTCATCTATTTCTCCGGCGCCAGCGTGATGATGCGCGCCGACGGGCCGCAAGGCTTCGTCGGTCTGACCGGGAAATCGATCGGCGTGCGCGGGGCGACGACCACGGAGAAGCTGCTGCGCGCCGTGCTGGCGCAGGCCAGGATGAAGGCCACCGTAATCACAATGAAGGACCACCGGGAGGGATTGAAGCAGCTCGAGGGCGGGAAAATCGACGCCTATTTCGCCGACCGCTCGCTTCTCGTCGGCCTGCTCAACCGGAGCGCCGCACCCGGCAAGCTCAAGGTTGCGAGCCAGCTTCTGAGCCGCGAGCCCTATGCGCTGGCGATGCGCCGCGGGGACAGCGATTTCCGGCTGGCGGTCGACTGGTCACTCGCGCGCATCTTCCGCTCGCCCGCGATCGTCAAAGTCTACAAACGGAATTTCGGCGGCCGCAGCCCATCGCGCACCATCGCGATGCTCTATCTCTTCAACGGGCTGCCCGACTAGGGCTGGGTCTCGACGGTCGTTTCGGCTAGACGAAATCGACCGGATGGTTGCCGCCGGCGGCGCGCAGGATCGAGCCGAAGATCGAGGCGAACATCTCCGTGCCCGAGACGCCGGCCATCGGCTGCGCCTTCCGCATGGTGAGGGAAGAGCCGTCCGTGCCCCGCGCCTCGACGATGGCAATGCCGACATCGAGCGCGGGGTCGGCGATGAGACGAGCGCGGCAGGCATCGAGCCCGACGGTGGCGAGGCCGCAGGTCACCATCGTATTGACGTTGCGTGGGAAGAGCGCGCCGATCTCGCGCGCGCTGCCCTCGAAGACGGTGCTGCGCTCGGTGATGGCGGCGCCGTCGATGCCGGATTCAGAGAAGTCGATGGCCGCCGGATGCTTCTCGAAGGTCACCGAGACCGCGCGCCAGATCTCGCGGCTCTCGCGGAGATTATCGACGCCCATCAGCGCCCCGTGGGGGATGAGAAGTCGCGTGCCGTTCGCGGCCGCGGATTTTAGGAGCGTGTCGTAAAGCGCGTCATCGACCAGCGCGGATACCGAGAGCGGCAGATAGTCCGCATGCTCGAGAAATGACACGCCATGGTCGCGGGTGATGCCGGGATGCGCGACTTCGACGATGAGATCGGGGTTTCGGGCGGCTGCTTCATCCAGACTGGTAAGACGCAAATCGGCGGGCACGCCGGCCAGCTTGTCCGCCGAGCGGTTCCAGACGAAGGCAAGCTCCAGGCCGAGCGCGGGGTCCGCCGCAATCCGCTCGTAGATACTGCGGCCGAGATTGCCGAAGCCGATGAGGCCGAGACGTGTGGGCTTGGCGGTCATGGCGGCGGCATCGCTCCGCGCGTCAGAGCCCGAGATAGGCTTCGCGGACGCGGTCGTCGTGGAGCAAATCCTCGCCCTTGCCCGACATGGCGATGCGGCCGTTCTCCAGCACGTAGGCCTGCGCGGCAAGCTTAAGCGAGACGGCGACGTTCTGCTCGACGAGGATGATGGTGATGCCCTCGGCATTCAGCCGGCGGACGGTCTCGAAGACCTCGTGCACCAGATTGGGCGCGAGGCCCAGCGAAGGCTCGTCGAGCATGATCAGATCGGGCTGGCCCATGAGGCAGCGGCCGATCGCAAGCATCTGCTGCTCGCCGCCGGAGAGCGTGCCGGCGCTCTGGTCGCGGCGCTCGGCCAGCCGCGGGAACATCTCGAAGACGCGCTTCATCGTCTCGCCGCGTTTGGCCCGGCCGCGCTTGATATGGCCGCCCACCTCGAGGTTCTCCGTCACGGTGAGCCCGGCGAAGATCTGGCGGCCCTCGGCGACCTGGATGATGCCGAGATTGCAGACCTTGTGGCTCGGCTGGCCGGTGATGTCCTCGCCCCTGAAGGCGATGCGCCCCGCGCGCGGCCGCTCCATGCCGGCGATGGTGCGGATGAGCGAGCTCTTGCCGGCGCCGTTCGAGCCGACCACGGCGACGATGCCGCCCTCGGGCACGTCGAGCGAGACGCCCGCGAGCGCTTGGGCGTCGCCGTAATAGAGGTCGAGATCGCGGACTTCGAGGATCACAGCTCCTCCTCGCCCAGATAGCATTCAAGGACGGCCGCGTCGGCGACGACCTCCTGCGGTGTGCCTTCGGCGATCTTCTCGCCGTGGTTCAAAACCGCGACGCGCTCGGAGAGCGCCATGACGGCGCGCATCACATGCTCGATGAGGACGATGGTCAGGCCCGTCTCGTCGCGCAGGCGGCGCAGGGTGACGACCATGCGGTCGGTCTCGGTCGGGCGCATGCCGGCCATCACCTCGTCGAGCAACAGCAGGCGCGGCTGCGTCGCCAGCGCGCGGGCGACCTCCAGGCGCTTGCGGTCGGGCAGGGTGAGGTTGGCCGCGTGCTGGTGCGTCTTGCCGTCGAGCTCGAGCATTTCGAGGTAGCGATGCGCCTCGCGCTCGGCCGCCGCCACGCTGGTCGCGCGCCGCAGCGCGCCGACGGTCACATTCTCCAGCACGGTCATCTCGGGGAACGGCTTGACGAGCTGGAAGGTGCGGCCGATCCCGGCGGCGCACAGGCGGTCGGGCCGCAGCCCCGTCACGTCCTTGCCCGAAAGCCGCACCGTGCCGATGTCGGGCGGAAAGACGCCGGCGATCAGGTTGAACATCGTCGTCTTGCCGGCGCCGTTCGGCCCGATGAGGGCGAAGATGCAACGCTCGTCGACCGAGAACGAAACATTGTCGACCGCGCGCAGGCCGCGGAAGCTTTTGGTGAGCCCGTCGATTTCGAGTATCGCCGTCATCGCGCGCTACTCGTCGCTGCGGCCCAGGGCGAACTTGTCGCGCAGCCAGGGCCACAGGCCGCGCGGCTTGAAGAGCACGATCAGCACGACGACGAAGCCCCAGATGAGCAGCTTGAGCCCGTTCAGCTTGAGCGACGGGTCGATCCAGCCGATGTGCTTGAGGAAATCGATCACCCAGGTGATGAACTCGCCGAGCGGCGTCAGGATGAAGGCGCCGAAGATCGGTCCGAAGAGGGTGCTGACACCGCCCACGATCGGCGCCAGCGTGACCTCAATCGAGCGCTCGATGGCGAAGGTCGATTCCGGAAACAGGCTGTTGCTGTAGAAGGCGTAGAAAACGCCGGCGATGCCGGCGATCGCCGACGAGATCATCACCGCGTACATCTTGTAGCGGAAGACGTTGATGCCGAGCGACTGGGCCGCCTCCTGGTCGTCGCGGATCGCCTGCCAGTAGTAGCCGAGCTTGCTGCGCAGCAGCCAGCGGCAGAGGCCGAGCGTGCCCAGCGCCAGCGCCATCATCAGGTAGTAGAACATGTGCGGATGGCCGCGCAGATTGATGAGGTCGACGCCCTTGTTGTCCTGCGCGCTGACCGGCAGGAAGAGCCCCTGGGTGCCGTTCAGGAAGGTGGCGTGGTCGATCATGATGCGAGCGAACTCGGCGAAGGCGATCGTGAGCAGCGCGAAATAGACGCCGCTGATCGAAAAGCGGAAGCCGAGATAGCCGATGATGCTGCCGACCAGCACGGCGAGCGCCACCGCGACGAAGACGCCGAGGATCGGCGGGATGCCCTGCTTGGCGAAGAGATAGCCGGCGGCGTAGCTGCCGATGCCAATGAAGAGCGCGTGGCCGATCGAGAGCAGGCCCGCGAAGCCGAGCATGAGGTTCCACGACTGGCCGACCAGCGCCAGATAGAGGATCAGTATGCCGACCGTGACGATGTAGGAGCTGCCCCAGACCGGCACGCTCAACAGGAACAGCGCGAAGACAGCGAGCAGGACATGGCCGCGGCCGGAGAGCCCGGCGATCGGCCGGATCGCGCCGTTGCGGGTCGGCGATGCGGGACGCGCGCCTGCCTCCGGACGGTTCAACGGGGCGCCTTTCCAAGCAGGCCCTGCGGCCGCAGCAGCAGCACGAGGATGAGCAGCGCAAAGCTGAAGGCCGATTTCATCGACGGCTGGATGAGGAGCGCCGCGACGTCCTCGGAGATGCCGATCAGCACGCCGCCGAGAAGCGCGCCGGGCAGGCTGCCCAACCCGCCGATGATGACGATGACGAAGGCCAGAAGCGTGTAGCCGGGGGCGAGATAGGGGTGAACCTCGACCAGCAGCAGAATGATGCAACCCGCAGCGCCCAAGCACGCGGCCCCGATCCCGAAGGTCAGCGCATAGAGCCGGCCGACATTGAGGCCCACGACCTGGGCGCCCTGATGATTGTCGGCGCAGGCGCGGATCGCCTTGCCGGTCGCGGTGTATTTAAAGAAACCGAGCAGCAGCCCCGCCACGATCACCGCGGCGATCGCGGCGAACAGCTTGGGCTTGTCGATGATCAGGCTGCCGATGGCAATCGAATCGAGCGCGTAGGACACGTCGACGCCGTGCGGATCGGGGCCGAAGAAGAGCAGGCAGGCGCTCACCAGCATGATCGCGATGGCGGCGAGCAGCATGAACTGCATATGCTCGGGCAGGTGGGCGACCCGGCTGATCACGACCGTCTGCAGCGCGTAGCCGCCGACGAAAAGCACCACCGCCGCAATCGGCACCGACAGGAGCGGGTCGAGCCCGAAACTCTGGAACAGCACCAGCGCCAGGAACATGCCCAGCACCATGATCTCGCCGTGGGCGAAGTTGACGATGCGGATGACGCCGAAGATGACGGACAGGCCGAGCGCGCTCAGGCCATAGACCAGCCCGGTCAGAAGTCCGCTTACCAGCGCATTCAGAATGTCGGAGATGCTCACTGCCGCCTCGTGGCGCCGTTGCGCGCGCGTGGTCCGGGCACTCGTCCGCGCCCGCGATGCGAGGGCCTCATCCGCGGCCGAACCGGGGGATGAGGCCCTTCAACATCGATCAGGCTAGGGATGAGCGCCGATCCCTACATCTTCTTCTTGCGCCACGGCCGCGCCGGCCAGATCGGCTTCGTCACCGCTGCTTCCTTGGGCAGGATGACGAGGGGCTTGCCGCCGCGGTTCTGGATCGCGGAGTCCTTCACACCCTGGTTCTGACCCTTGGCATCGAACTTGATGCCGGGGCCGGTGACCACGTTGCTGGTGATGTTGGTCTCGCGGATCGCCTTCATCAGCACGTCGGGCTTGGTCGTGCCGGCGCGCTTGAACGCGTCGGCGGCGATCATGATGCCTTCGAAGGTGTAGGTGTGGTTGGCGTTCAGCGAGCGGTCGGGGTGCTTCTTCTTGAAGGCGGCCTCGAGCTCCTGGGCCAGCGGCTTCTTGGGATCCCACCACGGGACGAAGCTGACGATGTCCTCGGAATACTTGCCGAGCGCCTTGATGTAGTTGTCCTCGTAGTAGCCGGGGCCGGTGGACATGACGCCCATCGTGTCCCAACGCTGCTTGATCATCTCCTTGGTCATCCCAATGGCGTCGAGCAGGCGGCTCACCATCCACACCGCATCGGCCTTGGTTGCCTTGGCCTTGCGCACCTCGGCGGCGAAGTCGCGGCCATAGGGGTCGTAGGCGATCTGCTCGACGATCTTGTAGGGCATCTTAAAGCGCGGGAACATCGCGTTGATGCCGCCCTTGACGCTGTTGCCGAAGGTGTCGGCGACATGCATGAGGACGACGGTCTTCGGCGTCTTGCCGGTCATCGCAAAGAGCGCCTTCTGGTTCTCAAAGGCGTCGCGCACGATCATCGGGCCGGTGACGAAATTGCGCACGACGTATTTGAACCCGCGCTCGGTCAGCGCCGGAACGGCGGCGATGTTGCAGATGAAGGGGATGTTCTTCTGCTCGGCGACCTGGGCCGCGGCCATGGTCTGGCCGGAGTCGAAGCAGCCCATGATCGCGTGCGCGCCGTCGCTGATCAGTTTCTCGGCGCGCGCCCGCGAGACATCGACCTTGGTCTCGGTGTCACCCAGAATGAACTCGATCTCTGGATAGCCGTGCTTGGTCAGGATCGGGTTGGCGAGATCGGCGCCGCGCTGGCAGTCGATGCCGATCTGGCCCTGCGGGCCCGAGCGCGGCAGCAAAATGCCTAGTTTCATCGTGCTGGCCGCAAGGCCGTATCGGAGCGGCGTGGCGGCGGCGATCGTCGTGGCCGCGGCGGCCGTCGTGAAGCGCCGCCGCGAGATCCGGCCGCTTGCCGTGGTGGGTTTCTTTGTCGTTTGGGCCATCATGTCCTCCCTGGGCCGTTAGTGATGTCCGGTTTGCCGGACTTCGTTGCTGAATGCGGGTTGTCCCGTTTCATGTCTGCGCGCGTGTAGATCCGCCGCCTGGTGCCTTCGGCTGCGGACAAGATAGCGGGATGTTCCGCTGACTGCGACAATTTTGGTTGTGGTGACAAATTGAGGCGGAAAGCCGAGGCCGGCCGGCGGCGGACAAACGAAGATCCGGACGGCCCTGTGCCCAGCCGGGCCGGAGCACGCCCGCGAGCCTAAAGTCGCAAATCGTCCATTAACCCAAGACCGCCATTGAACCTGGAGCGCGATCCGGCGTAGAGTATGTTGCATTGCAGCATAATTATATTGCGGTGCACAGCGAGGCGCTTTGGGCCGGTTCGACCCGCATATCCTGATCATCGACGAGAACGTCACCCGCACGGCGATTCTCGAAGACGGCCTGCGCGAGGCGGGCTTTGAGCGGATATCGCTGATCGCCGACCGCGCCGATCTGTTGCGGCGGATCGTCGATCTCGATCCCGACGTGATCTTCATCGATCTGGAGAACCCCAACCGCGACGTGCTGGAGCAGATGTTCCAGGTATCGCGCGTGGTGCGGCGGCCGGTCGCCATGTTCGTCGACAGCTCGGATGCCGAACGCACCGAGGCGGCGATGAATGCAGGGGTCTCGGCCTATATCGTCGACGACCTCAGGCGTGAGCGGGTCGGGCCGATCCTCGACATGACGATCAGCCGCTTCAAGGTCTTCAACCAGCTGCAGGAGGAATTGGACAAGACCAAGCGCGAGCTGGCCGACCGCAAGCTGATCGAGCGCGCCAAGGGCATCTTGATGCGCCGGCGGGGCCTGAACGAAGAGCAGGCCTACGCCATGCTGCGCAAGACGGCGATGGATGCGAAGACGCGGATCTCGGAGGTCGCCCGCACGGTGATCCGCGGCGCGGAGCCGCGCGAATGACGGGCTCCGGCAAGGACGGTTACGGGAAGGGAAGGCCATGGTGCTGGACAACGAAGGACCGGTGATGGACGCGACATCGCCCGGCGCATCGGAGGCAATCGGACCGGCGAAAACAGTCCGGGCCGGCTTTATTCCGCTGATCGATTGCGCCGTGCTTCTGGTCGCGGCCGAGAAGGGATTCGCGCATCGCGAAGGCATCGAGCTCCGGCTGTCCCGCGAGGCGTCGTGGTCGAGCATCCGCGACAAGCTGACCATCGGCCATGCCGATTGCGCCCATCTCCTGGCCGGCATGGCGATCGCATCGCAGCTCGAGCTCGGTAATCCGATGGTTAAGCTGATTGCCCCTATGTCGTTGGGGTTGAACGGAAATGCGATAACGGTTTCGAACGCGCTGTGGGCGCGTTTGTCCGCCGCCGGGGCGCTCGACGAAGCCGCTGGGCCGGCGGAAATGGGGGCCGCGCTCGCCGCGGTCATCGCCGAGGATCGCGCGGCCGGCCGGCCGCCGCTCCATTTCGGCATGGTCTACCCCTATTCGGGTCATAACTACGAGCTGCGCTACTGGATGGCGGCGGCGGGCATCCATCCCGACCGCGACCTCCGCCTTGTCGTGGTGCCGCCGCCCTACATGCCCGACTATCTGCGCGACGGTTATCTCGACGGGTTCTGCGTCGGCGAGCCGTGGAACAGCATCAGCGTCGCCGCCGGCCTCGGCCGTATCGTCGTGCCCAAGGCGTGGCTGTGGCGGAAGAGCCCGGAAAAGGTTCTGGGCGTCCGCACCGATTGGGCGGAAGCCAATCCCGGGACGCTCGATGCGCTGATCCGCGCGCTGGTGCGCGCCGCCGAATGGGCGGACAGGCCGGAGAACCGCGAGGAGCTGGCCGAGCTGCTCGCACGACCCGACTATCTCGATGCGCCGGCCGCGCTGATCGCGCAGATATTGTCGGGCGAGGTGCCGTTCGCCCTGGATGGACCGGCACGGGCGATCGACGGGCATATCGTCTTTCATCGTGGCGGCGCCAACTTCCCGTGGCGCTCGCATGCCCAGTGGATCTATACGCAGATGGTGCGCTGGGGCCAGGTCGAGGCATCGCCTGAAGCGGCCGACGCGGCGGCCGCAAGCTACCAGCCCGAGATCTACCGCCGGGCGCTCAAGGGCACCGGTGCCACCGTGCCCGCCGCCAACGCCAAGGTCGAGGGCGCGCTCGACCGGCGCATTGGCGCGGGCTCGAATTCGGGCGAGCTCTACCTCGGGCCGGACGGATTTTTCGACGGCGGCATCTTCGATCCCGACGCGATCGACGACTACATCGAAAGCTTCGCGATCCACTCGCGCGCGGACTGATCATTCCCGCCTCGGGCGTATGTTGCGCTGCACAAAAAACGGTCATCTGCACGATTCCCTGCTTATCCGATTCGCAGACCCATGGCGGACGCCTGGCGCGGTTCGTCCAAGCATCTCCCGCAACGCATTGATACGACGCCGTAAATTCTGAAATCGGGCGCGTTGGCACAGCGCTTGCTTAATTGACGGTTAAGAGGCGGCCGCGGCTTTGGCCGGTCGCCGCCATATCCGCCCCATGACGGGCACGCAGCAACGCCGCTGACCGATCCTCACCCCACGGAGGTCCGGTTGGCGGCGTTTTGTTTTGGAGAGCACCAGACATGACCAAGCGTTCGAATAACGCGCCTCAGCCGAAAGCCCCGACATCCGTCACGCGCCGGCGGTTCATGCAAACGACCTCGTCCATTGCGGCCATCGCGGCCAGCACCGCCTTCGCGGCGCCCTTCGTGCGGCCGGCCAGCGCGGCGCCGCTGCGCGTGGAGAAGGACGAGCTCAAATTCGGCTTCATCAAGCTGACCGACATGGCGCCGCTCGCGATCGCCTACGCGAACGGATATTTCGAGGATGAGGGCCTCTTCGTCACCCTCGAGCCCCAGGCCAACTGGAAGGTCCTGCTCGACCGCGTGATCACCGGCGAGCTCGACGGCGCTCATATGCTGGCCGGCCAGCCGCTCGGCGCCACCATCGGCTTCGGAACGCAAGCCCACGTCATCACCGCGCTCTCGATGGACTTGAACGGCAACGGCATCACCGTGTCGAACGAGGTCTGGAAGGAGATGAAAAAGCATATCCCCGTGAAGGACGGAAAGCCCGTCCATCCGATCAAGGCCGACTACCTGAAGCCCGTGGTGGACAAGTTCCGCGCCGAGGGCAAGCCGTTCAAGATGGGCATGGTCTTTCCGGTCTCGACGCACAATTACGAGCTGCGCTACTGGCTGGCGGCGGGCGGCATCAAGCCGGGCTTTTATTCCCCCGACAACATCACCGGGCAGATCCAGGCCGACGTGTTGCTCTCCGTGACCCCGCCGCCACAGATGCCGGCGACGCTGGAGGCCGGAACCATCCACGGCTACTGCGTCGGCGAGCCGTGGAACCAGCAGGCGGTCTTCAAGGGCATCGGCGTTCCGGTCATCACCGACTACGAGATCTGGAAGAACAATCCGGAGAAGGTCTTCGGCGTCACCAAGGCGTGGAACGACAAGTATCCCAAGACGCATCTCGCCGTGATCAAGGCGATGATCCGCGCCGCGATCTGGCTCGACGAGAACAACAACGCCAACCGCGCCAAGGCGGTGAAGATCCTCTCGAAATCGGAATATGTCGGCGCCGACTACGAGGTCATCGCCAATTCGATGACCGGCACCTTCGAGTACGAGAAGGGCGATAAGCGCAAGGTGCCCGACTTCAACGTCTTCTTCCGCTACTTCGCGACCTATCCCTACTACTCCGATGCCATCTGGTATCTGTCGCAGATGCGCCGCTGGGGCCAGATCGCCAAGCCCCAGCCCGATGCCTGGTATCAGGAAGCGGCGAAGAAGGTCTACCGCCCGGACATCTACCTCCAGGCCGCCAAGCTGCTGGTCGAAGAGGGCAAGGCCAAGAAGGCCGACTTCCCCTGGGGCAGCGACGGCTACCGCGCCCCGCAGACCGAGTTCATCGACAACATAACCTTCGATGGGCGCAAGCCGAACGCCTACATCGACGCCTTCCCGATCGGCCTCAAGAGCAAGCAGGTCGTGGAGGGGAACAAGGTCGTCACGCTCTGAGCCGGCGCGAATGAGCCCTTCGTCCAACGCGGTGTGAGAAAGGAACGAACGACATGAATGCAGTCGATCCGGCTCTGGCGGAACCGCTGGCCGAGTCCCATGGCGGCGGGACCGCCGACAAGGCGATGCGGAAAGACGCGCGGCGCGAGAAGTGGTTCGCCGGGATCAACAAGGCTGATTTCTATCTCAACATTCTGGGCCTCGGCTGGGTGACGCCGCTTCTGCGCCTCGCCGCCGGCGATCAAGTCAAGCCGCAGCTTCGCGCCCTCTGGCAAGGCCTCGCCGTGCCGGTGTTGGGCCTGGTGATCTTCTTCGCGGCCTGGGCCTGGCTCGCCCCGCAGGTGAAGACCTCGCTCGGCGCGATCCCGGGCCCGGCGCAGGTCTGGACCCAGACGGTCAATCTCTATGAGGACCATGTCGCCGAGCGCAGGAAGGAGGCCGCCTTCTATGCGCGCCAGGACAAGCGCAATGCGCGCTACGCCAAGGCCGGCCAAACCGATCGCATCAAGCAGCGCAGCTACACCGGCAAGCCGACCTATCTCGACCAGATCGTGACCAGCCTGCTGACCGTGGCGATGGGCTTTCTGATCGCCACGCTGGTCGCCGTGCCGCTCGGCATCCTCTGCGGCATGATGGCGACGGTGAACGCGGCCTTCAATCCGCTGATCCAGATCTTCAAGCCCGTCTCGCCGCTCGCCTGGCTGCCGCTGGTGACCATGATCGTCTCCGCCGTCTACACGACCAATGACGGGCTGTTCGCGAAATCCTTCCTCGTCTCGGCGATCACGGTGACGCTGTGCTCGCTCTGGCCGACGCTGATCAACACGGCGCATGGCGTCGCCTCGATCGACAAGGACCTCATGAATGTCGGCCGGGTGATCCAGCTCTCCTGGCACAAGAAGGTCGTGAAGCTCGTCCTGCCGTCGGCCCTGCCGCTCATCTTCACCGGGCTGCGGCTCTCGCTCGGGGTCGGCTGGATGGTGCTGATCGCCGCCGAGATGCTGGCCCAGAACCCCGGCCTCGGAAAGTTCGTCTGGGACGAGTTCCAGAACGGCTCGTCGTCGTCGCTCGCCAAGATCATGGTGGCGGTGCTGACGATCGGTCTCATCGGCTTCGTGCTCGACCGGATGATGCTCGCGCTCCAGGCGATGTTCACCTATTCGGCGACGCGCTGAGGGAGGCGGGCACATGGCATTCCTCGAACTCAAAAACGTCTGCAAATCCTACGGCGAGGGACCCGCGCGGACCGAGGTGTTGAAGGACATCTCGCTCGAGATCGACGAGGGCGAGTTCGTCGCCATCGTCGGCTTCTCCGGCTCGGGCAAGACCACGCTCATTTCGGCGATGGCGGGCCTGATCTCCCCCGACAGCGGCGCGATCACCCTCAACGGCAAGCCGATCGAGGGGCCGGGCCCCGAGCGCGGCGTCGTCTTTCAAAGCTACTCGCTCATGCCGTGGCTCACGGTGAAGGGCAACATCGCGCTCGCGGTCGATCAGGTCTTTGGCAAGGAAAGCAAGGCCGACCGGGCGGCGCGGACGAAAAAGTATGTCGAGATGGTCGGTCTGACGCCGGCCATCGATCGGCGGCCGGCCGAGCTCTCCGGCGGCATGCGCCAGCGCGTGGCGGTCGCCCGGGCACTCGCGATGAGCCCGGAGATCCTGCTGCTCGACGAGCCGCTTTCGGCGCTCGATGCGCTCACCCGCGCCAAGCTGCAGGACGAGATCGAGGCGATCTGGCGGCGCGAGAAGAAGACCGTCGTCCTGATCACCAACGATGTCGACGAGGCGATCCTGCTCGCCGACCGCATCATCCCGCTCAATCCCGGCCCGAACGCGACGCTGGGCCCGGAATTCCGCGTCACCATTCCGCGGCCGCGTGAGCGCGCGGCGATGAACGAGAACGCCGCCTTCAAGAAGCTCCGCGCGGAGATCACCGCCTATCTGATGCAGGTCGGCATCGAGCGCGGTATCGACGCGGAGGAGGACCTCATCCTCCCCAACGTCACGCCGATCACCCAGCGCGACGAGCTGCCGGCGCTCTACAAGGAAGCTGCGCAGAGCCCGATCACCAAGGGCTATGTCGAGTTCAGCCAGGTCCGCAAGGTCTACCCCACGCCGAAGGGCCCGCTCACCGTCGTCGACGGCTTCGACCTCAAGATGGAGCGCGGCGAGTTCATCACGCTGATCGGGCATTCCGGCTGCGGCAAGTCGACGGTGCTGTCGATGGTGGCGGGCCTGAACGAGATCTCCGGCGGCGGCATCATCCTCAACAGCAAGGAGGTCGCGGGCGCGGGGCCAGAGCGCGCCGTCGTCTTCCAGGCTCCGAGCCTTTTTCCCTGGCTGACGGCGGCGGAGAACGTCGCGCTCGGCGTCGACAAGGTCTATCCCGACGCCAAGCCCGCGGAGCGCTTCGAGGTGGTGAAATACTATCTCTCGCGGGTCGGGCTCGGCGATGCGATCAACAAGCCCGCGGCCGACATGTCGAACGGCATGCGCCAGCGCGTCGGCATCGCCCGCGCCTTCGCGCTCTCGCCCAAGCTGCTGCTGCTCGATGAGCCCTTCGGGATGCTCGATTCGCTCACACGCTGGGAG
Organism: uncultured Alphaproteobacteria bacterium; assembly: GCA_964494065.1. Lineage (GTDB taxonomy): Bacteria > Pseudomonadota > Alphaproteobacteria > JAPULJ01 > JAPULJ01 > DATKZM01. The sequence continues at coordinate 13,089 of CAZBRE010000007.1, forward strand.
CTGCAGGAAGTCCTGATGGATGTCTGGCGGCGTTCGCAGGTGACCGCGATCTGCGTCACCCACGATGTCGACGAAGCGATCCTGCTCGCCGACCGGGTGGTGATGATGACCAACGGCCCCAATGCGCGGATCGGCAAGATCATGGAGGTCGACCTGCCGCGGCCGCGCACGCGCAAGGCCCTGCTCGATCACCCCGACTACTACCGCTACCGCCAGGAGCTCCTGACCTTCCTGGAGGAATACGAAGGCGGCGCGCAGCCGAAAGGCGATGACGATCCCGACGCCGAACCCGCCAGCCGGGCGGCATGAGGAGGGCGGCATGACTGAGACACCGCAAAAACTCGTCGTGATTGGCAACGGCATGGCGCCAGGCCGGGCGCTCGACCGGTTGTTCGAGCTCGCGCCCGGCGCCTTCGAGGTGACGATCTTCAATGCCGAGCCGCGCACCAATTACGACCGCATCATGCTGTCGCCGGTGCTCTCCGGCGAGAAGAGCTACGAAGAGATCGTGATCCACGGCGACCGCTGGTACGAGGAGAACAGTGTCGCGCTGCATAAGGGCAGGAAGGTGGTCGAGATCGACCGCGCTACCAAGCGAGTGATCGCCGAGGACGGCACCACCGCGGATTACGACAAGCTGATCGTCGCCACCGGCTCGTCGCCGGTGATCATTCCGGTGCCGGGTCACGACCTCGCCGGTGTGTTGACCTACCGTGACATGGACGACGTGACGGCGATGCTGCTGGCTGCGCAATCGGGCGGCTCGGCGGTCGTCATTGGCGGCGGGTTGCTCGGTCTCGAGGCGGCGGCGGGCCTGAAGGAACGCGGCATGGAGGTGACGGTCGTCCATCTCATGCCGACGCTGATGGAACGCCAACTCGATCCCGCGGCGGGGTATCTCCTGAAACGCGCGGTCGAGGCGCGCGGCATCCGCGTGCTGACCAGCGCCAACACGAAGGAGATCTACGGCGACGGCCGGGTCGAGGGCGTGCGCCTCGACGACGGCACCGAGATCCCGGCGAAGCTGGTGGTGATGGCGGTCGGCATCCGCCCCAACGCGGGGATCGCGAAAGACGCGGGCCTCGAGGTCAATCGCGGCATCGTGGTCGACCGCTACATGCGGACCTCCGACCCCGACATCTTCGCGCTCGGCGAATGTGTCGAGCATGGCGGCATGGTCTACGGTCTCGTGGCCCCGCTCTACGAGATGGCGGGGATCCTGGCCGAGGGGCTGGCGGGCAGGCCGAACGGCGGCTTCAATGAAAAGGCGCTGGCGACCAAGCTCAAGGTCACCGGCATCGAACTCTTCTCCGCCGGCGATTTCGCCGAGGACGAGAAGCGGGACGAGATCGTCCTGCGCGATGCCCAGCGCGGCATCTACAAGCGGCTCGTTCTGGAGGGCGACACCGTCGTCGGCGCGGTGCTCTACGGCGACACAGCGGACGGCGCCTGGTTCTACCAGCTCATCAAGGACCGAACCGAGATATCGGAGATGCGCGAGACGCTCATCTTCGGACCCGGCTATGCGGGAGGTGCCCCGCTGGACCCTACGGCGGCCGTTGCAGCCTTGCCGGATGACGCGGAGATCTGCGGCTGCAACGGCGTGTGCAAGGGAACGATCGTCGAGGCGATCACGGGGCAGGGGCTCACCGGCTTGAACGATGTGCGGGCGCATACCAAGGCCTCGTCGTCGTGCGGGACGTGCACGGGGCTGGTCGAGCAGCTGCTGACGCTGACGCTCGGCGACGCCTACGATCCGGCGGCGGTCCAGCCGATGTGCGGCTGCACCGGCCTCGGTCATGACGACGTGCGACGTCTCATCGTCGCCAAGCGGCTCACCTCGATCCCGACCGTGATGCAGGAGCTCGGCTGGGAGACCTCCTGCGGCTGCAACAAATGCCGGCCGGCGCTCAACTACTACCTGCTGGCGAGCTGGCCCGGCGAATACGTCGATGACGGCCAGTCGCGCTTCATCAACGAGCGCGCCCACGCCAACATCCAGAAGGATGGCACCTTCTCGGTGGTCCCGCGCATGTGGGGCGGGCTGACCAATCCGAAGGAGCTGCGCGCCATCGCAGACGTGGTCGAGAAGTTCGACATTCCGACGGTGAAGGTGACGGGCGGCCAGCGCATCGACCTGCTCGGCGTCAAAAAGGAAGACCTGCCCGCCGTCTGGGCCGATCTGGGTGCGGCCGGCATGGTCTCGGGCCACGCCTACGGCAAGGCGCTGCGCACGGTGAAGACCTGCGTCGGCACCGAATGGTGCCGCTTCGGCACGCAGGCCTCGATGAGCCTCGGCGTGCGCATGGAGAAATACCTCTGGGGCTCGTGGACGCCGCACAAGGTCAAGCTGGCGGTCTCGGGGTGCCCGCGGAACTGTGCGGAGGCGACGTGCAAGGATTTCGGCGTGGTCTGCGTCGACTCCGGCTACGAGCTCCATGTCGGCGGCGCGGCCGGCATGCATGTCAAGGCAACGGAAATCCTCTGCAACGTCGCCAGCGAGGACGAGGTGCTGGAATACTGCGCGGCCGTGGTTCAGCTCTACCGCGAGCAGGCGCGCTACCTGGAGCGCATCTACAAATGGATGGGCCGGGTCGGCATCGAGACGATCCGCGAAGCGGTGGTCGAGGACGACGAGCGCCGCAAATCGCTGGTCGCGCGCTTCGAATACGCGCAGGAGTTCCTGCAGCACGACCCCTGGGCCGAGCGGGCCGAAGGCGGGGAAGCGGGCGAGTTCCGCCCACTCCAGCGACTCGTCGGCATGGAGGCGGCCGAATGAGCGCGCCGCATTGGGTCGAGGTCGGCCGGGTCGACGATCTGCCGCGCCGCGGCGCGCGGGTGGTCGAAACCCGTTCGCTCAACGTCGCGATCTTCCGCACCGCGACCGACCGGGTCTTCGCGCTCGAGGACCGCTGCCCCCACAAGAACGGGCCGCTCTCGCAAGGCATTGTGCACGGCGAGACGGTGAGCTGTCCGTTACACGACTGGGTGATCGATCTGATGAGCGGCGAGGCGCAGGGGGCGGATGTCGGCTGCGCCCGGACGGTCGCGCTCAAGGTCGAGGAGGGGCGGATCTATCTCGACTTCGCCGCTCTCGCCACCCGGGCGGCCTGAGGGTCCGGCAATGGAGCCGACCCCGACCCGCACCACCTGTCCTTATTGCGGCGTCGGTTGCGGCATTCTGGCGACCCCGGACGGCTTCGGCGGTCTCACGGTCAAAGGCGATCCCGATCACCCCGCCAATTTCGGGCGGCTCTGCTCCAAGGGCTCGGCGCTGGGCGAGACGGTCGGGCTCGACGGACGGCTGCTCCATCCCGAGATCGGCGGCCGGCGCGTGGCGTGGAACATGGCGCTCGACAAAGTCGCATCCTCCTTCGCCCGCACGATTGAAGAGCACGGACCCGAGGCCGTCGCTTTCTACGTCTCCGGCCAGCTCCTGACCGAGGACTACTACGTCGCCAACAAGCTGATGAAGGGCTTCATCGGCAGCGCCAATATCGACACTAACTCGCGGCTCTGCATGGCGTCCTCCGTTGCCGGCCACAAGCGTGCCTTCGGCAGCGACACGGTGCCGGGCAGCTACCGCGATCTGGAGCTGGCCGATCTCATCGTGCTGGTCGGCTCGAACCTCGCCTGGTGTCATCCCGTACTCTATCAGCGCATCGCCGCGGCGAAGGCGGAGCGGCCCGAGATGCGCGTCGTCGTGATCGATCCGCGCAAGACCGCGACGGCCGAGATTGCCGATCTGCATCTGGCGCTCGCACCCGACAGCGACGTGGCGCTCTTTGCCGGGCTGCTCGACCATCTGGGCGAGACGGGGTGTCTCGACCAGCGCTTCGTTGCCATGCATACGAGCGGCTGCGCGGAGGCCTTGCGCGCTGCGATGGATCTGGGGATTGCCGGAGCCGCGCGCGCGACCGGGCTTCCACCTGAAACGCTGACGGCCTTCTACCGGCTCTTCGCCGAGACCGAGCGGGTCGTCACGGTCTACTCCCAAGGCGTCAACCAATCGACGCGCGGCACCGACAAGGTCAACGCGATCATCAACTGTCATCTTCTGACCGGGCGCATCGGCCGGCCGGGGATGGGGCCGTTCTCGGTGACCGGCCAGCCCAATGCGATGGGCGGGCGTGAGGTCGGCGGCCTCGCGAACCAGCTCACCGCGCATATGGAGCTGGAAAACCCCGACCATCGCGCGATCGTCCAATCCTTCTGGGCGAGCACGCGTATTGCCGAGCGGCCGGGCCTCAAGGCCGTCGATCTGTTCGATGCGGTCGCCGACGGGCGGATCAAGGCGCTCTGGATCATGGGTACCAACCCCGCCGTCAGCATGCCCGATGCCGACGGCGTCGCCGCGGCGCTGGCGCGCTGCCCCTTCGTCGTCGTCTCCGACGTGATGCGCGAGACCGACACGACGCACTATGCCGACGTGCTGCTGCCCGCCGCGGCCTGGGGCGAGAAATCGGGAACGGTGACGAACTCCGAGCGCCGCATCTCGCGGCAGCGCGCCGTCCTGCCGCCGGCCGGCGAGGCGCGGCCCGACTGGTGGATCGTCCAGGAGGTCGCGCGGCGCATGGGCTACGGGCGCGCCTTCGACTATGGCTCGCCGTCAGACATCTTCCGCGAATTCGCGGCGCTCTCGGCTGCCGGGAATGGCGGAAGCCGCGATTTCGACATCGGTGGTCTCGCCAGCTTGAGCGACCGCGGCTATGACGGCCTCGCCCCGGTGCAATGGCCGGTGCGCCGCGCGGCCGAGCCGGGACCCTGGGACCGCCGCTTCTTCGCCGATGGCCGCTTCTTCACCGAGGACGGCAAGGCGCGGATGGTGCCGACGCCGGTCGGCGCCGCATCCTCCATGCAAGCCGACGACGGAACCCTCGTCCTCAATACGGGGCGGGTGCGCGATCACTGGCACACCATGACCCGCACGGGGCTTTCGCCGCGGCTGTCGCGCCACATCGCCGAGCCCTATTGCGAGATCCATCCGCAAGACGCCGCGCGTCTCCGCATCGCGCCGGCGTCGCTGGTGGAGGTCACCGGGACGGGCGGGCGCGCCGTCCTGCGGGCGCTGGTGAGCGAGCGCCAGCGGCCGGGATCGATCTTCGTGCCGATGCATTGGACGGGACGCTTTTCCAGCCTGGGGCGGATTGGCGGCGTGATCGCGCCGGCGCGCGATCCGATCTCGGGACAGCCGGCGCTCAAATCATCCCGCGTTTCGGTCGCACCGTTCGAGGCCGGGTGGTACGGCTTCGCGGTCCTGCGCGCGCGGCCGCCGCGCCTCGAGGCGGAGTATTGGGCCGCGGCGCGAAGCGAGGGCGGCTGGCGCGTGGAGCTGGCGGGTCGGGCCATGCCGGCGGATTGGGCGGCATTCGCCCGGCGGCTTTTCGGACGCGACGAGGGGGACGAGGTGCTGGCCTATGTCGACGAGGAGGCGGGGCATTGCCGGTTTGCCGCATTCGACGGCGCGCGGCTCTCCGGCGCGCTCTTCGTCGGTCGCGAGCCCGTGCCGGTGTCGCGCGCCTGGCTGGCGGATCATCTTGCCAGCCCGGCCATCGATAGCCGGGACCGGCTGCGTATCCTGGCGGGGCGGGGCGGCGAGGACGTCCCCGATCCCGGCGCCACGATATGTTCGTGCTTCAATGTCGGCGTGAACCAGATCGCCGCCGTGATTGCGTCGGGCGAATGCGCCAGCGTCGAGGCGGTCGGCGCGGTGCTCAATGCGGGCACGAATTGCGGCTCGTGCCGCTCGGAGATCCAGCGGATCGTGACCGCATCGCGCATCCGCGAAGCCATATGAGACGCCGTGCGGATATGGGGCCGCGGCTACCGGACCATGCCTGCCAGCCACGAAGTGTTCCCGGGGGAGTCTCGCCGAAAGGGTGTCTTGTTCCGGACAGGGGTAGCCTCTACAAAAATTCCATGAACACACGCACCATGGGGCCCAAGCGGTCCCGAATCGCAGGCGCGGCTGCGGCGGCGATTCTCCTTATGTCAGGTCCCGTTCTTGCAGAAGGGCTGCCGGCCAAGCCTGGGCCTGAACGGACGGCCAAGATGTTCGACCTCCTCTGTCTCAGCAAGCTGCCCGATATCAAGGCGATCGCGGGGCTGGCGACGGCGAACAAGTTCGCAAAGCTCCAGGGCAAGGCCCTGGCGGCGTATCGGCCCCAGGCGCCCGTCGACCAGCTACACGGCTGGCGGTTCAAGGATTTCGGCGCGACCTACACGCTGCTCGTCACCAGCGGCAAGCCCGATGCGCGGTTCAAGGCGGAGATGCCGGCCTACGCCAATTCGATCAATTACGCCTGCTCGCTCATCCTGCCCAACAAGTTCGCCAAGGCGGCGGTCCTGGCCGCCCTCGGCAAGATCATCGGCCGCAAGCGCGACGATACCTGGGAGCAGGGGCCGATGCAGGTGCATGCCTGGAAAGCCACTACGGACAAGTTCTTCATCCAGGCTTTCCACTACGCCGGCAAGGCGCGGCCCAATTCGAGCCTGATCAGCGCGACGATCTTCGTGAAGCAGTAGCGGGCGCCTCCAGCCGGTCCGCGCTTAGGGCACCGGCTTTCGCATTGCTCCGTTTGAATTTCCGGTCATCTCTGGGATGATCGGCCGGCCGGGCCTGCCGATCGGCAGGGACGTCGCGTCCGGCGCCCGAAAATAATCACGACGGCGGTATTCAGGGAGGAGCATCCGATGCAGGGAAAGATCGCATTCGAAGAGCATGTAGCGATCGAGGAAACCTTGGCGCAGACGAAAAGCTTTGCCGGCGAGAGCGCGAGCTACGACACGTTCACGCAGGAAATCCTCGACACCGACAATATGCGCATCGAGGGGATGGACAAGACCGGCATCGAGTATGCGCTGCTCTCGATCAACGCGCCGGGCGTCCAGGCGATCCTCGACACCGACGAGGCGATCGCGGTCGCCAGGAAGGGCAACGACCGCCTGGCCGATGCGGTCGCCAAGCATCCCAATCGCTACGGGGGTCTCGCGGCGCTGCCGATGCAGGACCCGGACGCGGCCTCCGCGGAGCTCACCCGCGCGGTGAAGGAGCTCGGCTTCAAGGGCTGCATGGTCAACGGCTTCACCCAGAAGGGCGATCCCGACACCACGATCTATTACGACATCCCCGAATACCGGAGCTTCTGGGCCACGGTCTCCGAGCTCGACGTGCCGTTCTATCTGCATCCGCGGATGCAGATCCCCTCGCAGGCGCGGAACTACGAGGGCCATCCCTGGCTGATGAGCTCGCCCTGGGGCTTTGCCGTGGAGACCTCGATCCATTCGCTGCGCTTCTGCGGCTCGGGCATGTTCGACGACTACCCGAACCTGCGCATCGTGATCGGCCATCTGGGCGAGAACATTCCCTTCGGGCTCTGGCGGCTCGATGCGCGGATGCGCTTTTCGCCGCGCGGCTACCGCGGCAAGCGGCTGCTCGGCGAATATTTCCGCGACCACTTCCACATCACCTGCAGCGGCTTCTTCGACGATCCGGCGTTCCATTGCACGCACGAGATCATGGGCACGGACCGCATGTACTTCTCGGCCGATTATCCCTTCGAGCGCATGGAGGACGCCGCTGACTGGTACGACGCGACATCGACGCTGAATGACGACGAGCGGCTAAGGATCGGCCGCACCAACGCGATCAAGCTGTTTGATCTGGATATGGCGTGAGGGGGTAGAGCCGCGGCGGCATCAGCCGGGAAAAAATGGTGCCGCCGGAGTGGATTGAACACTCGACCTCACCCTTACCAAGGGTGCGCTCTACCACTGAGCTACGGCGGCGCCGGGAGCGGATACCTTGCTCCAAGAAAGGCCTCGATTGAAGCGCGCACAAATTGCCACGCGCGCGAGCCCGCCGCAACCAATCACACGGCAATAGAGCGGCGATCAGCCGGCGGGTCGCTGCCTATTTAGGGGCCGTTCGCCCCGCCGCAAGGCCCGAAGCTCCGCCGCAAGGCCCGAGCCGCAGCCGCATCGCCCCCACGTAATAATCTTGCATTTCATCTCGGCGCGCTTGACCCGCGCGCATCGGCCCCGCACGATTGCGGTCCTGTTCGGTGAATACCGGGAGCGGCCATGCCGCGGCGGGACGAAAACAATATGGGTTCGGATGAGACGGCACGCGCCGGCGGCTCTGGCGGCGCGCGGGCAACGGATGTCCGTGCTGGGCGTGAGGCGCGCTCGGCCGAGGCTTTGCGTGAGAATTTGAAGCGCCGCAAGCAACAGGCGCGCGAGAGGTTGGGCGAGGGGGGAGAGCGGCATGACGATGAGGGCCAGGGATCCGGAGGCGGCGCTTGAGGGCGGGGATAACGGGCCCGGCGAGGCTCACCTTGAGGCCGAACCTGCCATCCAGTACAAGGACATAAGAGACGAGATACGGCGTGACGAGGTCCGGCGCGAGGCGCCCGGTCCCGGCGCACGGCCGGGACGACGACCGCTAACAAAAACACAAACGGGCGCAGAGCAGGCGATGGACAGTATCCGCATACGCGGCGGCAATCCGCTGAAGGGGCAGATCGCGATCGGCGGGGCCAAGAATGCGGCGCTGCCGCTGATGGTGGCCGCCCTCCTCACCGACGAGACGCTGGCGCTCTCGCGTATGCCGGATCTGGCGGACATCAAGACGCTGTCGAACCTGTTGATCCAGCATGGCGCCGAAATCGAGATCGCCGGCGGCGACGGCGTGCGCGATCCCGAGCGGCGGACGGCGAAGATCACCACCGCGGAGATCACGAGCACCACCGCGCCCTACGATCTGGTGCGGCGGATGCGGGCGAGCGTGCTGGTCCTGGGGCCGATCCTGGCGCGCATGGGCGAGGCGAGCGTCTCGCTGCCCGGTGGCTGCGCCATCGGCACGCGGCCGGTCGATCTGCACCTGAAGGGGCTCGAGGCGCTCGGCGCGGAGATCGAGCTCGAGGGCGGCTACATCCATGCCAAGGCACCAAAGGGGCTCCAGGGCGGGCGCTACACCTTCCCGATGGTGTCGGTGGGGGCGAGCGAGAACCTGCTGATGGCGGCGACGCTGGCCAAGGGCGAGACGACGCTGGAGAACGCCGCCATGGAGCCCGAGGTCACCGACCTCGCGAACTGCCTCGTCAAGATGGGCGCGAAGATCGAGGGCATCGGCACCAGCACGCTCCGCATTCAGGGCGTCGACCGCCTGATGGGCGCCGAGCACGACGTCATCCCCGACCGGATCGAGACCGGCACCTATGCGATGGCGGCTGCGGCGACCGGCGGCGAGCTCGAGCTGATCGGCGCGCGCTCCGACGTCATGGGCGCGGTCACCGAGACCCTGGCCTTCGCGGGCGTCCAGTTCCAGAAGTCGCCGCGCGGCTTCAAGGTCAAGCGCTCGCAGACCGATCTCGTCGGCGTCGACATGATGACCGAGCCCTATCCGGGCTTCCCGACCGACATGCAGGCCCAGTTCATGGCGCTGATGGCGCTCGCCGAGGGGGCCTCGATGATCACCGAGACGATCTTCGAGAACCGCTTCATGCACGTGCCGGAGCTGGCGCGCATGGGCGCCGACATCAACCTCCATGGCGGCTCGGCCATGGTGCGCGGGGTGCCGGCGCTGACGGGTGCGGAGGTGATGGCGACCGATCTCCGCGCCTCGGTGTCGCTGGTGATCGCGGGGCTGGTGGCGGCTGGCGAGACCACGGTCTCTCGGGTATATCATCTCGATCGCGGCTACGAGCTGCTGGAGGAGAAACTCGGCGCATGCGGGGCGGAGATCGAGCGGGTGAGCGGGGCGACCGTATAGAGACGCCCGGATCGAAAGGTCCGGATGAGCGTCTCTCGCTGCGTGTCGCCGACGCCGACGATCTGGCCGTTCTCGCCTCGGTCCTCCAGGACGCCGTGATCGCCATCGGCGATATGCGCTATATCGCCTCCGACAAGCTCTTCGTCATGCTGGCCAGCCGCTTCCGCTGGGAGGCCGTCTTCGACGGTGATTCCGAAGAAGAGACGAATGACGAGGTGGCAGGTGCCGCCTTCGAGCGCATCCATTGCGGGGTTGCCTTCGAGGGGGTCGAGGCGGTGAAGGTGCGGGGCATCGATATGGCGGATCGGAGCCAGTTTCTCGACCTTCTAACGCTCCGCGCCGAGGATGAGGGCCTGATCCTCACCTTCGCCGGCGGTGGCGCGATAAGGCTCGACGTGCCGCGGATCAGGTGCCATATGCGGGACATGGGCGAGCCCTGGCCCACCGCCAACCGGCCCGAGCACGAGCTGGACAACGGCGGATGAGCCGGCCCGCCCATTTCAAGTGAAGAGCGCGGATGAGGCGTTAGCAAATCCTTCCCGACCGCCTGCTATCATCACGTCTGCTATCCTCGCCCCTGGTATCCAGGCGATCCACCACCAACCCGGAGCCTCTTTCTCACCGTGACGTCCAACGAACCACTCGTGCTGGCCCTGCCCAAGGGGCGCATATTGGGCGAAGTCCGGCCGCTGATGCGCGCCGCCGGGATCGAGCCCGAGCGCGCCTTCGACGACCCCGACGAGCGCGCGCTCCGCTTCAAGACCAACGTCGAAGGTCTTGAGATCATTCGGGTTCGCAGCTTCGACGTCGCCACCTTCGTGGCCTTCGGCGCCGCGCATCTGGGGGTCGCCGGCAACGACGTGCTGATGGAATTCGACTATTCGGAGATCTATACGCCGCTCGACCTCAAGGTGGGACGCTGCCATCTGGCGGTTGCCGAGCCGGCCGAGATGGTGGCCGCCGACGATCCCGGGCGTTGGAGCCATGTCCGCGTCGCGACCAAATATCCGGCGATCACGCGGGCCCATTTCGCCGCGCGCGGGGTGCAGGCCGAATGCATCAAGCTGAACGGCGCGATGGAGCTGGCGCCCGCCCTGGGGCTCTGCCGGCGCATCGTCGACCTCGTCTCTACCGGCGAGACCCTCAAGGCCAACGGCCTGGTCGAGGTCGAGCGCGTCGCCGAGATCACCTCGCGGCTCATCGTCAACCGGGCGGCGCTCAAGACCCGACCCGACGAGCTCGGCGGCTGGATCGACCGCTTCCGGGCAGCGGTCGAGGAGCATGGCCATGCCGCGTAGACTGGATGCGGGTGCAGCCGGCTTCGAGAAGGATTTCGCTGCGCTGATCATGGGCAAGCGCGAGCTCGAAGAGGACGTCGACCAGGCGGTCGCGGCGATCATTGCGCGCGTGCGAAGAGAAGGTGACGCGGCGCTCATTGACCTCACTCGGAAATTCGACCGCTTCGAGCTCACCCCTGCGACGATCCGCATCAGCCAAGCGGACATCGACGCGGCCGCCGATCAGGCAGGGAAGGATGCGGTGAAGGCGCTTAAGCTTGCCGCCGATCGCATCGCCGAGTTCCATCGCGGCCAGATACCCGAAGACCGCGACTACGCGGACGGGCAGGGGGTGCGCCTGGGCGCGCGCTGGACCGCCGTCGAGGCCGCGGGCATCTATGTGCCCGGCGGCACGGCGGCCTATCCGAGCTCGGTGCTGATGAACGCGGTGCCGGCCAAGGTCGCGGGCGTCGAGCGCCTGGTGATGACCGTGCCGACCCCCAACGGGGTGCTCAACCCGCTGGTGATGGCGGCGGCCCGCATTGCCGGGGTGGACGAGATCTACCGGGTCGGCGGGGCGCAAGCGGTGGCGGCGCTGGCTTACGGGACCGAAAGCATTGCGGCGGTCGCCAAGATCGTCGGGCCCGGCAACGCCTTCGTCGCGGCCGCCAAACGGCGCGTGTTCGGCATCGTCGGCATCGATATGATCGCGGGGCCGTCGGAAATCCTTGTCGTGGCGGACGGGGCGAACGATCCGGCCTGGATCGCCGCCGATCTGCTCTCGCAGGCCGAGCACGATACGTCCTCGCAGTCGATCCTGATCACCGACAATGCCGATTTCGCCGACAAGGTTGCGGCTGCGGTCGAGACGCATCTGAAGGCCTTGCCGCGCGCGGAGATCGCCCGGGAAAGCTGGGCGGCGCATGGCGCCATCATCACCGTGGCCAAACTCGATGACGCGGCATCATTGGTCGACCGCATCGCGCCCGAGCATCTGGAGCTTGCCGTCGACGATCCCGACGTGCTGCTCGGCCGGATCCGCAATGCAGGCTCGATCTTCCTCGGTCGCCACACGCCCGAGGCCATCGGCGATTATGTCGCGGGGCCGAACCATGTGCTGCCGACGGCGCGAAGCGCGCGTTTCGCCTCGGGGCTCGGCGTGCTCGACTTCATGAAGCGGAGCTCCTTCGTCGGCTGCACGCCCGAAGGGATTGCCGCGATCGGCCCGGCAGCGGTGACGCTCGCCGAGGCCGAGGGCTTCGGTGCGCATGCGCTCTCCGTCGCGCTTCGTCTTGGGGACGGCAAGCCGGGTGGCAGCTAAGCCGGTCCGGCGCTTGGGGGCGCGAGCGTGAGCGAGGAAACCCACCGCATCGTCCAGATCGAGCTCGACGAGCGCACCGTCGTCCGGCGGAGCGCCGACGTCGAGCACGAGCGCGCGGTCGCCATCTACGACCTCATCGAGGCCAACTACTTCAAGCCCAATCTCGACGGCGACGGGCCGTACCACCTCACCCTTTCAGTGCAGGAAAACCGCCTGGTCTTTGAAATCGCGGATGAAAAGGCCAATGGTCTTGGCGAGGTCGCGCTCGGCCTCACCGCCTTCCGGCGCATCGTCAAAGACTACTTCACCGTCTGCGAAAGCTATTTCGACGCGATCAAGACCGCGCCGCCCTCGCGGATCGAGGCGCTCGATATGGGCCGGCGCGGGCTCCACAACGAGGGCTCGGAGCTCCTGCGCGCGCAGCTCAAGGACAAGATCGAGCTCGACTTCGACACCGCCCGCCGCCTCTTCACGCTGCTCTGCGTGCTGCATATCCGGGGGTAGGGGATTGGCCGATCTCCCCGGAAGCGTCCTTTTCGCCTGCACGTCGAACGCGATCCGCTCGCCGATGGCCGAAGGCTATCTGAAATACCTCCACGGCAAACGCGTCTATGTCGACAGCGTCGGCGTGCGCTCGGGCGAGCTCGACGGCTTCGCGGTAGCGGCGATGGCCGAGCTCGGCATCGACATCTCCAACCACAAGTCGAAGACTTTCGACGACCTGCAGGACACGACCTTCGACATGGTGATCTCGCTCTCGCCCGAGGCCCAGCACAAGGCGGTGGAGATGACGCGGACGATGGCGATCGAGGTGGTGTTCTGGAACACGCTCGACCCCTCGGTGGTCGAAGGCTCGCGCGAAACCATGTTGGAGGCCTACCGCCAGGTCCGCGACCAGCTCATCGCGCGCATTCACGAGCGATTCCCGCCGGCGGCCAAGCCGGTGTGAGCCGCCATTCGTGTCTTTCCCCTTGACCCCGCTTTATCCTTCCGCCCATGCTTCGCGCGCTCGCCAGGCAGGAGGAGGGAGAATGGCGAAGGAAGACCTGCTCGAATTCGACGGCGAGGTCGTCGAGCTGCTTCCCAATGCGATGTTCCGCGTGCGCCTCGACAACGACCACGAGATCCTCGCGCATACGTCGGGCAAGATGCGCAAGAACCGCATCCGGGTCCTGGCCGGCGACCGGGTCAAGGTGGAGATGACGCCCTACGACCTCACCAAGGGCCGCATCAATTTCCGCTATAAGTAACCATTCCGCACCATGACCGATCCCAAGACGCCCAGCACCGGGCCGGCGCTCGTGCTCGCCTCGGCCTCGCCGCGGCGGCGCGACCTGTTGGCGCAGATCGGCATCGTGCCGGATGTGATCGAGGCGGCGGAGATTGACGAAACACCCCAGAAGGACGAGCGCCCGCGCGCGCTCGCGCTTCGTCTGGCCGAGGGCAAGGCGCGGGCGGTGGCGGCGGGGCATCCGGGCGCATTCGTGCTGGGCGCCGACACGGTGGTTGCCTGCGGCCGCCGTATCCTGCCCAAGCCTGCCGATGAGGCGGAAGCGCGGGCCTGTCTGCGAATACTCTCCGGGCGGCGCCATGCGGTCTTGGGCGGGGTCGCGCTCGCCTGCCCCGACGGGACGCTGCGCGCCAGGGTCGTGGAGACGACGGTCTCCTTCAAGCGCCTGCAGGGAGACGAGATCGCGGGCTATCTCGCCAGCGGGGAATGGCAGGGAAAGGCGGGCGGCTATGCGATCCAGGGCCGCGCCGCGCGCTTCGTGAAGGCCGTCGCGGGCTCCTATCCCAACGTCGTCGGCCTGCCGCTCTTCGAGGTCGTGAACCTGCTGCGCGGCGCGGGCTATCCTCTAGAGCCATGACGACCGAACTCCTCATTAGCCGCTCGCCGGGAGAGGCCCGATGGGCCTTGCGCGAGGCGGATGAGATCGTGGCGCTCGGCACGGCGCGGGAACGGGCGGGCGTGCAGACGGGCGACGTGTTCCTGGCGCGCGTGCGGGCGATCGTGCCTTCGGCCAATGCCGCCTTCGTCGATCTGGACGGGCAGGATGACGGTTTCCTGTCGGGCCGCGAGGCGCGGATGAAGGGCGCCTTCGACGAGACCGGCGCGGGCGAGGCCGAGAGCGACGACATCGCGCGGCTGGTCACCGAGGGCGAGGCCATAGTCGTCCAGGTCAAGCGCCCGGCGCTTGGCGAAAAGGCCGCGCAGGTGACGACCGCACTGACGCTCGCCGGCCCGCGGCTGGTGCTCACGCCCGGACGTCGCGACATCCTGATCTCGCGCCGCATCGCCGACGAGGCCGAGCGCGCCCGGCTCACGGACCTGGCCGAGGGACTTGTCGGCGAGGCCGGGCTCATCATGCGCACCGCCGCCGCCGAGGCCGATGCCGCCTCGCTCGAAGAGGAGGCCGGGCATCTGGTCGCGCGCTGGCACGGGCTGCGCGAGGCGGCACGCACCCAAACCGCGCCGGCCGTACTGGCGCGCGAGGGGACGCTGCTCACGCAGGTGCTGCGCGACCATGCCGGCGGCGACCTCGATCGCATTCTGCTCGATGACCGCTCGGCGCTGGCGGAGGCGCAGCGCTGGCTTCAGGATTTCGCGCCCGACCTGACGGACCGGATCGAGGCGGTGGTGAGCACGCCGCCGCTCTTCGCCGCCGAGGGTGTGGACGAGGCCTTCGAGGCGGCATTGATGCGCATCGTCCCGCTCGACAAGGGCGGCTCGCTCGTCATCGAGCCGACGGCGGCGCTGACCGCGATCGACGTCAATACCGGCGGGCGCGGGGGGCGGCAGGGCCGCGCGATCGTGGAGACCAACGTCGCCGCGGCCTTGGAGGTCGCGCGGCAGATCCGCCTGCGCAATCTGGGCGGGCTGATCGCGGTCGACTTCGTGCGCATGCGCGAGCGCGAGCATCGCGACCAGGTCCTGGAGGCGTTGCGCGAGGCGCTCGCGGCCGCCGTCCCCGAGGCGCAGCTCGGCGGCTTCACCCGGTTCGGGCTGGTCGAGATCGTGCGGCCGCGCGACCGTGCCGCGTTGCACGAGGCGATGTGCGCGCCGAGCCCGGATGGGGGCTGGCGGCGCTCGGCGGAGACGGTCGCGCTCGAGGCCCTGCGGGCGGCGCTGGTCACGGCCGGCGAGCATCCCGGCCGGGCGCTCATCCTGCGCGCGGCGACCGCGGTGATCGATCAGCTCGACGGGCCGCTGGCCGCGGCCCTAGACGAGGCCGAGGCCCGGCTGGGCCTTGAGATTTCGCTCGAGGCTGTCCAAGGATGTAGGCCGACGGATCAGGAGACCTTTGACATTTCGCCCGCCTGATCGCAGGTTCGGCCAATTCGGGGGTGAAACCATGGCCGTACACGACAACGTTACTCCGATCCGCGGGCGCGCCTGCCCGATCTGCGGCGACCGGACCAGCATGGAGCACAGGCCGTTCTGCTCGGTGCGCTGCAAGGATATCGACCTTTCGCGCTGGCTCGGCGGGCATTATCGGATCGCGACGAGCGAAACCGCGCCGGAGCAAACGTCCGACGCGCGGGACGACAGCGAGTACTAGCGCACTGACAACGAACGGCAACGCCCCGCGCCGGGATGCCGGGCGGGGCGTGCGTTCACTTTATGGAACCGATTGGGGCGTTTATGTCTATTGGTTGCAGCGGAAGCGGAAGATATAGAGGCGCTTGCCCTCCGGAATGACCAGCTTGCGGAACGACACCATCTTGTAGCCGGCGCCATCGAGCGGGCCACTGGAATGCCGGAAGGATGACGCCACGATCGGGCGACGAACCGAGCCCGCGCGGTCCCGACCACTCCAGCTGTAGCGACGGTTGGAGGTTCGGGCATAGAGGTAAAAGATCCGGTTTTGGGTGAGCAGCGAGTTGATCTTCACCTTGTGCGGCAGCACCACCTGCCAGCCCATGGTCCGCCACTGGCCGTCGGCCTGGCGGGTGCGGACGGCGACGTTGACGGATGTGTCGCAGCGGTTGCTCAACATAATCCTGTAATCACCGGGCGCGGCAGTGGCGGTGGCGGCGGTGATCGCGCTCGCGGCAATCACGCCGGGGGCAATAAAGGCGGCGAGTTTCATGATTATATTCCTCCAATTCACGTCGTGTCTCATTATTAGCACAGAGGTGTGAAACCCGCGTAAAGCCGACGGCGGCTCAATTGTGGATAGGTTGCTTTTCGCCACGGAGGTGTTGCGATTTTGCCATTGCGGCCCGCCTTTGCGCCCTGGGCGGCGAGCGGTGGACAGGGTCAGGCAAAGGCCCTATATACGGCGTCCGTTCGTATGCGCCGCCGATACATGGGAGCGGCGGCGATCAGGAGCCCAGGTAGCTCAGTTGGTAGAGCACATGACTGAAAATCATGGTGTCGGCAGTTCGATTCTGTCCCTGGGCACCATTATCTTCCGAGCGCGGCGCTGAGTACACGCGTATGTACCGCGACCGGGCACGTTACGTGCCGGTCCTCTCCGATCGGCGCTCACCCCCGCTGAACAGCACCAGGCTGATCGCGGTCAGCACCAGCGCCAGCGCGCCGATTTCGATCAGGCCGATAGGCTCGCCCAGGATGAGCGCGCCGCTGATCACGCCGATCACCGGCACCATCAGCGAGCCGAGCGAGGCGATGATGGCGGGGAAGTGCTCCACGATCTTGAACCACAACGCATAACCCGCGATCAGCGCGATGAAGGTGACATAGAGCGCCGCCCACATCGTCGCCCCGCGGATCTCGTGCAGCATGAAGGGCTCGGCGGCGAGGGCGATCGCGGTCATCGGCACCCAGGAGATCAGAAGCTGCCAGCCGGCCAGCGTGTACATGCCCACGGTCCAGGCCACGCGTTTCACGATGATCGTGCCGATCGCCCAGCCGATCGCGGCACTCAGCATGAAGACCGCTCCGAGCGGATTGGTGCCGATCGCCTTGAAATCGGAAGAAAGCAGGACGAGAACGCCGGCGACGCCGAGCGCGACCGCAAGTGCCTTGCGCCAGGTCAGGCGCTCCTTCAGAACGAGGACGCTGATCGCCGCCGTCCAGACCGGCAGGGTGTAGGTGATGATGGCGCCGTGGCCGGCCCCCATCATCGAGAGCCCGTAGCCGACGCAGATCTGCCAGATGATCATGTTGAAGACCGAAGCCGCGATCAGCACGCCCCAATGCCGTCGCGGCACGCGCCAGCGCTCGCCGGTGGCCACCGCGATGGCGAGGAGGGCGAGGCCGCTGATCGCGCAGGTGACGGCGCGGAACTGCCAGACCGGGACCTCGGAGAAGACCATCCGCATGGCCGGCCACGAGGTGCCCCAGACCAGCCACAGGCTGACCAGCAGCAGCAGGCCATAGCGCGCGGTGCGCGCGCCGGCGAGCGCCTGTGGGTTCGCGCTCATACCGGTGATGCCGCGGGAGGTTGCGTCACGACCTCAACAATCGGGCGTAACCGCTTTGCATAACGGGATATGCGGGGAGGATCGGTGACATATATATACCCAGTCTTTTGTATGCGCAGTCTGGTGCTGGGGCGGCCTCTATATAGGCGAGGCGGGCCGGGCTCAGCCACGGCGATTTCGCCTGCCCGCCATGCGGCGGCGGACCGCGTTCGGCAGGGTTCACGATCCTAGCCGCTGGCGCCCAGAACCATTGTCGCGTCAACTTCCACCAGCAGATCGGGGCGGGCGAGGGCGTTCACGCCGATCAGCGTCGAGCAGGGCATGGGCGCGGTGAAGAACCCTTCGCGGGCGCGCAGCAGCTCCGAGCGGTCCTCCATATTGGTCAGATAGACCGTCATCTTGACGACGTCGGCGATGCTGCCGCCCGCGGCGTCGGCAAGCGCGGTGACGCGCTGGAAGCAGACCCGCGCCTGCTCGAACGCCGAGGCGCCGCCGATCGCCTTGCCGTCCTCGCCGGTCGCGGTCATGCCGGCCAGGAAGACCTGGTCGCCCACCTTGAGCGCGTTGCTGTAAATGCCGCGCGGCGGCTCGGGCGCGAGCGGGGAGGTGATCTGGACGATCTGGCTGGTCATGGAAGGTTCCTCCGATCCTGATGGCGGCGCCTCACGGCGTCAGCACGAGTTTGCCCATGATCGCTCGGGCGTCGAGCATCTCGTGAGCCTTGCTTGCTTGCGCCAGCGGCAGACTGGCATGCACGGGCGCCGCGACCTTGCCCTCGGCCATGAGCTTCAGGACCGCCGCCATGATCGGCTCGAGCATCTCCGGCGTGTCGTCATAGCAATGGAGCGAGAAGCAGCGCACGCCCGGGCTCTTGCCGAGATGACCGCGCATCGCGGCGAAAAGCTCCTGCTCGGGCAGTCCTCCCAGGGCGTTGAAGGAGATGATGGTGCCGAGCGGCGAGAGGGCGTCCAGGGTGTGGGTGAAGTCCGCACCGACGATCTGGTCGAGGAAGAGCGAGACGCCGGCGCCGCCCGTGATCTCGGCGATGCGCGCGATCACGTCCTCGCTGCCGTAGTCGATCGTGTGGTCGGCGCCGTTCTCCTTCGCGAAGGCGCATTTCTCGGCCGTGCTGGCCCCGGCGATCACCGTCATACCCGCCGCCTTGGCGAGCTGGATCACCGCTGTGCCGACGCCGCCCGCCGCGCCGTTCACATAGATGCGCGTCGGCGCCGGCCCGCCCGCCACCTCGTGCAGCATCGCCCAGGCGACGACGAAGTTGGGGATGCTGACGGCCGCCTCGGGGCTTATGCCCTCGGGCAGGGGCACGATGCGGTGAAGGCCGTAGGCGCCGAGCTCGGTATAGCAGCCCTGCTCGTAGCCCCAGACTAGCACCAGCTGACCAACCGAATAGCCGGTAACCCTGGGACCGAGCGCCTCGATGCGGCCCGCCATCTCGTTGCCGGGGATCGTGGGCAGGGGCGGCATCCAGCGGTACTTGCCGCTACGCATCAGGTAGTCGGGCTTGGCGATGCCGACCGCCTCCATACGCACCAGCACCTCGCCCTCGTCGGCTACGGGATCGGGCAGGTCGACATATTTGAGCACCTCCGGCCCGCCGGTCTCGGTCATTTGGATGGCTTTCATCGGCGCTCCCCCACCTTTCGCCTGGTCTTGTTCGCGGCGCTTGCAATTTTCCGGCCGCAACCGTTGTTATCGGACGATACTTGCCGAGAGGGTGGAACGAAACACCGCGAGACGCCAGGGAGGAACGACATGATCCGGCTGCACGGCACGATGGGTTCGGTCAACGCCTACAAGGTGCGCATCCTGCTCTCGATCCTGAAGCTCGACTGGGAGCTGGTCGAGATCGACATGTATGGCGGCGAGCACAAGCGCGAGCCCTATTTGAGCCTCAACCGCTTCGGCCAGATGCCGGCGATGGAGGACGGCGATTTCACGATCGCCGATTCGCATGCCTGTCTCGTCTATCTGGCGCGGAAATACGACGACACCGATGCCTGGCTGCCGAGCGACGCCGAGGGCGAGGCCAAGGTCGCCGAATGGCTCTCGAAATCGGCCAACGAGATCCATCAGGGTCCGTGGATGGCACGCGCCAAGGTCCGCCGCCCCGATGCGATCACGTTGTCGGACGAGGAGATCCAAACGCGCTGCGACCACATTCTGGGGCTGATGGAAGACCATCTCGCCGATCGAGAGTGGCTCGCGCGCGACCATGCCACGATCGCCGACATCTCCTGCTTCGCGCCGATCCATTTCCTGCCCGACAGCGGCTATCCGACCGACAATTGGAAAGCGGTGACCGCCTGGCTGGCCCGCGTCCGCGCGCTCCCCGGCGCCATCGATCCCGACGGCAATCCGTTCGGATAACACCGCGCGCCGCCGCCGGCGGAACGTCTCCGCTCTGATTGTCCAATCAACAAAACGTGCGAATGCAACGCAGCCGCGCGCTGTTACGATCGTTGCCGCGGTGGCGGGGCATCAGTCCCCCCGTATTCAAGAAAATGGGAGAGTGACACGTGAACATCTTCAAGACAGTGGCGACGGCCGGGATCATTGCCATTCTGAGCGCACCGGCGCTGGCGGCGGACGAGCGGCCGATGGGCTTCTTCATCACCAGCGTCGGCATCGGCAATGGTGCCAACCTCGGCGGGCTTGCCGGCGCCGACGCGCATTGCAAGAAACTGGCCGAGGCGGCCGGATCGAAAGGGCGGACCTGGCGCGCCTATCTCAGCACCCAGGTCGAGAAGGGGCGCGCGATCTCCGCGCGCGACCGCATCGGCTCCGGGCCCTGGTACAATTCGCGCGGCGAGCTGATCGCGGCGAACCTGGACCAGCTTCATCTCAGCCCGAACCTCACCAAGCGCACGGCGCTCGACGAGAAGGGCAACCGCGTGAACGGCCGCGGCGACAAGCCCAACCGGCACGACATCCTGACCGGCTCGAAGGATGACGGCACCGCCTACTTCCCGTGGGAGAAGGGCGACCACACTTGCAACAACTGGACCAGCGGCGACAAGGGCAGCGCGCAGATCGGCCATCACGACCGGCATGGCGGCGGCAACACCTCGTGGAACTCCGCGCATGCGACGCGCGGCTGCAGCCAGAAGGGCCTGCAGAGCACCGGCGGGGCCGGACTGCTCTACTGCTTCGCCGCCGACTAGAGCATTTTCGATACTCACGGAACCAGCCCGCTCCGCCACCCGGCCGCCCAACGCGAGTATCCTCATGGGCGGCCGGGTGGGGAGCGGGCTGGTGCCGATCCCGCGAGAGCGGAATATGCTCTAGGCGGTGCATTCGGGGTAGAGGCGGCCTGCGCCGCCTCTGCCGCCGCTGCCTTCCCTCGATCGATGACGTGACCTTGATGGCGGTTTGATCGCCTTCGCCGCTTGGTGCCCATGCGGTCTGCGCATGCCGGGGTGTGCTCGCGCTCATCGCCCGCGTCGGCTACAACTTCCGCATGCAAACCAAGCGGAAAGCACGATCATGATCGTTATCGACGTCCACACCCACATGTACAGCAAGGAGTGGTTCGAGCTGATCAAGGCCAAGGGCGCACCGCGCTACGAGGTCCGGCCTTCGAAAGACGCTCCGGCCCCGCTCGGCATCTACGCCGACGGCGCCCCCTTCGCCACGCCTCAGCCGGCGCATTTCGACTACGAGATGCGCATCGCCGACATGGACAAGGCGGGTGTCGATCTCGCCATCGTCTCGCTGACCGCGCCCAACTGCTACTGGGGCGACGCGGAGACGAGCCTCGAAGCCGCGCGGCTGGTGAACGAGGACATGGCCGCGGCGCAGACCACCTGGCCCGACCGCATCCGCTGGTTTTGCTCGATCCCGTGGGAGCACGAGGATCTGGCGTTGCGCGAGCTTGAGCGCGCGACGGGCGATGGGGCGGTGGGCGTGATGGTGCTGGCGAACGTCGCCGGGCGCTCGCTCACCTCGGAGCATTTCGCGCCGATCTGGCGGGCGATCAACGCCAAGGGCCTGCCGGTCCTCGTGCACCCGACCGCGCCGCCGGCGACCGACCAGCTCGACATCCACAAATACAATCTGATCGCCCAGGTCGGCTTCATGTTCGACACGTCTTTGGCCATTGCGCGAATGCTTTACGACGGTTTCCTGGAGACCTACCCGAAGGTGAAGCTGATCGTCTCGCATGCCGGCGCCTTCCTGCCCTACATCGCGGGGCGGATGGATATCTGTTTCGAGAACATGGTGGCGGTGCGCGAGAACGTGTCCGTACTGCCGAGCGAGCTGCTGCGCGAGGTCTACTACGACAGCGTCACCTTCCGGCTCGACGCGCTGCAGATGTGCATCAACACCGGCGGGCCCGACAAGGTGCTCTACGGCTCCGACTACCCGCATAATATCGGCGACATGCGGGGTTGCCTCTCGCGCGTCGACGCCCTGCCATTCGCCCAGCGCAAGGCGATCCGCGGGACCAACGCGCAAAATCTCTTCAATCTCTGATAGGATCGACAGAGGCCGCTGCGCAGGGAGCTCCGTCCATGGCCAAACCGCCGCCGCTTTCCTTCAGCCATCTCGGCATCTTCGTGCACGATCTGGCGAAGATGGAGGATTTCTACACCCGCGTGCTCGGCTTTCCGGTCACCGACCGGGGCGTGCTGAACGGGCGGAACCTGATCTTCATGAGCCGCGATCCGATCGAGCATCATCAGATCGTGCTCTGTGAGGGTCGGCCCGCCGATCTCGGCTTCAACATCGTCAATCAGATCTCGCTGCGGGCGCGCTCGCTGGAGGATCTGCGCACGCTCTACGAGACGCTGGAGGCGGAGAAGGTGGCGGAGCTGGTGGCGATCACCCACGGCATCGCCTGGTCGATCTACTTCCACGACCCCGAGGGCAACCGCATCGAGCTCTTCGTCGATTCGCCCTGGTATATCGACCAGCCGCATCGCGAGCTGATCGACCTCAAGCGCCCGGACGACGAGATCCTCGCCGAGACCGAGGCGCGCATCAAGGACGATCCCTCGTTCCGCCCACTCGCCGACTGGCGCCGCGAGTTCAAGGAGACGATGCTGGATTGAGCGGCCTGACCGCCGGTATCCCAAGCTTTTGACCCCTCGGGCTCTTCACCCGATTAACCAAAAAAGCAACTATGGCTTGGGGAAAACCGCCCCGGACTATAAAAAGTTGCAACGCATGAAGTGATGGCATGGAGCTGTAAATGCGGATGATTGCACGACTTTTCGTCGCCGTTCTGGCGATCGTGATGCTTTCGGGCTGCCTGGCTTCCTCCGAAGCCAAGAACCAGATCGGCAAGAGCCTCACGCAATTGATGATCGAAAAGGGCAGGCCCGTGAACACCTTCGACATGCCCGACGGCCGACGGGCCGTTCAGTACTATTGGGGCGGCGGGACGGTGGTTCTCCCGACCACCTCGCACAGTACGGTGAATGTTGTCGGCAACACCGCCTATATCAGAACCCATACCAATCCCGGCGGCACTTACCATAGCAAGGGCTGCCTGATGACCTATATCGCCCGCGCGAACGGCAATGGCGAATGGATCGTCGAGGAAGGGCACTGGCCGAAACGCCTGTTCTGCTAGCGCCGGTTCCTGTCCTGACATTCACCCAGAAAATCTGACCGCAAACCTGTTAGCCGGCCGCCTTCGCCCGCATCGCCTTGGCCAGCTCGCGGGTGTTGAGGCCCGCGCCGGAGAGCGACCAGCCGCCATCGACCGGCATCACGATGCCGCTGACATATGTCGCCAAGGGCGAGGACAGGAACATCGCTGCGTTGGCGATGTCCTCGGTGGTGCCGAGCCGCTGCAGCGGCACCGCCTCGCCGGCGCGCTGCATGGCCTCGGGCGTGGGGGCCAGGCGCTCCATGCCCTCGGTGCCCTCGATCGGGCCGGGCACGATCGAGTTGACGCGGATGCCGTCGCGGCCCCATTCGATCGCCAGCACCCGGGTCAGCATGTCGACCCCCGCCTTGGCGGCGCAGACATGGACCTGCATTTCCATCGGCACATAAGATTGCGGCGCCGAGATATTGATGACGCTGGCACCGGGCGCGTTCAGATGCTGGTGGCCGAAGCGCAGCACGTGGAAGCTGCCGAGCACGTCGATCTCCATGACGGCCTTGAAGCCGTTGGAGGAGATGCCGAGGGCGGGGGCGGGGAAGTTGCCGGCCGCGCCCGAGATCAGCACGTCGAACTTGCCGAGCGCCGCCTCGGCGTCGGCGAGCGCGTTCGCGACGGCTTCGGCGTCGCGCACGTCGGCGGAAAAGCCGGCCGCCTCCTGGCCGTAGCCTTTCAGCTTCTCCACGGCCGCGTTCACCTTGTCCGGGTTGCGGCTCAGCACTGCGACCTTGGCGCCGTGGCGCGCGAAGCCCTCGGCGACGCCCAGGTTGATGCCCGAGGTGCCGCCGGCCACAAAGACGGTCTTGCCGCTGAAATCGAAGTATTTGGCCATCGCTCATCCCTCCCTTTGGGTTTGGGGGAGAGAGCGTCAGGCGGCCGGGGATGTCAACTGCCCGGGATTCAACCGAACGGGCGGCGGCCGATCAGCGCTCGCGGAAGCCCGATTGCAGCGTCGTGTAGATCGGCTTCAGGAGATAGGACAGCACCGACTTCGAGCCGGTGATGACCTCGGCCTGCACGGTCATGCCGGGGGTGATCGGATTGGCTTTGGGGTTGTAGCCGGCATACATCCGGTCGAGCTTGATGATGCCCTTGTAATAGGGCCGGCCGTTGTCATCCTGGAACGTCGTGGCCGAGAGCGAGGTAAGCGTGCCGCGCACCGCGCCGTAGCGGGCGAAATCGTAAGTATCGATCTTGATCTTGGCGCGCTGGCCGATTTGGACATGGCCGATATCGCGCGTGGTGATGCGCGATTCGACGATCAGGTCACGGTCGACCGGCACCACCTCCATGATCGGCTGGCCGGGCTGGATGACGCCGCCCTCGGTATTGATCTTGAGGCCCTTCACATAGCCCTCGACCGGCGCGCGGACTTCGAGGCGTGTCACCCGGTCCTCCAGACGCTTCAGTTTCTCGCGCACCTGGGCAAGCTCGGCGGTGATTTTGCCGCGCTCGGCGAGCGCTTCCTTGCGCAGGCGCTGATCGAGCTCTTCCCGCTTCTGATTGGCCTCCTTGAGCTCCGCGTTCGCCTTGTTGGTGCGTGCGCGCACGGCGGCGAGATCGCCTGTGGTGCGTTCAAGGTCGCGTTTGATGTCGAGGTAGTCGGCGCGCGAGGTGACGCCCTGGTTGAGGAGCCGCCGGCGCATCTGGAAGGATTCGCGCACGATCTCGAGCTGGCGGACCAGGCTGGTCTCGGTCTTGGAGAGCACGACGAGCTCGGCCTCGCGCTGGCGGATCTGCGATTCGATCACCTCGCGCTGGCTCATGCGCTCGCGGCGTTGCTGGGCCAGGATGGCAAGCTGGTCGGCCACCAGATGGCGATGGCGGGCGAGCTTGCCCTCGAGCCTGAGCGGCTTCCAGCCCTTGCCGTTTGCGAAAGCCTCCAGGCGGTCGGCCTGCAGGCTCAGGATGGTTTCCTTGGCACGCTCCTGATCGAGCTCGGCCGTGGCGGCGGCGCGGTCGAGGCGGATCAGGATCTGGCCCTTCTTCACCCGTGCGCCGTCCTGCACCAGGATCTCGCGCACGATGCCGCCTTCCAGATGCTGGATCACCTGCACGCGGCTGGAGGGCAGGATCTGGCCCGCGCCCACCGCGACCTCGTCGACCTTGGTGACCGCGGCCCAGACGATGGCGCAGGCGACCAGGCCGCTCACGGCAAACATTGCGGTGCGCAAGAGGCGCGGCGTGCCAGCTTCCTCCAGCGTCGCCGACTGGGCGAGGAAGCGCATCTGCCGCTCGCGGCTGCTGCGCAGGCGCCGCGGCTCCGGGTCCGCCGGAACGTCGTGCCGCAGCTTGACCTGCTGCGCCTTCTGCTCGCGCGACTCCAGGACGGCGTTGCGGACGGCGGCGAGCGCATTGGTGTCGGCGTTGCCCGGCGACGGCGGTGCGGACGCGGCCAGTGCTGCCTGCGCCCGAGCCGGGGCCGGTTGGCCGGGCGACGTCGTTTTGGACGCCGGCTCTGGCGCGGGTTTGGTCGCCGGTTTGGGCGCTGGATCGGCCGGCGGGGGCTGCTTGGCGGCTGCAGGCGGCGCGCTCGCCGTCGGCTTGGCCGCCGGCGCGGTCTGCGGCGTTTGCGGTTTCGTGGCTGGCGCGGCAGCGGGCTTGTCGGTCGCCACTTGGGCTGGCGTGGCTTGTGCCGGCGCGGGCTGTTTGGTCGCGCCCGGCGCTGGAGCGGCTTGTGTGGGAGCCGGTTGACCAGCCGCGGCGGGCGGCGGTGCGGCCGGTTTTTGCGCAGCAGCCCCGGCCGGTGCGGTAGGCGCAGGAGGCGCAGGAGGCGCAGCCGGTGCGGTAGGCGCCGCCGACGTGGCTGGCTTGGGGGCAGCCTGTTGTGGCGCGGCGGGGGCGGCCATAGTCGGTGCGGGCGCACCGCCGTCGCGCGCCTTGGCGATACCGTCCGCCTCGGCGGCGAGACGCTCCTGCATCTGGCCGACCGACGGCTTGGGCCGCTGGGGCGGCTGGGGCGCGGGGCCCGGCTTCTGGTTCTCGGGGCCGCTCACAGCGCACCTGCCGGGAGTTGCCTGAAGACGTCCTCAGGCGTGCTGTCGGCGACCACCATGCCGGCTTCGAGCACGATGAGGCGATCGCAGACGCGCATATGGCTCGGGCGATGGGTCACCAGGAGCACGGTCGCATGGCCGCGCAAGGCCTCGAGCTGGCGCACGAAGGCGGTGTCGCCCCGATCGTCGAGCGCGTTCGCGGGCTCGTCGAACAGCATGATCGGGGCGTCCTTGAGGTAGGCGCGCGCGAGCGAGAGCCGCTGGATCATGCCCGACGGCATGGCCTGGGCCGAGTGGTCGCCGATCCAGGTATCGAAGCCCTCGGCCAGCGCGTCGATGTCGCCCAGCACGCCGGCCTGATCGGCGGCGCGGCGCAGATCTTCGTCCGAGGCGGTCGGATCGGCGAAGCGCAGGTTCTGCGCGATGGTGCCGTGGAAGAGCTGCGTTGTCTGCGGGACGTAGCCGATCGTGTTGCGCAGCTCGATCGGGTCGACCTGACGAATGTCGAGCCCGTCGATCATCACGCCCCCCGCCTGCGGCCGGTAGAGACCCAGCACCATCTTCAGGATCGACGACTTGCCCGAGCCGTTGGCGCCGGCGATGCCGACGATCTGGCCCGGCTGGATGTCGAAGGCGACGCCGATCAGCGCCGGCTCGACATCGTTGCGGTAGCGCAGGCTGACGCGGTTGAAGGTGATCCGGCCGATGAACTGCTTGTGCGTCCGCGAGGTCGTGTTGGGATTACGCTCGGCGGGAATGCGCATCAGGTTGTTGATCGAGCGGATGCCCGAACGCACCTGCTCCAGCTTGGTCAGCGTGAGGAAGCCGGCATTGAGCGGCGAGAGCACGCGCCAGATCAGCGCCATCGTCGCGATCAGCGAGCCCACCGTCATGTCGCCCGCGAGCACGCGGATGATGCCGAAGGCGAGCGTTGCGATCCCGGCGCTCAGCATCAGCACGTGGGACAGGGTCTGCACCAGGCCCGCGAGCTGGCCCATCCGGAAACCGCTGATCGCGGCCTTGGAGGAGATGTCCTCGAAGCGGTCGGCCCAGGCCGCCTCGGCGCCATTCGATTTGATCGCCCGCATGTTGGAGAGCATCTCGACCAGGAAGCCCTGGCGGCGGGCGACCGATTGCGAGGAGATGTCGACCGCGTCGCGCACGCGCGGGAAGAGGATCCAGCCGATCACGCCGAAAAGCGCCAGCATCACCACCGGGATCACCGCGAGCGGCCCGGCGAGCACCGCGATCACGACGAGGAAGATCGGCACGAAGGGCAGCTCGACATAGACCAGGGCCAGCGGCCCGGTGAAGAAATCGCGGATCGCCTCGAACTGTTTCAGGCGCGCGACCTGGGCGCCGATCGTGGCGCCCTCGGTTTGCGCCGTCGGCAGGTGCAGCAGGTGATTGAACGAGCCGGCGCCCACGATCATGTCGATCCGCGCGCCGACGTAGGCGAGCATGCGGGCGCGCACGGTGCGGAACACCGCATCGAAGCCCAGCACCATCACCATGCCCAGGGCGAGATACGCCAGCGTCGAATGCGAGCCCGCGCCGATCACCTTGTCGTAGATCACCATGGTGAAGATCGGAATCGACAGGGCGAGGAAATTGAGCATCAGGCTCATCGCCAGGGTTTGCGTGGCGATCTTGCGGAATCGCTGCGCGACCTCCCTGAACCAGGGCTTGGCCAAGGCCGCGGACGTGAGGCGCTCGGCCTCGATCCTGGTGACGAAATAGGCGGTTCCGGCAAGGGCGTCGTTGTGCTCGGTGCGGACATCGCCGGTGCGACTGTCGAAAATCCGCACGCCGTCGCCGTCGCGTCCCAGGGCGACGCAGGCGCCGCCCTCGGCCGGCAGGAACAGGCACGGCATCAACCGGTCGTCGACGCGGCCCAAGGGCAGCTCGAGGGGCTTGGTGTGGAAGTTCAGATTGGCAAGCGTGTTCCGAAAGCCGACCAGGTCGAGCTCCGCGGCGTAGTGCGGCATGGCTTCGGCGATGTCACGGGGATTGCCGCGCCAATGCAGCGCTTCCAGCAGCGGCAGGAGGCAGGCGGCCAGATCGCTTTCCGCGCGGAACGAGCCGAGGCGGCCGGCGCTGAGCGCGGAGAGCAGCGTCTCGGGGCCGCGCTCGCGCAATCCCTCACGGGTTCCGCCGACCCCGCCGGTCATCGTGGCCGTCGCGGCGGTCATGCCTGGATCCTCGCGGCGGCGGGCGTCGCGCCAGGCGTTGTAGCGCGCGTTGCAGCGGGCGCGGCCCCGTGTTGTGCGGGCGGCTTGAGGCGTGACCGCACGACCCGTTGGATCAGCTGTCCGTCATTGATCTCGTAGAGCTCGTCGGCGAGCTGCAGGAGCGAGGGACGATGGCTGACCAGCACCAGCGTCGTCCGGCCTTTCATCTCCTCCAGCACCCCGCGCAGCATCGCGTCGCCGGCCGCGTCGAGATAGGAATTCGCCTCGTCGAACAGCACCAGCTTGGGATTGCGGGCCAGCGCATGGGCGATGGCGATGCGCTGGCGAATGCCGCCGGGCAGCGCGTCGGCGCCGCTCTCGCCGACCCGGCTCTGATAGCCGTCGGGCAGGCGCGCGATCACCGAATCGAGGCCCAGCTTGATCGCGACCTCGAGCGCCGGCTCGATCGCCTCTTCGCCGCGGAAGCCCGTGAGGTTGTCCATGATGGTGCCCTGGAAGAGCACGCTCTGCTGGGGCAGGTAGACGATCTGCTCGCGGATGCTCGCCGGATCGAATTCAGTCAGGTCATGTCCGTCGAGGGTGATGCGCCCTTGGGTTGGCGTGTAGAGGCGCATGATGAGACGCAGCAACGTCGACTTTCCGATGCCGTTCGCACCACGAATACCGACCGCAGCACCCGCCGGTACGGAGAGATCGACGCCGCGGAAGAGCTCCGGGCCGTCCGTGTCGTAGGCGAAATGCACCTTCTGGAGTTGCAGCACCCCTTCGACCGGCGGCAGCTCCGGCAGCTTCGCGGACGTCTCGGCGGGCGTCGCCATGGCTTCGGCGACCCGGCCGCGCGCGACCTCGACATTCTGGAACTGGGTCCACAGGCCCATGGCGCGCAGCAGCGGCTGAAGGCTGCGCCCGGCGAGGAGCGAGCTCGCCGCCAGTCCGCCGGTCGTCAGCTCGCCATTGATCACCCACAGGCAGCCGATCCCGGCGGTCAGCACCATGGTCAGATTGGAGAACAGCGCGCCAAGCGACTGGGCGCGCCCGCTCAGCATGTTGACCTCGATCCCCGAGGCGGCCGACGATTCCTGCAGCCGCTCGTAGCGGCGCACCATCTGCGCTTCCATGCCGAGCGCCTTGACGGTGTGAATTCCGGTCAGAAGCTCGATGATGAAGTTGTAGCGCCGGTCGTCGACTTCGGAGCGGTTCTCGATGGCGACGCGCAGGTGCTGGCCGAGCTTCCAGGCAACGAACGCGAAAGCGATGAGCACGGCGAGCGGAACCAGCGCCAGGGCGCCGGCCAGATACGCGATCAGGCCCAGAAAGAGGAACGCGAACGGCAGGTCGACCATCACCAGGATCGACTGACCGCAGTAGAAATCGCGCAGCCGGTCGATCGCCGTCATGCGATCGAGGTGAACGCCTGCGGCAGAGTGTTCGAAGGACGCGAGGTCGGAGGAGAGCAGCCGGCGGGCCATCGAACAACCCAACCGATGCTCGAAACGCGCCGCGGCCCAGCCGGTCACATGGGTCCGCCCCAGGCGCAAAAAAGCGTCGAGGACGAGGGCCCCGGCGACAAAAACGACGAGCAGAAACAGGGTTTCGCGCGAGTTGTTCGGGACGATCCGGTCGTAGGTCTGGAGGATTACGATCGGCATGACCAGCGCCAGCAGGTTGAGCGTGAACGATGCCGCCAGCACGTCGAAGCGCGCCCAGGGCAAGCCATCCAGCGGAAGCACGCGGAACGGCTCGCCGCCGGGGACAGATCCGGCAGTCGCGGGGCTGGGCGGTCTTTTGGTTAACCGAGGCAGAATCCCTCCTTCTCCCACACGCGAATTTCGGGGGAATTGCCTCAAATCTTAGGCAAACAGTCTTAATCGAGACTTAAACGTTAAGGATTTCCGGTCGCCGCTAAGACGCACACGGGATTGTGGAATCTCCAAGAATTCCAGCGTCGTGACAGCGCTGGCCGGAGCTTCCCGACCCTGCCGAATTAACCAGTTCCGTAAACAGAATCTTACCGGATTTTTCGCAAAATTCTCCCTAATGCGCGGACCAGCCCTTGGCGGCTGGCCGCGTCAACGAGGGAAGACAATCCAGGTCCGGCCGATGCGTGAAACGCGCGGATTCCGGGCCGATGGAGAGCGTCGGTATGGCGAACGACGACGGCGGACGCCCAGCCGCCCACACAGGTCCGGACGATCTCGACGATCTCAATCTTCTGATCGCCGAGGAGGACGGCGCGCAGGCGGCGGAGGAGGAGGTCGGCCAGGCGGCTGATCACACCGTCGGCTCGACGTCGCGAACTGAATTCGCCACCATCCATCTGGGCAGCCGCGAGGTCGTCGACCCGCGCCTCGATGTCGACGATATCGACGTGCCGCGCCAGCCCGGCGACATCGTTCTGCCGCTTCCGGCGGAACCGCCGCAGGCCTCCCAGCCGGAGCTGACCGATACGCTCACCCCCGACTTGGAGGCGTTGGCCGCTGCGCTCGATGACGGGACCAGCGGTCTCGAGACCGAGCTCGAGCGTGGGCACGACGTCGAGGATCTGCCCGATTTCGGCCACCTCGAGGGTCTGGCCGATGAGCAGCAGGGCCCCGAATTCGATACGACCATACCGCCCGGACCTGCCGCCGACCGGGGCCGCGGCACGGCGGGCGAAGACGACGATGCGTTCGATAGCGCGAGCGGGATCGCCCCGAGCGCGCCGGTCTCGGTCGACAATACGGCCGACACGCCCTTCGTCGACGCCGTTGACGCGACCGGCGATGAAGACACCGCGATCGCGCTGACGCTGATCGCCCAGCTCACCGACACCGACGGCTCCGAAACGCTGGAGATCGCCATCGAAGGCGTACCGGCAGGCGCGACGCTTTCCGCCGGCATCGACGAAGGGGGCGGACGCTGGGCGATGACCGAGGCCGACCTCGTCGGGCTCACGATCACCCCGCCGGCCGACAGCGACGTCGACTTCGCGCTGACCATCACCGCGACGAGCACCGAGACCGCGACCGGCGACACGGCCACGGCCAGCAAGTCCTTCACCATTACCGTGGATCCGGTGGCCGACGATCCGACCCTCGCCGTCACCGCCGATGTGACGGGCGACGAAGACACGGCCATTCCGCTCACCATCAATGCGGCGCTGACTGACACGGATGGATCGGAAACCCTCGTCGTGACCGTCTCCGGCGTGCCGTCGGGGGCGAGCCTCTCGGCCGGCGCCGATCAGGGTGGCGGTGTCTGGACGCTGGCCGCGGGCGACATCCCGGGCCTCACGATCACGCCGCCGGCCCATAGCGACGGCGATTTCACGCTGACGGTCACCGCGACCGCGATCGACGGTACCGACACCGCTTCCGTGGTCGATACGATCAACGTGACCGTCGATGCGGTCGCCGATGCGCCGAACCTCACTGTGGCGGACGCCAGCGGCGATGAGGACACGGCGATCGCGCTCTCGATCTCGCCCTCGCTGGTCGATACCGACGGCTCGGAGAGCCTCGGCATTACGATCTCGGGCGTGCCCGCCGGCGCGAGCCTGTCGGCCGGCACCGACACGGGCGGCGGCGTCTGGACGCTGACCCCGGCGCAGCTTGCGGGCTTGACGATCACGCCGCCGGCCGACAGCGATGTCGATTTCGCGCTGACCGTGACGGCGACCTCGACCGAAGCGGATGGCGGCGATACCGCGACCAGTGTCGACACCATAAATGTGGCGGTCAATCCGGTGGCCGACACGCCGACGCTGACGGTCACGGCCGATGTGACTGGCGACGAAGACACCGCGATCCCGCTCACCATAGCCTCGGCGCTGACGGATACGGACGGCTCGGAAAGCCTGGCCGTCACGGTTGCCGGCGTGCCGGCGGGTGCCGCGCTGTCCGCGGGTTCGGATCAGGGCGGCGGTGTCTGGACGCTGACGCCGGCCCAGCTCGCCGGTCTCACGATCACACCGCCGGCCGACGGCGACGGCGACTTCACCCTGACGGTGACGGCGACCGCCACCGACGGCGCCGATACCGCCAGCACGGTCGATACGATCAACGTGACCGTGGACGCCGTTGCCGACGCGCCGGACCTCACCGTGGCGGACGCCAGTGGCGATGAGGACACGGCGATCGCGCTCTCCATCTCGCCGGCGCTGACCGACACGGATGGCTCGGAAAGCCTCGCCATCACCGTTTCGGGCGTGCCCGCGGGGGCGAGCCTTTCGGCCGGCACCGACACGGGCGGCGGCGTGTGGACGCTGACGCCGGCCCAGCTTGCCGGCCTGACCGTCACGCCGCCCGCCGACAGCGATGTCGATTTCACGCTCACTGTCACCGCGACCTCGACCGAGGCCGATGGCGGCGATACGGCGACGACCATCGATACGATCGACGTCACGGTCGATCCGGTCGCCGACACGCCGACGCTCACGGTCACCGGCGATGTGACGGGGAACGAAGACACCGGCATTCCGCTCACCATCTCCCCGGCGCTGACCGATACGGACGGCTCGGAAAGCCTGGCGATCACGGTTGCCGGCGTGCCGGCGGGGGCGAGCCTCAGCGCCGGTTCGGACCAGGGTGGCGGCGTCTGGACGCTGACGCCCGCGCAGCTTGCGGGCCTTACGGTTACGCCGCCCGCGGACAGCGACGGCGACTTCACACTGACGGTCACCGCGACCGCGACCGAGGCCGATGGCGGCGCCACCGCGACCAGCGTCGATACGATCAACGTAACCGTCGATGCCGTGGCCGACGCGCCGACGCTCACGGTGGCCGACGTCACCGGCAACGAGGACACGGCGATCCCGCTCACCATCAGCTCGGCGCTTACCGACACCGATGGCTCGGAGAGCCTCGCGATCACCGTTGCCGGCGTGCCCGCGGGCGCCACGCTTTCGGCCGGGTCCGATCAGGGCGGCGGGGTCTGGACGCTGACGCCGGCCCAGCTTGCCGGTCTCACCGTCACGCCGCCGGCGGATAGCGACGTCGACTTCACGCTGACCGTCACCGCGACGTCGACGGAAGCCGATGGCGGCGATACGGCGACGACGGTCGATACCATCGACGTCACCGTCGATCCGGTGGCCGATGCGCCAACACTCACGGTGGCGGACGCCACCGGCGACGAAGATACCGGCATCCCCCTCACCATCAATTCCGCGCTGACGGATACCGACGGCTCCGAAACGCTGACGATCACGATCTCGGACGTTCCCGCCGGCGCGAGCCTGTCGGCCGGTACGGACGCGGGCGGCGGTGTGTGGACGCTGACCCCGGCGCAGCTTGTCGGTCTCACGATCACGCCGCCGGCCGACAGCGACGGCGACTTCACGCTGACCGTGACGGCGACCGCAACCGACGGCACGGATACGACGACCACGGTCGACACGATCGACGTCACCGTCGATGCCGTGGCCGACGCACCGACGCTCACCGTCGCCGATGCGACGGGCAACGAGGACAGCGCAATCGCGCTCTCGATTTCCTCGGCGTTGACGGATACGGATGGTTCGGAAAGCCTCGCGGTCACGATTGCGGGCGTACCCTCGGGCGCCACGTTGAGCGCGGGCAGCGATCAGGGCGGCGGTGTGTGGACGCTGACGCCGGCGCAGTTGGCGGGTCTCACGATCACGCCGCCGGCCGACAGCGACGGCGATTTCACCCTCACCGTGACCTCGACTTCGACCGAGGCGGATAACGGTGACACGGCAACGACCGTCGATACGATCAACGTGACCGTCGATGCGGTGGCCGATGCGCCGACGCTGACGGTGAGCGATGCGAGCGGTAACGAAGATACGGCGATCGCGCTCTCGATCGCCTCGGCACTTACGGATACAGACGGTTCGGAATCGCTTGCGGTCACGATCGCGGGCGTGCCCGCGGGCGCGAGCTTGTCGGCAGGAACCGATACGGGCGGCGGTGTCTGGACACTGACGCCGGCGCAGCTTGCGGGCCTTACGGTTACGCCGCCCGCCGATAGTGATGGCGACTTTGCGCTGACGGTCACCGCGACCTCGACCGAGGCGGCTGGCGGCGACACGGCGACCACCGTCGATACGATCAACGTGACGGTCGGTGCGGTGGCGGACGCGCCGACGCTCACCGTGGCCGACGCCACCGGCGATGAAGACACGGCGATCCCGCTCTCTATCTCTTCGGCGCTCACCGATACCGATGGCTCGGAGAGCCTTGCCGTCACGGTTTCGGGCGTGCCGTCCGGGGCGACCCTCTCGGCCGGCGCCGACCAGGGCGGCGGTGTGTGGACGCTGACGCCGGCACAGCTCGCCGGTTTGACGATCACGCCGCCGGCCGACAGCGACGGCGATTTCACCCTCACGGTCACCGCGACCTCGACCGAAGCCGATGGCGGCGACACGGCCACGACGGTCGACACGATCGACGTCACCGTGGACGCGGTCGCCGATGCGCCGACGTTGACCGTGGCCGATGCGTCGGGCGACGAGGATACCGCGATCCCGCTTTCGATCTCCTCGGCGCTGACCGATACCGACGGATCGGAAAGCCTCGCAATCACCATTGCGGGCGTGCCTTCGGGCGCCAGCCTCAGCGCCGGCAGCGATCAGGGCGGTGGGGTCTGGACGCTGACCCCGGCCCAGCTCGCCGGTCTCTCGATCACGCCGCCGGCCGACAGCGATGGTGATTTCACCCTCACGGTCACCTCGACCTCGACCGAGGCCGACGGCGGCGACACCGCCACGACCGTCGACACGATCGACGTCACCGTCGATGCCGTGGCCGATGCGCCGACGCTCACCGTTGCGGATGCGAGCGGCAACGAGGACACGGCGATACCGCTGTCGATCTCCTCGGCGCTCACCGATACCGACGGCTCGGAGACGCTGGCGGTCACCGTTTCGGGCGTGCCGTCCGGTGCAACGTTGTCCGCCGGTTCGGATCAGGGCGGGGGCGTCTGGACGCTGACCCCGGCGCAGCTCGCCGGCCTTACGATCACCCCGCCGGCCGATAGCGACGGCGATTTCGCGCTCACCGTCACCGCAACCTCGACCGAGACCGATGGCGGGGACACGGCGACCACGGTCGATACGATCAACGTGACCGTCGATGCGGTGGCCGATGCACCGGCGTTGACGGTGGCGGACGCGTCGGGCGACGAGGACACGGCGATCCCGCTCTCGATCTCCTCCGCGCTCACCGACACGGATGGCTCCGAAAGCCTCGCGGTGACCATCTCGGGCGTGCCGTCGGGGGCAAGCCTCAGCGCCGGCTCCGACCAGGGCGGCGGCGTTTGGACGCTGACGCCGGCCCAGCTCGCCGGTCTCACGATCACGCCGCCCGCAGACAGCGACGGCGAGTTTACCCTCACCGTCACCTCGACCTCGACCGAGGCGGATAACGGTGACACGGCAACGACGGTCGATACGATCGACGTCACCGTGGATGCCGTCGCCGATGCGCCGACGCTCACGGTGGCGGACGTCACCGGCGATGAGGACACGGCGATCGCGCTCAATATCGCCTCGGCGCTGACGGATACCGACGGCTCGGAAAGCCTGGCGATCACCGTCTCCGGCGTGCCCTCGGGTGCGGTGTTGAGCGCCGGCGCCGACCAGGGCGGCGGTGTCTGGACGCTCACGCCCGCGCAGCTCGCCGGTCTCACGATCACCCCGCCGGCCGACGACAGCGCCGATTTCACGCTCACCGTGACCTCGACCTCGACCGAAGCGGAGAACGGCGACACCGCGACGACGGTCGATACGTTCGATGTCACGGTCACCGGCGTGGCCGACGCGCCGACGCTCACCGTGAGCGACGCGAGCGGCGACGAGGACACCGCGATCCCGCTCACCATCAACGCCGCGCTCACCGACAGCTCGGAAACCCTGACGGTCACTATCGCCGGCGTGCCCTCGGGCGCCAACCTCAGCGCCGGCAGCGATCAGGGCGGCGGCGTGTGGACGCTGACCCCCGCGCAGCTCGCGGGCCTCACGATCACGCCGCCGGCGGACAGCGACGGCGATTTCACGCTGACCGTCACCGCGACCTCCGAGGACGACGGGGATACCGCCGATACCGTCGACACGATCGATGTCACCGTCGATGCGGTGGCCGACGCACCGACGCTCACCGTTGCCGATGCCAGCGGGAACGAGGACAGCGCGATCGCGCTTTCGATCAATTCGGCACTGACCGATACCGACGGCTCGGAAAGCCTGGCGATTACGGTCTCGGGCGTGCCGTCGGGAGCGAGCCTGTCGGCCGGCACGGATACGGGCGGCGGTGTCTGGACGCTCACCCCGGCGCAGCTCGCCGGCCTCACCATCACGCCGCCGGCCGATAACGACGGCGATTTCACGCTCACCGTGACCTCGACCTCGACCGAAGCGGATAACGGTGACACGGCAACGACCGTCGACACGATCGACGTGACGGTGGACGCGGTGGCCGATGCGCCGACGCTGACCGTGGCCGATGCCAGCGGCGACGAAGACACGGCGATCGCGCTTTCGATCTCCTCGGCGCTCACCGACACCGATGGTTCCGAAAGTCTGGCGATCACGGTTTCGGGTGTGCCTGCGGGTGCGAGCCTGTCGGCGGGGACCGACACTGGCGGTGGCGTCTGGACACTGACGCCCGCGCAGCTTGCCGGCCTCACCATCACCCCGCCCGCGGATAGCGACGGCGATTTCGCGCTCACCGTCACCGCGACCTCGACCGAAGCCGATGGCGGCGACACGGCGACCACGGTCGACACCATTAATGTGACGGTGGATGCCGTTGCCGATGCGCCGACGCTGACGGTGGCGGATGCCACCGGCGACGAGGATACGGCGATCGCGCTTTCGATCAGCTCGGCGCTCACGGATACGGATGGCTCGGAAACCCTGGCCGTGACGATTTCCGGCGTGCCGTCGGGGGCGAGCCTCAGCGCCGGCAGTGACCAGGGCGGCGGCGTGTGGACGCTAACCCCGGTCCAGCTTGCCGGTCTTACGATCACACCGCCGGCGGACTCGGATGCCGATTTCACCCTGACCGTCACCTCGACCTCGACCGAGGCCGATGGCGGCGACACCGCGACGACGGTCGATACGATCGACGTCACCGTCGATCCGGTGGCCGACGCGCCGACGCTGACGGTGGCGGACGCTACCGGCGACGAGGACACCGCGATTGCGCTTTCGATCGCCTCGGCGCTGACCGATACCGATGGCTCGGAGACCCTGGCGGTGACGATTTCGGGCGTGCCGACGGGGGCCACCCTCTCGGCCGGGTCCGATCAGGGCGGCGGTGTGTGGACGCTGACCCCGGCGCAGCTTGCCGGCCTCACCATTACGCCGCCGAGCAACGACAGCGACGACTTCACGCTGACCGTCACCGCGACCTCGACCGACGGCGCCGATACCGCGACGACCGTCGACACGCTCGACGTGACCGTGGCCGGGGTTGCCGATGCACCGACGCTGACCGTCGCGGATGCGAGTGGCGATGAAGACACGGCCATCGCGCTCTCGATCGATGCCGCGCTGACCGACGGCTCCGAGACCCTGACCGTCACGGTCTCCGGCGTGCCCTCGGGGGCGAGCCTGTCGGCCGGGTCCGACCAGGGCGGCGGGGTGTGGACGCTGACCCCGGCGCAGCTTGCCGGTCTCACCATCACGCCGCCGGCCGACAGCGACGCCGATTTCACGCTGACGGTCACCGCCACCTCCGAAGACGACGGCGACACGGCAACGACGGTCGATACCATCGACGTAACCGTCGATCCGGTGGCCGATGCGCCGACGCTCACGGTGGCGGATGCCACCGGCGACGAAGACACGGCGATCGCGCTATCGATCAATTCCGCGCTGACCGATACCGACGGGTCGGAAAGCCTGGCGATTACAGTCTCCGGCGTGCCGTCGGGGGCAAGCCTCAGCGCCGGCAGCGATCAGGGCGGCGGCGTTTGGACACTGACCCCGGCGCAGCTGGCCGGACTTACCATCACGCCGCCGGCGGACAGCGACGCCGACTTCACGCTGACCGTAACGGCGACCTCGACCGATGGCAGCGATACCGCGACGACGGTGGATACGATCGATGTCACCGTCGATGCGGTGGCCGACGCACCGACCTTGACCGTGGCCGACGCCAGCGGCGATGAGGACACGGCGATCGCGCTCTCGATCAGCTCGGCGCTTACGGATACGGACGGCTCGGAGAGCCTCGCGGTCACGATCTCGGGCGTGCCCTCGGGCGCGAGCCTCAGCGCCGGCAGCGATCAGGGCGGCGGCGTCTGGACGCTCACGCCGGCGCAGCTGGCCGGTCTTACGATCACGCCGCCGGCCGACTCGGATGCCGATTTCACCCTGACGGTGACCTCGACCTCGACCGAGGCCGATGGCGGCGACACCGCGACGACGGTCGATACGATCGACGTCACCGTCGATCCGGTCGCCGATGCGCCGACGCTGACCGTCGCCGATGCCAGCGGCGACGAAGATACCGCGATCGCGCTTTCGATCAGCTCGGCGCTCACGGATACGGACGGTTCTGAATCGCTTGCGGTCACGATCTCGGGCGTGCCCTCGGGCGCGAGCCTCAGCGCCGGCAGTGATCAGGGCGGCGGTGTCTGGACGCTGACGCCGGCGCAGCTGGCCGGCCTCACGATCACGCCGCCGGCCGACAGCGACGTCGATTTCACGTTGACCGTGACCTCGACCTCCACCGACGGGAGCGACACGGCGAGCACGGTCGACACCATCGACGTCACCGTCGATCCGGTCGCCGACGCGCCGACGCTGACGGTTGCCGATGTGTCGGGCCAGGAAGACACGGCGATCCCGCTCTCGATCTCCTCCGCGCTCACGGATACGGACGGCTCCGAAAGCCTGGCGATCACCGTTGCCGGCGTGCCCGCGGGGGCGACGCTTTCGGCCGGTACGGACCAGGGCGGCGGCGTCTGGACGCTGACGCCGGCGCAGCTTGCCGGGCTCACCCTCACGCCTGCGCTCGACGACAAGACCGACTTCACCCTGACGGTCACGGCCACGTCGACCGATGGCGCCGACACGGCGACAACCGTCGATACGATGGACGTGACGGTGACCGGCGTCGCCGATGCGCCCAACCTCACGGTCGCCGATGTGACCGGCGACGAGGACACGGGCATCGCGCTCAATATCAATGCCTCGCTGAACGATCCGAGCGAGACGCTTTCGGTCACGGTCGCCGGCGTGCCTGCGGGGGCGAGCCTCAGCGCCGGCACCGATCAGGGCGGTGGCGTCTGGACGCTAACGCCCGCCCAGCTCGCCGGTCTCACGATCACCCCGCCGGCCGACTCGGATGCCGACTTCACGCTGACCGTCACCGCGACCAGCAACGACGACGGCGACACGGCCGATACGGTCGACACGATGACCGTGACCGTCGATCCCGTCGCCGACGCGCCGACGCTCACCGTCGCCGATGTGAGCGGCGACGAGGATACCGCGATCGCGCTTTCGATCAGCTCGGCGCTCACGGACACGGATGGCTCGGAGAGCCTGGCGGTGACGATTTCCGGCGTGCCTGCAGGGGCAAGCTTGAGCGCGGGCACGGATACGGGTGGCGGTATCTGGACGCTGACTCCGGCGCAGCTTGCCGGTCTCACGATCACGCCGCCCGCCGACAGCGATGCCGACTTCACTCTCACCGTCACCGCGACCTCGACCGATGGCAGCGATACGGCGACCACGGTCGATACGATCGACGTCACCGTGGATGCGGTGGCCGACGCGCCGACGCTCACCGTGGCCGATGCCAGCGGCGATGAGGACACCGCGATCGCGCTCTCGATCAGCTCGGCGCTCACGGATACGGACGGCTCGGAATCGCTCGCGGTCACGATCTCGGGCGTTCCTACGGGGGCGAGCTTGTCCGCAGGGTCGGATCAGGGGGGCGGAGTCTGGACCCTGACCCCGGCGCAGCTTGCCGGCCTCACGATCACGCCGCCGGCCGATAGCGACGGCGACTTCACGCTGACCGTCACGGCGACTTCGACCGAGGCCGATGGCGGCGATACGGCGACCACGATCGATACGATCGACGTGACGGTCGATGCGGTGGCCGACGCGCCGACGCTCACGGTTGCCGATGCGAGCGGCGATGAAGACACAGCGATCGCGCTGTCGATTTCGTCCGCGCTGACCGATACGGACGGCTCGGAGAGCCTGGCGGTGACGATCTCGGGCGTGCCATCGGGGGCGAGCTTGAGCGCGGGCACGGATACCGGTGGCGGCGTCTGGACCCTCACCCCCGCGCAGCTTGCCGGCCTCACGATCACGCCGCCCGCGGACAGCGACGGTGACTTTACGCTCACCGTCACCTCGACCTCGACCGAGGCGGATGGCGGGGACACGGCGACGACCGTCGATACCATCGATGTGACCGTTGATGCGGTGGCCGATGCGCCGACGCTGACCGTCGCCGATGCGAGCGGCAACGAAGACACGGCGATCGCGCTCTCGATCAGCTCGGCGCTCACGGACACGGACGGCTCGGAAACGCTGGCCGTCACGATTTCCGGCGTGCCCTCGGGGGCGAGCCTCAGCGCCGGCAGCGATCAGGGCGGTGGGGTCTGGACCCTGACCCCGGCCCAGCTCGCGGGTCTCACGATCACGCCGCCGAGCGGATCGGACGCCGATTTCACCCTGACGGTGACCTCGACCTCGACGGAAACCGACGGCGGCGACACGGCCACGACGGTCGATACAGTCGATGTCACCGTCGCGGCGGTTGCCGACGCGCCGACGCTCACTGTGGCGGATGCGAGCGGCGACGAGGATACGGCGATCGCGCTGTCGATCTCTTCGGCGCTTACGGACACCGATGGCTCGGAGACGCTGGCGGTTACGATTTCCGGTGTGCCTTCGGGGGCCAGC
The DNA here is from genome assembly GCA_964494065.1 of uncultured Alphaproteobacteria bacterium. GTDB lineage: Bacteria > Pseudomonadota > Alphaproteobacteria > JAPULJ01 > JAPULJ01 > DATKZM01. Next base: position 54,541 of record CAZBRE010000007.1, read on the forward strand.
TTGTCGGCCGGTACGGATACGGGCGGCGGCGTCTGGACGCTGACGCCGGCGCAGCTGGCGGGCCTGACGATCACGCCGCCGGCGGACAGCGACGGCGATTTCACGCTCACGGTCACCTCGACCTCGACAGAAACCGATGGCGGCGACACGGCCTCGACCGTCGATACGATCGACGTCACGGTCGATGCGGTGGCCGATGCGCCGACGCTCACCGTCGCCGATGCCTCGGGCGACGAAGACACGGCCATTGCGCTCTCGATCTCGTCGGCACTCACCGATACCGACGGCTCGGAGAGCCTGGCCGTCACGATCTCCGGCGTGCCGTCAGGGGCGACGCTGTCGGCCGGTACGGATACGGGCGGCGGTGTGTGGACGCTGACCCCGGCCCAGCTCGCCGGCTTGACGGTCACGCCGCCGGCGGACAGCGACGCCGACTTCACGCTCACCGTCACCTCGACCTCGACCGAGGCCGATGGCGGCGATACCGCGACGACCGTCGATACGATCGACGTGACCGTCGATCCGGTGGCCGATGCGCCGACGCTGACGGTGGCCGATGCGTCAGGCGATGAAGACACGGCGATTGCGCTTTCGATCAGCTCGGCGCTGACGGATACGGATGGTTCGGAGTCGCTGGCGATCACCATCGCCGGCGTGCCCTCGGGGGCGAGCCTCAGCGCCGGTTCCGATCAGGGCGGCGGCGTCTGGACGCTGACCCCGGCGCAGCTCGCCGGTCTTACCGTCACGCCGCCGGCTGATAGCGACGTGGACTTTACGTTGACCGTCACGGCGACCTCGACCGACGGCAGCGATACCGCGACCACGCTGGATACGATCGACGTCACCGTCGATCCGGTGGCCGACGCGCCGACCTTGACGGTCACGGGCGATGTCACCGGCAACGAAGACGGCGCGATCCCGCTCACGATCTCCTCGGCGCTTACGGATACCGACGGTTCGGAATCGCTAGCCGTGACGATCGCCGGCGTACCCGCGGGGGCCAGCCTTTCGGCGGGCTCGGACCAGGGCGGCGGCGTCTGGACGCTGACGCCGGCGCAGCTGGCGGGTCTGACGATCACGCCGCCGGCGGATAGCGACGCCGATTTCGCCCTGACGGTGACGGCGACCTCGACCGACGGTGCCGACACGGCGAGCACCGTCGATACGATCAACGTCACGGTCGACGCGGTCGCCGATGCGCCGACGTTGACGGTCGCCGATGCCAGCGGCAGTGAAGATACCGCGATTGCGCTTTCGATCTCCTCGGCGCTCGCGGATACCGACGGTTCGGAAAGCCTGGCCGTCACGATTTCCGGCGTGCCCTCGGGGGCAAGCCTCAGCGCCGGCAGCGATCAGGGCGGCGGCGTCTGGACGCTCACCCCGGCGCAGCTTGCCGGTCTGACGATCACGCCGCCGAGCGGGTCGGACGCCGATTTCACCCTGACCGTGACCTCGACCTCGACCGAGGCCGATGGCGGCGATACGGCGACGACAGTCGATACCGTCGACGTCACCGTGGCGGCGGTCGCGGACGCACCGACGCTCACGGTTGCCGATGCGAGCGGCGACGAGGACACCGCGATTGCGCTGTCAGTGAACGCCGCGCTGACCGACACGGACGGATCGGAGACGCTCGCCGTGACGATTTCGGGCGTGCCCTCGGGGGCGAGCCTGTCGGCCGGTACGGATACGGGCGGCGGCGTCTGGACGCTGACGCCGGCGCAGCTCGCGGGTCTCACGATCACGCCGCCGGCGGACAGCGACGGCGATTTCACCCTGACCGTCACCGCGACCTCGACCGAGACCGACGGCGGGGATACCGCGACGACGGTCGATACGATCGACATCACCGTCGACCCGGTTGCCGATGCGCCGACGCTGACGGTGGCCGACGCGACCGGCGACGAAGACACCGCGATCGCGCTTTCGATCGCCTCGGCACTGACCGATACCGATGGCTCGGAAAGCCTGGCCGTCACGATTTCGGGCGTGCCGTCGGGCGCGAGCCTCTCGGCCGGATCCGATCAAGGCGGCGGCGTGTGGACGTTGACCCCGGCGCAGCTCGCCGGCCTCACCATTACCCCGCCGGCCGACAGCGACGGCGACTTCACGCTGACGGTTACGGCCACTTCGACCGATGGCGCCGATACCGCGACCACGGTCGACATGATCGATGTCACGGTCGATCCGGTCGCCGATGCGCCGACGCTGACGGTGGCGGATGCGTCGGGCGACGAGGACACGGCGATTGCGCTGTCCGTCGCCTCGGCGCTAACGGACACCGACGGGTCGGAATCGCTAGCTGTAACGATCGCGGGCGTGCCGTCGGGCGCGACGCTCTCGGCCGGCGCCGACCAGGGCGGCGGCGTGTGGACGCTGACCCCGGCACAGCTCGCCGGGCTCACGATCACCCCGCCGGCCGACGACAGCAGCGACTTTACGCTCACGGTCACCGCGACCTCGACCGATGGCAGCGACACCGCGACCACGGTCGATACCATCGATGTGACGGTCGCCGGGGTCGCCGATGCCCCGACGCTTACGGTTGCCGATGCCAGCGGCGACGAGGACACAGCGATTGCGTTGTCCATTTCGTCGGCGCTGACCGATGCATCGGAAACGCTGACGGTCACGGTCGCTGGCGTGCCGTCGGGGGCGAGCCTGTCGGCCGGCGCCGACCAGGGCGGGGGCATCTGGACCCTGACGCCGGCCCAGCTTGCGGGCCTCACGATCACGCCGCCCGCCGACAGTGACGGCGATTTCACGCTGACGGTAACGGCAACCTCCGAAGACGACGGCGACACGGCCACGACGGTCGATACGATCGATGTGACCGTCGATCCGGTGGCCGACGCTCCGACCCTGACGGTGGCCGATGCGACCGGCACCGAGGACAACGCGATCGCGCTGTCGGTCTCTTCGGCGCTGACCGATACCGACGGCTCCGAAAGCCTGGCGATCACCATCGCAGGCGTGCCCTCCGGGGCGAGCCTGTCGGCCGGCGCGGATCAGGGCGGCGGCGTCTGGACATTGACGCCCGCGCAGCTCGCCGGCCTCACGGTCACGCCGCCGGCCGATAGCGACGCGGACTTTACGCTGACCGTCACGGCGACCTCGACCGATGGCGCGGACACGGCTACGACGGTCGATACCATCGACGTCACGGTCAATCCGGAGGCCGACGCGCCGACGCTCACGGTGGCTGATGCGAGCGGCGACGAGGATACGGCGATCGCCCTGTCGATTTCCTCCGCGCTCACTGATACCGACGGCTCGGAGACGCTGGCGGTCACGATTTCCGGTGTGCCGTCGGGCGCCAGCCTGTCGGCTGGTACGGATACGGGCGGTGGCGTGTGGACGCTGACGCCTGCGCAGCTGGCCGGTCTCACGATCACGCCGCCGGCTGACAGCGACGCCGATTTCACGCTTACGGTCACCTCCACCTCGACGGAGACCGATGGCGGCGACACCGCCACGACGGTCGACACGATCGATGTGACGGTCGACCCGGTTGCCGATGCGCCCACGCTGACGGTTGCCGATGCCTCCGGCGACGAAGACACGGCGATCGCGCTCTCGATCTCCTCCGCGCTCACCGATACCGACGGCTCGGAATCGCTGGCCGTGACGATCTCGGGCGTGCCGTCGGGCGCTGCCTTGTCCGCGGGTTCGGATCAGGGCGGCGGCGTTTGGACGCTGACCCCGGCGCAGCTGGCCGGTCTCACGATCACGCCGCCGGCCGACAGCGATGCCGACTTCACGCTCACGGTGACGGCCACCTCGACCGACGGCGCAGACACCGCCACGACGGTGGACACGATCGATGTCACGGTTGATCCGGTGGCCGATGCGCCGACCTTGACGGTCGCCGATGTGAGCGGCAGCGAGGACACGGCAATCGGGCTTTCGATATCCTCCGCGCTGACCGACACCGATGGCTCGGAAAGCCTGGCGGTCACGGTCTCCGGCGTGCCGTCGGGGGCGAGCCTGTCGGCGGGCAGCGATCAGGGCGGCGGCGTCTGGACGCTCACGCCCGCACAGCTCGCCGGGCTCACGATCACCCCGCCGAGCAACGACAGCAGCGACTTCACCCTGACCGTCACCGCGACCTCAACGGATGGCAGCGATACCGCAACGACGGTCGATACGATCGACGTGACGGTCACCGGCGTCGCCGATGCGCCAACCCTGACGGTGGCCGATGCCAGCGGCGACGAAGACACCGCGATCGCGCTCTCGATCTCCTCGGCCCTGACGGACCCGGGCGAGTCGCTGGCGATCACGGTCTCCGGCGTGCCCTCGGGCGCCAGCCTGTCCGCCGGCTCGGACCAGGGTGGCGGCGTCTGGACGCTGACCCCGGCGCAGCTCGCGGGTCTCACGATCACGCCGCCGGCCGATAGCGATGCCGATTTCACCCTCACCGTCACCGCGACCTCGACCGACGGGTCGGATACTGCCGATACGGTGGACACCATCGACGTCACCGTCGATCCGGTGGCCGATGCGCCGACGCTGACCGTGGCCGATGCGACCGGCAATGAGGACAGCGCCGTCGCGCTCTCGATTTCTTCGGCGCTGACCGACACGGACGGGTCGGAAAGCCTGGCTGTCACGATCTCCGGCGTGCCCAGCGGCGCGAGCCTCAGCGCGGGGTCCGATCAGGGCGGTGGCGTCTGGACGCTCACCCCGGCGCAGCTCGCCGGGCTTACCATTACGCCGCCGGCTGATAGCGATGCCGATTTCACGCTCACCGTTACTGCAACCTCGACCGATGGCAGCGATACCGCGACGACCGTCGACACGATCAACGTGACCGTCGATGCGGTGGCCGATGCGCCGACGCTCACCGTCGCCGATGCCAGCGGCGACGAGGACACGGCGATCGCGCTCTCGATCTCCTCCGCGCTCACCGATACGGACGGCTCGGAAAGCCTGGCGGTCACGATTTCCGGTGTGCCGTCTGGCGCGAGCCTGAGCGCCGGCAGTGATCAGGGCGGCGGCGTCTGGACGCTCACACCGGCGCAGCTTGCCGGGCTTACCATTACCCCGCCGGCCGATAGCGACGCGGACTTCACCCTCACCGTCACCGCGACCTCGACCGACGGCGCCGATACCGCGACCACCGTCGACACGATCGATGTGACGGTCGATCCGGTGGCCGATGCGCCGACGCTCACGGTTGCGGATGTGACCGGCGGCGAGGACAGCGCCATCCCGCTGTCGATCTCCTCGGCGCTCACCGACACGGATGGCTCGGAAAGCCTGGCGATCACGATCTCGGGCGTGCCTACAGGGGCGAGCCTCAGTGCGGGCACAGATACGGGCGGCGGCGTCTGGACGCTGACGCCGGCCCAGCTCGCCGGTCTTACCGTGACCCCGCCGCTCAACAGCGACGTCGACTTCACGCTGACCGTCACCGCGACCTCGACCGATGGCGCGGACACGGCGACGACGGTGGATACGTTCGACGTGACGGTCGACGGCGATGCCGATGCGCCGACGTTGACGGTTGCCGATGCGAGCGGCGACGAGGACACGGCGATCGCGCTCTCGATCAATGCGGCGCTCACCGATGCCAGCGAGACGCTCGCCGTGACGATCTCCGGCGTGCCCAGCGGGGCGAGCCTCAGTGCCGGCACCGATACCGGCGGCGGTGTGTGGACGCTGACCCCGGCCCAGCTCGCCGGTCTCACCATCACGCCGCCGGCGGATAGTGACGCCGACTTCACGCTGACCGTAACGGCGACCTCGACCGACGGCGCCGACAGCGAGAGCACGGTTGATACGATCGACGTCACGGTCGATCCGGTGGCCGATGCGCCAACCTTGACCGTGGCCGACGTGACCGGGAACGAGGACAGCGCCATCGCGCTTTCGATCTCCTCGGCGCTCACCGACACGGACGGATCGGAGAGCCTCGCGGTGACGATCTCGGGCGTGCCGTCGGGCGCAAGCCTCAGCGCAGGCACGGATACGGGCGGCGGCGTCTGGACGCTGACGCCGGCCCAGCTTGCCGGGCTCACGATCACCCCGCCGAGCGATTCCGATGCCGACTTCACGCTGACGGTCACGGCAACCTCGACCGATGGCAGCGATACCGCGTCAACGGTTGACACCATCGACGTCACGGTCGATCCGGTGGCGGACGCGCCGACGCTGACCGTCGCCGATGCGACCGGCAACGAGGACAGCGCGATTGCGCTCTCGATTTCCTCGGCGCTGACCGATACGGATGGCTCCGAGAGCCTCGCCGTCACGATTTCCGGTGTGCCCTCGGGGGCGAGCCTCTCGGCCGGTTCGGACCAGGGTGGCGGCGTCTGGACGCTGACCCCGGCGCAGCTCGCCGGCCTTACCATCACGCCGCCGGCGGATAGCGACGTCGACTTCACGCTGACCGTCACGGCCACGTCGACCGACGGCGCCGATACGGCCGCCACCGTCGACACGATCGATGTCACCGTCGATGCGGTGGCCGATACGCCGACGCTCACCGTGACCGGCGACGTGACGGGTGATGAAGACACCGCGATCGCGCTGACGATCTCCTCGGCGCTCACGGATACGGACGGCTCGGAGACCCTGGCCGTGACGATTTCGGGTGTGCCCACGGGGGCGAGCCTCAGCGCCGGCTCCGATCAGGGCGGCGGCGTCTGGACCCTGACACCCGCGCAGCTTGCCGGCCTCACCATTACCCCGCCGGCGGACAGCGATGCGGACTTCACCCTGACCGTGACCTCGACGGCGACCGAGACCACGGGCGGCAATACCGCGACCACGGTCGATACGATCAACGTCACCGTCGACCCGGTCGCCGATGC
>CAZBRE010000008.1:0-6558 GCA_964494065.1 uncultured Alphaproteobacteria bacterium
TGACCGTCACCGTCAACGCGGTCGCCGATGCGCCCACGCTGACCGTCACCAGTGATGTGACCGGCAATGAAGATCGCGCCGTCGATGTCGATGTCTCGGCCCCGACCCTCAGCGCGGCGGTGGCTGGGACCACGGTGGTGGTCTCCGGGATGCCGGCGGGTGCGGCGCTCAACCACGGCGTCGACAACGGCGACGGCAGCTGGACGGTCGATCCGGCCGATCTGTCGGATCTGATGGTTACGCCGCCCGACGGCTCGAGCGCCGACATCAATCTCACCGTCACGGTCAGCGGGCCGACGACGGAGATCCTGACCGGCTTCGATTCGAATGCCGACGGGTTCACCTACAGCGACGACACGTTCCGCAGCACCTCGGAGCCCGGCTACGCCGACGGCAGCTATGGCGGCGGTTACGGCGAGACGGGCGGCGGCCTCCGGGTCGATCTGGGCGGCATCGACGACGTCGACATCACCGGCATGTCGGGCGGCTGGTCGCAGACCTTCAACGTTCCCAACAACGCGACGGGCACCATCACCTTCTCCTATCGCATGGTGAAGGGTGCCGAATACGAAGCGGGCGAATACAGCGAGGTGCTCGCCGCGATCGACGGCACGCTCGTGGGCACGAGCGGCAACGACTACATCCTCCACGTCGATGGCGACGGCGGCGGCGACGCGGACGACGACAGCGGCTGGCAAACCATCACGCTGGATCTGGGGTCGCTGTCGGCCGGCAACCACACGATCACCCTGGGCGGCTACGATCATATCAAGACCTACAACGACGAAGCGACGCAGATCTATTTCGACAACGTCGAGCTCAGCACCTACGGCGAGATCACCTCCGAGGCGGTCGTCGCTGACATCGAGGCGGGGATCCCGCTCACCATTTCCGGGGCGCTGACCGACACGGACGGCTCGGAGACGCTCTCCTACACCATCGCGGGCGTGCCGACGGGGGCGAGCTTGTCCGCCGGCACCGATCAGGGCGGCGGCGTCTGGACGCTCACCCCGGCGCAGCTTTCGGGTCTCACCGTCGATCCGGCCGACGACAGCGACGCCGACTTCACGCTGACGGTGACGGCGGTTTCGACCGAGACCGACGGCGGCGACACGGCGACCACGGTCGAGACGATCAACGTCACGGTCGATGCGGTCTCCGATCTGCCGACGCTCACCGTGACCAGCACCGCTTCCGGCAACGAGGATCGGGCCGAGGCGGTCGACGTTGCGCCGGCTACCCTCGCCGCCGCCGGACCGGGTGCGACGGTCCTGGTCTCCGGCGTGCCCGTGGGCGCGGAGCTCAGCAGCGGCGTCGACAACGGCGACGGCACCTGGACCGTGCAGGGCGAATACCTCGACGGCCTCATGATCACGCCGCCGGTCGGCTCGAGCGCCGACATACCGCTCACCATCGACGTCACCGGCGCGCCGGTATCCGAGATCAACACGACCTTCTCCGGCAGCAGCGACGGTTTCAGCTATTCCGACGATACTTTCCGCAGCACATCCGAGCCGGGCTACGCCAGCGGCGCCTATGGCGGCGGCTACGGCCAGAGCGGCGGCGGCCTGCGGGTCGATCTGGGTGGCATCGATGACAATTCCATCAACAACATGTCGGGCGGCTGGTCGCAGACCTTCAACGTCGCCGATGACTCCACCGGCACCATCACGTTGTCCTACCGCATGGTGATGGGCGCCGGTTACGAGTCGGACGAATACGGCGAGGTGCTGGTCTCGATCGACGGAACGTTGGTGGGGGTCGGCGCCAACGACTACATCGTGCATGTCGCCGGCGACGGCAATGGCGGCTCGACCTACGACACCGGCTGGCAGACCATCACGCTTGATCTGGGCGCGCTCTCCGCGGGCAATCACACGATCACGCTCGGCGGCTACAACAACAAGAAGACCTTCAACGACGAGGCGACACAGGTCTATTTCGACAATGTTTCGCTCGATTCGGTCCCGACGACCTCCGAGACGGTCACGGTCGACATCGAGGCGGGCATCCCGCTCACCATCGCCTCGTCGCTCACCGACACCGACGGCTCGGAGACGCTGACGATCACCATCGAGGGCGTGGAGACGGGGGCCAGCCTGTCCGCCGGCACGGATCAGGGCGGCGGCGTCTGGACGCTGACGGCGGCGCAGCTCTCGGGGCTGACCTACAATCCGGCGCCCGACAGCAACGGCGACGTGCCGCTTACGATCACCGCGACCGCGACGGATTCGGGCGGGGCGACCAGCAGCACCACCGACACCATCGTCGTCACCGTGAACGCGGTGAACGACGCGCCGACGGGCGAAACCGGCGTGGCGGCGCTGGAGGCCAACCAGACGCTGACCGGTCAGCTCTACGCCACCGACGACGACACCGCGGGCACGCTGACTTATGCGCTCGATACCGATGCCGCAAACGGCTCGGTCACTGTGAACGCCGACGGCAGCTATACCTACGCGCCCGATGCCGACTACATCGGCGCCGACAGCTTCACCTACCTCGTGACCGACGCGTCGGGCGCCACGGCGACCCAGACGATCACCATCGACGTCGGGATGCCGAGCAACGCGACTTTCGTAACGCGCGACGAGTTCAGTTCCTCATCGTTCTCGAACGACGACGGCGATTTGGCCTGGAACGGCGACTGGATCGAAACCGACGGCGCCGGCGCCGGCACGGGTACCGGCAACGTTCGGGTCACGGGCGGCGAGCTGCGGCTCACTGGCACGGGCTACGCGCCCGCGAGCGCCGCCCGGGAAGTGGACCTCTCGAATGCGACGAGCGCCACCCTGTCGTTCGATTGGCGCATGAGCTCGGGCATCGACACCACCGACTCGCTCGTGGTGGAGGTCTCCAACGATGGCGGCTCGAGCTGGAACACCCTGGAGGACTTCACCGGGTACAGCGGCAGCAACTCCGGGACACGCAGCTACAACATCTCGGCATATGCGGCGGCCAATACGCAGATTCGCTTCCGGGTCAACGACTACTACGCCGGGTCCAACGAGTACTTCTACGTCGACGATGTCCAAATCTCGCAGACCACCGGGGCGATCGACGATACCTTGACCGGTGGCGCCGGCAACGATGCCTTCGCCGGGGGCGCTGGCGATGACACGATCACGGGGGCCGCGGGCAACGACCTCATCGAGGGCGGGGCCGGGGCCGACAACATGGACGGCGGCGCCGGCATCGACACGCTGAGCTACGCCGGCGCAGCCTCGGGCGTGACGGTCAATCTGGGCACGGGCAGCGGCTCGGGCGGCGACGCCGCGGGCGACACGATCGCCAATTTCGAGAACGTCATCGGCTCGGCCAATGCCGACAACATCACCGGCGACAGCGGCGACAACGTGATCGAGGGTGGCGCGGGCGCCGATACGATCGATGGCGGCGCGGGCAGCGATACCGCCTCCTATGCGGGCTCGACGCTGGCGGTCAATGTGAGCCTCGCCAGCGGCTCCGGTTCCGGCGGCGACGCCCAGGGCGACGTGCTCTCCAACATCGAGAACCTGATCGGCTCCGACTGGGACGACACGCTGACCGGCGATAGCGGCGACAACGTCATAGAAGGCGGTCTCGGCGCCGATGTGATCGACGGCGGCGCCGGGATCGACACCGTGACCTATGCCGGATCGGCGGCGGCGGTCACGGTCGACCTGGGCGCCAGCACGGCGTCGGGCGGCGATGCGGCCGGCGATACGCTCTCCAATATCGAGGGCATCACCGGGTCGAACTATGACGACGTGCTGACCGGTGACAGCGGCGACAACACGCTTGCCGGCGGCATGGGCGACGACACGATCAGCGGCGGTTCCGGCGACGACACGCTGACCGGCGACGCCGGCAGCGATCTGCTGGTCGGCGGTGCGGGCGACGACGTCTTCCTGTTCGGCGCCGGCGACGACGACGATACGGTCCAGGGCGGCCTGGCCGGCGGCTGGACCGACACGATCATGCTCGACGGTGTCACCGGCGATTATCTGACCGGCGATTGGACGCTGACGCTGACCTCGGGCTCGATCGAAGGCGTGACCAGCGACGCGCTCAACCTGTCCCAGGATGCCGAGGGCACGATCATCATCGCCGACGGCTCGACCGTGAGCTTCGAGGGGATCGAGCAGATCCAGTGGTAGGCGACCGACGTCGCGGCAACCCGTGGGGGCCCGCGGGGGACGGGGTCTTAAACCAGGTCGGTCGGGGCCGAGGGAATAAGGGAAATTGGCAGAGGGGCTAGGCGGCGGCGGTTGCCCCGGGTTGGTTCTCGTAGACCACCCGGTTGCGGCCACCGCGCTTTGCGGAGTAGAGCGCTTCGTCGGCGCGTCGAATCAAATCCGCACAAGGTTCGCCCGGCTGATAAATGGACACGCCGACCGACAGCGTGATCTGGCCGAGCGACTGGCCCGTTTGACGATTGACGATGCGCTTCTTCGCCACGGTTTCACGGATGGCATCGCCCAGCTTGACGGCATTCTGCAGCTGCGTCTGCGGCAACAGGATGGCGAATTCCTCGCCGCCGTAACGGGCGGCCATGTCGCGGCCCTTGATGCATTCGGTGAACGTGCGCGCCACGAGCCGTAGCACCTGGTCGCCGAGCTGGTGGCCGTAGGTGTCGTTGAAACGCTTGAAGTGATCGATATCGAGCATCAGCAGTGCGAGCGTGCTCTTGTCCCCCTCGGCCTCGATCGACATCGCGCTGATGGCCTCGTCGAATGCCTTGCGGTTGGCAAGCCCCGTCAGCCCGTCGGTCAGCGCCTCGCGGCGCGCGTTGTTGATCGTCTCGCGCAGCTCGGTGACTTCCTTCGTCGAGGCGACCAGCTCCGATTGCAGGTTGTCGTTCCGCTCCGACATCTTCTTGGTCTCGGCCAGGATTGCGCCGACGAGACCACGCATATCGGCGGCGGATTTGCCCTCTTTCAGCTGGCCGGAGAACGTCTCCAGGGCCTGACCGTATTCGGCGTTGCCATCGCCGGCTTCCTGTACGAAGCCCATCAGGCGCTCGATCGCGCGTTCCAGCGACTGGCCGGTCTCGCGGATCGTCTCGCTTTCGCTGATGATGCCGAAATAGCGATCGTAGATCTCGTTCGCGAGCTCTCGGGTGATCGGCTGGTTCTTCTTGATCAGCTCGTCGATGTCGCGCTTCAGCTCCGGCGTGCTGCCCGAATGATAAACGTACCAGATCGTGTAATTGTTGGGTGTCGGCGGCAGCTCGATTTCGCGCATGCGCGCCATCGCCGAATCACCATGCGCTATTGCCTGGGCGAAGCTCTCAGGGAAATACATGCCGATTCTGTATCCGTCGCCAGTCGCGTTGCCGCGGATTTTGAATGGAGAAATAGGGTCACGAAGTTGACCAAAATCCTAACGGCCTGTTCTGAAGAACGCGTTAACTCGGGCCGCCAAATGCCTGTAATACAAGGCAAGTTTGCATAAACGGTTATTCAATTGCGCGGATATGTTGCGGTTGACCGACCCTGGTGAATTGAGCATTCGACGGACCGGGCGCGTAGGCGGCTTTCACAGCCGGGGAAAATAGGCTAGGGGCTCAGCCGGGCGGTGTGGCCGCCATGCGCGAAGGACCGGTTTGATGGCGTCTCGATCTGCCCTTGGGCGGCGGTTGCGATATTGGCTCGAGGGGGCGTGCGCGCACGTGTTCGTCTTCCTGATCCGGCTGCTTCCGGTGCGCGCGGCCTCCGCGCTGGGCGGCTGGCTCGGCCGGATGATCGGCCCTCACGTCTCCGTCTCCCGGCGTGCAGCGGCCAATCTGGCAATGGTCTTCCCGGAGAAAAGCGACGCCGAGCGGCGCGCCATCATACGCGGCATGTGGAGCAATCTCGGCCGCACCGGCTTTGAGTATCCGCATCTGCGCAAGCTCTGGGAGGAGGATCTCTTCGACCGCATCGCCGAACGCGGGTTCGGCAAGCTGATGGCCGCGGCCGAACGCGGCGAGTCCGTTACGATCAAGGGCAAACGCCTCGAGATCGTCGGCGTCGAGAACGCCCTGACGCTCTATTTCGAGCCGGGGCCGCACATCATTTTTTCCGGCCATCTGGGCAATTGGGAGCTGCTGCCGCTCTTCGGCAACACGCTCGGCATGAATGTCGATGTGATCTTCCGCCGGCCGAACAATCCCTATGTCGACAAGCTGCTGATCGGCATGCGCGGCGATCACGGCGGGCTGGTGCCGAAGGGCGTGCTCGGCGCCGTGCTGTCGCGCACCACGCTGGAGCGGGGCGGGCTGCTGGGACTGCTGGCCGACCAGAAACACAATCAGGGTGTGGCGGTGCCGCTCTTCGGGCGGCCGGCGATGACCGCGCCGATGGTCGCCAAGCTGGCGCTGCAGTATCGCTGCCCGGTACACGGCGCTTGGGTGCGGCGGCTCGACGGCTTGAATTTCCGCGTCACCATCGAGCCGGCGCTGGACATACCCGACACCGGCGATCACGAGGCCGACGTCGCAACGATCCTCGCCCAGGTGAACGCGACCTACGAGCGCTGGATCCGCGAAAGCCCCGAACAATGGATGTGGGTCCATCGCCGCTGGCCGAAGGACGC
>CAZBRE010000008.1:6658-58107 GCA_964494065.1 uncultured Alphaproteobacteria bacterium
TCCGCGAAAGCCCCGAACAATGGATGTGGGTCCATCGCCGCTGGCCGAAGGACGCGCGCGGTTGACCGGATCGCGCTCGGGGCGTGGCTCCGTAGGATGTAACAAACGTGCACAATTCGTGACGAAAGCGCGCACCCGAATCGGTTGAGCCCACGGGAAGCGCGAATTAGTATATGCAGCGAGTTTCGGGTTCGGCGGGACATTCCGCAGTGCAGCATTGACATGCCGTGATGCATGTCCCACAACAGCGCCCGATTTTGACGCCCTCAGGCACGGTAAGGACCGGACGTTCAATGCCCGACAGCACGACCACGGAGAGCACCTTCGACGCGGTTGCCGACATCATCGCCGAGACGAGCTCGATCGAGCGCGACAAGATCACCATGCAGTCGCACACGATCAACGACCTCGGCATCGACAGCCTCGACTTCCTCGACATCACCTTCGCGATCGACAAGCGTTTCGGCATCAAGATGCCGGTCGAGCAGTGGATGGAGGACGTCAACGAAGGCCGCGCCTCCGCCGACGAATTCTTCGTCATGAGCAACCTTGTGGCCAAGATCGACGAGTTGATCGCCGCCAAGGCCTGAACGTCGGGCCGGCCCGGGTCCCCATGCAACTTGAGTACTTCCAGCTCGTCGACCGGGTCGCGACGCTGGATCTGAAAGCGGGCAAGGTCGAGTGCCTGGCCCAGGTGCCGGAAACCTCGACCATCTTCGAGGGGCATTTCCCCGACCACCCGATCCTGCCGGGCGTGTTGCTGGTCGAATCCATGGCCCAGACCTCCGGCTTCATGCTGCTGGCGCTGGAAGACTTCAAGCGGTTGCCCTTTCTGATCCAGATCGAATCGGCGAAGCTGCGCACATTCGTCGTACCGGGCGAGAAACTGAGGGTCACCGGCACGCTGGTTCATCAGGGGTCGGGCTATGCCGTCACCAAGGGCGAGATCTTTCGCGAGGACAAATCCATTGCCGGCGCCGAGCTACGCTTTCGCATCATGCCGTTCCCGACCGAGGGGCTGCAGGCGCGCGTCCGTGAGCGCGCCGAGGAAGTCGGCCTTGGCGAAGCCGTCGGGTAGAGTGAAACTGGGGGGCCGGGCGTGACGCGCGAGGTTTGGGTGACGGGCACGGGCCTGCTCTCGCCGCTAGGGGAAACGGTCGACGATTGGTGGCCCAAGATGGGCGATCCGGCCGCGATGGCGGCGGCGATCGACACGCAAAGCTATACGCCGTTCCCGGTCTATCCGGTCGGCGAGTACGACATCGACAGCCAGATCCCACGGCCGGGCGACCAGCGCACCATGGGTCCGCTGATGCATTACGGCTGCTACGCCGCCGGTCTAGCACTGGACGCGGCGGGCATTACGGGGAACGAAGAGCTCCTACTGAATACGCATATGGTTGTCGCGTCGGGCGGCGGGGAACGCGATTGGGAGCTCGACCACAACATCCTGGAGAATCTCGATAAGGCCGAAGACCGGGGCGTTTATCTGAACGAGCAGCTCTCCAACGAGCTGCGGCCGACGCTCTTTCTGGCCCAGCTTCCCAACCTGTTCGCCGGCAATATCTCGATCGTTCACAAGGTCGCGGGCTCCAGCCGCACCTTCATGGGCGAGGAGGCGGCGGGCGTCGATTCGATGCGCATCGCCTACGAGAAGATCCTGGCGGGGCAGGGCGACCTGTTCCTCGTCGGCGCGGCCTTCAATGCCGCCCGGCCCGACATCATCCACATGGTTCATGCCGGCGGCTATGCCCTCAACCAGCCGGTCGGCAATCTCTGGGACCGGCCGAAAGACGGCGTCGCCTTCGGCAGCGCCGGCGCCTTCCTGGTGCTGGAGGCGCGCGAGCACGCCGAAGCGCGCGGGGCGAAGCCGGTCGCGAAGCTTTCCGGCGTGCTGAGCGGCCTCTCCGACCGCAGCGAGGGTGCTGCGGCCAAGCTGGCCGGCGGGCAATGGGCGGCGCTGTCGGACCAAATCCACGATCGGCCGCTGGCCGTGATCAGCGGGGCCTGCGGCTCCGGTCCGATCACCCATGAAGAGGAGGCGTTCCTGACCGGGATCGCCGAGAGCGGGCAGGATCTTGCCGTGCGCGGCACCGGGCGCGCGATCGGCCATTCGCTTGAGAGCTCCTTCCTTGCCAACGCGGTCATCGCGATCGGCTGTTTGGAGCGCCGCGCGATCTTCCCGCCGCTCTCGCCGGAGGCGCCGATCGAGGCGCGCGTTGAGACGGCGGAGGTCGATCAGGTATTAGTTACGGGGTGGGGCTATCTGCAGGGCGAGGGCATGGCCCTCTTGGAGGCATTAGATGGGTAATGGCGATGGGTAAGGGCAACGGAGCCGGTAAGCCGATCGCGGTCACGGGTATCGGCGTCATCACGCCGCTCGGCCAGGGCGTGGACGAGAACTGGAAGAAGCTGGTCGCCGGCACGTCGGGCATTCACGCGATCACGCGCTTTCCGACCGAAGGGCTGCGCACGACGATCGCGGGCTCGGTCGATTTCCTGCCCCTCGATCACATGTCGCCGCCGGCTTTGAGCCACGCGCTCGCCGACACCGCGGCCGAGGAAGCGATGGGGCAGGCCGGCTGGCTGGAGGAAGAGGACGAATTCCCGGGCGAGCTCTTCATCGCAGCACCACCGCTGGAGCACGATTGGGAGACGCGCCACCACCTCTGCCACACGCTCGCGGCCGGCCCGACCAGTCCCTACACCATGGAAGACGCGACGTTCCGGCCGAACGAGGATCTGACGCCGGCGCATCGCGATTTCACCTTCGGCCATCTCGCCGCCGTGCTGGCGCGGAAATACCGCACGCAAGGCTCGCCGATCACGTTGACGACCGCCTGCGCCTCCGGCGCCTCGGCGATCCAGCTCGGGGTCGAGGCGATAAGGCGCGGCTCGCATCCGGCCGCGCTCGCCATCGGCACCGACGGCTCGATCCAGGAAGAGGCGCTGATCCGCTTTTCGCTGCTTTCGGCGCTCTCTACCAAGAACGATCCGCCGCAATCGGCCTCAAAGCCCTTCTCCAAGAACCGCGACGGCTTCGTGATGGCCGAGGGCGGGGCGGCGCTGGTGCTGGAAGACCCCGACTTGGCGAAAGCCCGCGGGGCCAAGATCCTGGCTTACGTGCGCGGCTGCGGCGAGGCGGCCGATACCTTCCACCGCACCCGCTCGAATCCCGACGGCAAGGCGATCGTCCGCTCGATGCAGGGCGCCATCGACGATGCCGGCATCGCGCCGGAGGATGTCACCTATATCAATGCCCATGGCACCAGCACGCCGGAAAACGACAAGATGGAATATCAGGGCATCCAGAACGTCTTCGGCGCCCATGCTGAGAAGGGGCTGGCCGTCAGCTCCAACAAGTCGATGATCGGGCACACGCTCACCGCCGCGGGCGCAGTCGAGGCGAGCTTCAGCGTGATGACGCTGGTCGACGAGACCCTGCCGCCGACCATCAACTACGAGGTGCCCGACCCCAATCTGCCGCTCGATGTGGTGCCCAACGAGGCGCGCAAGGCCTCGCCCGATTTCGCGCTCTCCAATTCCTTCGGCTTCGGCGGTCAGAACGTCTCGCTGGTCTTCGCGCGCGAGGCCAGTTGATGACCGGAAAGGTTCTCGTCACCGGCGGCGCGCGGGGCATCGGCGCGGGCATTGTCCGCCGCCTGGCCGCCGACGGCCATGAGGTCGTCTTTACGTACAACAGCTCGAAGGCGCCGGCCGAGGCGCTGATCGACGAGATCAAGGGCGAGGTGAAGGGCGCCAATCTGCGCGCGGCCGGCTGCGACATGTCCGACCGCGCCGCCGTCGACGCCTTCGCGAAGGCGATCGAGGAGGAGGGGGGCTATTTCGGCTTCGTCCACAATGCCGGCCTCTCCTACGACAACCTTGCGGCGATGATCGATGTCGACGCAGCGACGCCGGCAATGCAGGTCAATTTCTGGTCGGCGGTGCGCATCGTGCGCGCGATGCTGCGCGGCATGATGCGCGCGCGCGAGGGCCGCATTGTCTTCATCGGCTCGGTGACGGCGCTGCGCGGCAATGCCGGCAACGCCACCTATGCCGCGACCAAGGCGGCGCTGCTCGGCTATACCAAGACCGTGGCGACCGAGATCGGCCGGCGCAACGTCACCGTCAATTTCATCTCGCCGGGCTATGTCGACACCGACATGCTCGCTCCCTATGCGGAGATGCGCGAGAAGCTGGAGAAGCAGATCCCGCTCCAGCGCTACGCTCAGCCGACCGATATCGGCGGCGTGGTCTCCTTCCTGCTCTCGCCCGATGCGGCCTACATAACCGGCGCCGACATCGCGGTCGATGGCGGGCTATCGGCGAGCCTGGGCGTCCAACGATGACCCGGGCGCCATGACCGGGACGATGCAGGCGCTGCGCCTCCAGGAGGAAGGGGGCGCGGTCCAGCTCGACGAGATGCCAAAGCCGCCGCCGCCGCAGGGCGACGAGGTGCTGGTGCGGATGCGCGTCGTCACGCTCAACCATATCGATCTTTTCGGATTTCGTGGCATGGCCTTCGCCCAGCGCCAGCCCTTTCCGATCACGGTCGCGGTGGAGGGCTCGGGCGAGGTCGAGGCGGTGGGGCCGGACGTCAAGGCGCTCAAACCCGGCGATCCCGTCGTGCTTTATCCCGGCATCTTCTGCGGCACCTGCAAGCGCTGCCGGGCGGGCCAGGAGAACCTGTGCGAGGACATCGCCGGCATCATGGGCTTCCATGTCGACGGCATCGCCGCGCAATGGGTGACCGTGCCGGAGATCCGCGCGATCAAGGTGCCGGCGGGCGTGGCGCTGAAGGACGCGGCCTGCGCGACCACGACCTTCGCCACGGTCCAGCACATGCTGTTCGACAACGCGAAGCTCGAGGCCGGCGAGACCATCCTCGTCCAGGCCGGCGGCAGCGGCATCGGCTCCACTGCCATCAAGATGGCCAAGGCCGTCGGCGCCACGGTGATCACCACGGTCGGCAGCGAGGCCAAGGTCGAGAAGGCCAAGGCGCTCGGCGCCGACCACGTGATCAACTATTCCGAAGAACGCTTCGAGAGCCGCGCCCGGCGCCTGACCGACAAGAAGGGCGTCGACGTGGTCTTCGAGCATGTCGGCCCCGCGACCTGGGCGGGGAGCCTGCTCTCACTGGCGCGCGGCGGCCGGCTCGTCACCTGCGGGTCGACCACCGGGATCGTGGCGGAGACCAACCTCTACCAGATCTTCCAGCAGCAGCTTCGCATCTTCGGCTCGTTCGGCTTCACGCTGCAGAACATCCGCGACGCGCTCGACAAGATGGCGGCCGGCATCACCCCGGTGATCGACACCGAGATCGCGCTGCCCGATTTCGCCATCGCGCTGGAACGCCTCAAGACCCGCGACGTCTTCGGCAAGATCATCGCGACGGTGCCGTGAAGCTTAGGAAGGCGCGCTAAGCCCCTGCCAGCTCGGCATGAAGGTCGAGCAGGGTGGGAATGGTGTCGGGCTCGCGGCGACCGAAGCCGCATTCGGTGGCGATCCCGAAATTACCAGCGTGCTTGTGCGCCGTTTCGAGCCGCGCCCGCGTGCCCTCGATGCCGTCGGTATAGTGTACGCAGCCGAGATAAAGCTCGGTTTCCGGACGCAGCTTGAGGCCGTCGAGCGGCTTGAAATAGTCGTCGTCGCTGCGGTCGCGGGGCACCGGCATATGCATCCAGTCGAGGTCGCGCGTCACTTTCGCCGCAATTCCGTTGGCGAAGGCGACACAGGTGCCGAAGTCCTTGGGCTCGACGATGTGCTTATGGCCCGGATCGCCGTAGCAGAGATGGACGCCCGCCTCGACGCCCGCCGGCACCCAGTCGACCTGGCGCGCGATGCGCTCGACGCTGCCGGCGAGCGCATCGTCATAGTGGAGCGGCGGCTGCGCGCCGTCATGGGCGACGATCTCGTAGGCGACATCCCACTGGATGGCGAGGTCGGCGGCCGGGATGGCTGCTGCCATCTGCTCGACCTCGCGCTTCATCGCGTCCTCCAGTGCGGGCTCGATCAGCCGCGCCTGGTCGGCCGGAAAGAAGCTGGTGAGGAGCGCCCCGCAGGTCGGCAGGCAGACCTGGAAGCGCGTGCCCGCCGGCACCGTGCCGTCGTCGCGCAGACGCTTGAAGACCGCCCAGGAGTCCAGCGCCGCATCGCCGTAGCCGAGCTTCTCGATCCGAAAGGCGCTCGGATCGACGCCGTCGCGCAGCCGATAGAGCGGGCGGGTCTTGGTGTCCTTGTAGCCCTCGATCTTGCGGGATTCGATGAGCTCCAGATCGGGATGGTTCGCGAAGACCTCATTCTGCCAGCGGATCCAGTAGCTGCGCGCGCCCGGCTCGCCGTCCGGATAGCGCGCCGCGCGCGTGCCGATCCGCTCGCCCAGCAGGCGGAAGGCCGTCTCGGCATCGGGCAGCCCCAAGCTGCCCACGAACAGCACATCTCCTTTTGCGTTTGCCATGATCGCCCCTCCCGATTGCGTGCAGGCGTGCCCGGCGAGGCACCGCCACGTTTCTTTGTTGCCGGCCACAATGATGGATGAGGGCGTGGGCGGTGTCCATCAACAGGAGCCGGCCGCATAGGTGAAATGCGTGTGAAATGCTTGGTGGATTATGCGGCGACATGTGTCGCGGCAGATATGCCCCCTGACCGTTCTCGACCGCCCGTGACCGGCCATGTCCGACAAACAAAATTTGTCGGATCACAGATCCGCGGTACGATCGGTTGCGTAACAAAAAAGTAGCAGGAATGTCGGTATGCGACAGATCAGTGACGTTGGCGGACGGCATTCCTTTATACCGTTCACGGACTATTTTCTTGATCGGACTTCGATGGCGCAGCATATTGTTCGTATGCCTACTAAATAGGCACAACGGAGTGCGCTGAGCGAAGATATGGTCTGTGGGAGGACCACCTTCGTATGCTGAAGCACGATGACATTTGGCGGGCGATCGATACGCTGGCCAGCCGGAACGGGCTTACGGCGTCGGGTCTTGCGCGCAAGGCCGGTCTCGATCCCACGACATTCAACAAATCGAAACGGGTGACCGCCTCCGGACGCCGCCGTTGGCCGAGCACCGAGAGCCTAGCCAAGGCCTTGGAGGCTGTTGGGGCGTCGCTCAACGAGTTCGTGGCTTTTGTCGAGGCCGAGAGTGGCAACGACAATGGCGTTGGCGATCAAGCGCGCCGCATTCCCGTCGCAGCGCAATCAGCGGCTGCGGCCACGACCGCTTTCGGCGCTACCGGCGAGCCGCAGGGGCCGGCCTGGAACCGGCGCCAGCTTCCGGAGATCAACGATCCCGACGCCTATGCCATCGTGGTCGAGAGCACGGCCCATCATCCGGTGTGGCGTGAGGGCACGCTGGTCATTGCAGCCCCTCAAGCCCGCACGAGCCCCGGCGACCGCGTGGTCGTTCGTATGAAATCGGCGGATATCGTTTTGGCTGAGCTGGTCCGCCAAGGCCCCGAGGGGATCGACATCAAACCCTTGTTCGGCGACGACGCGACGCGGACGATCGCGAAAGACGAGATCGCCGCCGTCCATCGGATCGTCTGGACCGAGCAGTAACGTCCAAGTCCGTCGGTCGTTCCGGCACCCGACCCTCTGCGAAACACCCGCAGCCGCATATTGTACCGTGACATTTCCCTGTCTGGACAATGCCGGGGGCCCGGTTATGCTTGGCGCCAAGCGCGGCGCCCGCCGCCGATACCGCTGATATCCATGACAATACGCAAGGTCCTGATCCCATGGGCGTACATGACAGTTTCGCAAGCTCCGGTCTGACATATCTCGACGGCAAGTGGCAGGAAGGCAACGTGCCGCTGATGGGCTCGATGACCCATGCCGCCTGGCTGGCCTCGGCCGTATTCGACGGCGCCCGCGCGATCCGGGGCCTGGCGCCGGACCTCGACATGCATTGCGAGCGCTGCATCGATAGCGCGCTCAAGTTCGACCTGCGGCCGCCGGTCACCGCAGAGGAGATGGCCGAGATCGCCTGGGAAGGCATCAAGAAGTTTCCCGACGACGCGGTGCTTTACGTGCGGCCGATGATGTGGGCCGAGGCGGGCTTCGTCGCACCGACACCGGAGAGCACGCGCTTCACCCTCGTGCTGACCGACTCGCCGATGCCCGATGCGCCGGGCTTCACGGCCTGCCTCTCCAGCTTCCGTCGGCCGACACCCGAAGCCGCGCCCACCGACGCCAAGGCGGGCTGTCTCTATCCCAACTCGGCACGGGCGCTGCGCGAGGCGGCGAGCCGCGGCTTCGACAACGGCGTGGTGCGCGACCAGAACGGCAACGTCGCCGAGTTCGCCACCGCCAATCTATTCTACGTCAAGGACGGCGGCGTCTTCACGCCGCAGCTCAACGGCACGTTCCTGAACGGCGTGACCCGGCGGCGCATCATCCAGCTGCTGCGCGACGACGGTTACGAGGTGGTGGAGAAGAACGTGACCTTCGACGAGGTCATGGATGCCGATGAGATCTTCTCGTCCGGCAACTACGCCAAGGTCTCGCCGTTGCTCAAGCTCGAGGACCGCGACCTCCAGCCCGGCCCTGTGGCCAAGAAGGCGCTCTCGCTCTACATGGACTACGCCGCGACCAACGGGAAGCCGGCTTAGAGTCAAGGTCGGGCGTTTACCTGCCTTATGCGTCTTTCCCGCGAAAGCGGGAATCCAGTGATGACGGGCCAGGGTCTTTTCAGGCTTCCCTGGGCCCCCCCCCCCTGAGCTTGTCGAAGGGCGCGGGGGTGACGAAATTGCGCATTGGATCCTGCCTGGCCCCCATAACAAAACGCCCGGAAACCGTAAGGGCTCCCGGGCGTCTTCTTTGCCGGTTACTGCAACCGTCAGACCTAACTGGTCTCTATCGGATCGCCTGCCTTAGGAGGCGGCCGACGCGGTCTTCGCCTGCTTGGTGAAGGCCTTGAAGGCCTTGGTCACCTGGGCGTTGACGGGCTCCATCGCCTCGCTGGCGGCCTTGGTGGTCAGCTCGCTCACCTTCGCGGTATGGGCCAGCGCCTTGTCGAAGCCGGCCTGGGCCTGCTTGGTCTGCAGCTCGACCACGTCCTGGAAGGTCTTGCAGGCGAACAGCGCCTGGGTGCTCTCGACACTGTCCTGGAAGGCCTCCTGGTTGTAGGTGGCCACGGACTTGCCGAGGGTCTCGAGGGCCTTCGCGGCGGCCTGGCTGGCCTTGGCGGCGGCCTCGTAGTTCGCCTTGTTGAAGGCAACGATCTCGTCGAAGTTCTTCGCCGCGGCCGGGAACATCTTCTCGACCTGGGACTTCGTCATGGCCACGAACTGCTCGTAACCCTTTTCCATCGCGGCGGTGCCCGCCTTGATGGCGTCGTCGTTGATGAACTGGTTCATCCTTTAACTCTCCTGGTTGCCGGCGCGGGCTGCCGGCGGCTCTGAATCCGCTATGTTGCACTGCAACATGAATTGGAATATAGCGCAGGCTGATTCAGCGTCAAGGAATTTTGTGCATTGCACAATAGATTGGCAGGTGCGACATGGTGTCGCAGGGCCAGAGATCCTCGAAAATCGCAGGAATCCTGGGGTTTAGCCCGTGGCGAGGTCCTCGCCCGCAAGTGCCCGGTCTATTAGCACTTGCGTCGGAGCCAGCCCGTAAATGGCGGCGAAGGAGCCGAACCGGGGGCCCTGGGACTGGCCCAGCAGGACCTCGTAAAGCGCCCGGAACCAGTCTCGGAGGTTCTCGAAGGGGTGGTTTTTCCCAACTTCGTAGACCGCCGTCTGGATGGTCTCGGCGTCCGCATCGGCGGGCAGGGCGGCCAGCGCCTTGGCCAGATCCTCCATGGCGGCCCGCTCGAGGTCGCTAGGCGGCCGATACTGCTTGGCCGGCTTCACGAAGTCCCGGTAATAGGCCAGCGCGTGCTCGACCAGGCGGGCCAGCATCGGCTCGTTCTCCGGCGTGGCGCCGGGCACGTAATTGGAGATGAAGCCCCACAGCGTCTCCGCCTTCTCGGCATTGGCGACGCTCGTCAGGTTGAGGAGGAGGGCGAAGCCGAGCGAGGGCACATGCGCCGGCGGCGCGCCGTTATGGATGTGCCAGGCGGGGTTCTCCAGCTGCTCGGCCGGGCTCTGCTCGGGATACTTGGCGACATGGGCGAGGTAGTCGTCGACATGCTTGGGGATCACGTCGAAATAAAGGCGCTTCGCGCGGCGCGGTTGGCCGAACATGTAGAGCGACAGCGATTCCGGCGGGGCGTAGGTGAGCCATTCCTCCACCGTCAGGCCGTTGCCCTTGGACTTGGAGATCTTCTCGCCGTTTTCGTCCAGGAAGAGCTCGTAGGTGAAGCCCTCGGGCGGGCGGCCGCCGAGGATCTTGGTGATCTGGCCGGAGAGTCGAACGCTGTCGATCAGATCCTTGCCCGACATCTCGTAGTCGACCTCGAGCGCCGCCCAGCGCATTGCCCAGTCGGCCTTCCATTGCAGCTTGCAGTGGCCGCCGGTGACCGGCACCTCGACGCTTGATCCGTCCTCGTCCTGGTAGGTGATCGTGCCCTTCTTGAGATTGGTCTTCGTCACCGGCACCTGGAGCACGCGGCCGGTCTTCGGACAGACCGGCAGGAAGGGCGAATAGGTCTTGCGGCGTTCCTGGCCCAGCGTGGGCAGGATGACGTTCCGCACCTTCTCGTAGGTCTCCAGCACCTTGATCAACGCCGCATCGAAACGGCCGGCCTTGTAGCACTCGGTGGAGGAGATGAATTCGTAGTCGAAGCCGAAGCTGTCGAGGAACCCTTTGAGGCGGTCGTTGTTGTGGGCGCCGAAGCTCTCATGCGTCTCGAACGGGTCGGGGACGGCGGTGAGCGGCTTGCCCAGATGCTCGGCCAGCAGCGCCTGGTTGGGGACGTTGTCCGGCACCTTGCGCAGGCCGTCCATGTCGTCGGAGAAGGCGAAGAGCTTGGTCGGCGCGTCGGAGATCCGCTGGAAGGCCTGGCGCACCATGGTCGTGCGCACGACCTCGGCGAAGGTGCCGATATGCGGCAGGCCCGAGGGGCCGTAGCCGGTCTCGAACAGCACATAGCCCTTCTCCGGCACGCCGTCGCCGGTGCGGGCGAGGAGCTTCCGCGCCTCGTCGAAGGGCCAGGCCTTCGCGGCCATGGCGAGATCGTGCAGGTTGTCGGCGAGGTCCGCGGCGAGGTCGGCGGGCATGGGTGGGCGGGTCCGGTCGGGTGTCGGCAGAAGGCGGGCGGACCCTAACGCATTGCGAGGCTAATTGGAATCGTCTGCGCGCGCGGCCGAAGAGGCCGCCCCAATCCGCCGGCAAACAAAAGAAAACCCCTCCCTCTCGTTCGAGAAGGAGGGGTCTTTTTCGGGCGCTCGAGGAGCGTGGTGGCGCCCTAGTTGCTCTCCTTCGGGCTGTCGCGCAGGAGACCCGCATCGAGGAAGCCGCGGCTCTTGGCAAGCTCCAGGAAGCGCGCCTTCTGGTTGGCGTCGAGGCCAGCCATGAAGGCGATCGCATGCGCCGCCGCGCGCCGCTGATAGGCGAAGCGGTTGTCGGCGAGCTTCTTGAGGTTACGCTCGATCACGCGGGCGCTCGGCTTGGCCTTCTCGAGCTCGGCCCACAGGCGGGCGACGAAATCGCGGCTGTCTTCCCGGTACTCCTTGCCGCGCGCGATGATGCGCGTCCGCAATGTGTTGAACTGCGTGCGCTGCGCGACGTCGAGGCCGATTTGCTCGACCGTGAGATGCACCGGCTTTGTCGCGGGCTTCTTGGCGACATCGCCCTGCCGGGCGGTCGCGGGACCGATCCGGCTTTGCGAATAGAGATGGCCGCCGACGAAGAAGACGTTGAGCGCCAGGGAGATCGTGAAGAGCACCCAGGGCAGCGCGCGCCAGGAAAAGGCGCGGATCGGCTCGGCCGTCATCGCTCGCCACCGTTGAAGAGGTCGTCCGCTTCGGTGAGCGTGAAGCCGGTGGAGAAGAAGTTGCCCTCGAGGTCGAAGTCGAGCGTGTCGTTCTGCTTGCTCGCGACCTCGATCGGCTGGCCGATCCTGGCGCTTTCGCTGCCCATCTCGAAGCCGATCGCGCTCACCACGACGATCGCCGCGGCGGCGGCGGCCCATTCGAGCCAGGCGATGCGGCCACGTTGGTTTTCGTTGGCGGGGCTGCGCATCATGGCCACGCTGCCGCCGGTGCTTTTGGTGCTCCCGGTGCCCCCGGTGCCCCCGGTGCTTTGCCCACGACCAAGTGCTTTGGCCGCGTCGATCAGCTCGGGCGGCGGGCCGGCTTGCGCGCGCCCGCCGCCTTTGGCCGCGAGCAGCGTTTCCAGCAGCATCGGGTTGTCGGCGAGCTTGGCTTCGAGGGTTTCGCGCTCACGCGCGCTCAGCGTGCCATCGATATGGGCCGCCAGCAGATTGGCGTCCCAACCATCGATTTGATCCGGGGGCCCGCCTGGTGCCCCTATCTTTGCCGGATCGCGGGGCAGGCTCTTCCAGAGCCCCCGCCCGCGAAGCTGTGTCTTTCGTTCGTCCGTCATCGGTTCCAACCTTGTCCTGGCCTTAGGTACGGGTCGTCACTCCCGTACATCCCTAAACCCCTGTTAACTGTGATCCTTCCGTTTTTTGTTTTCGCTTCAGATTCAGCGCCCATCCCCGGGCGTGATCTAGAAGTCGCTTTTCTTGAAATGTCCGCGCAGCTTGATCAGCGCCTTGTGATGCGTGCTTCGCACCGTCTGCGGGTCGATGTCGAGCGCCTCGGCGATCTCGGCCACGTCCATGTCCTTGTCGTACAAGAGCTTCAGGATGAGGCTCTGCCGCGGCGAGAGAAGCCCGCCCGGGATCCGCACCTTGTAGCGAAGCTGCTGCTCGACCGCGCCGACATCCTCGGAAACGTCGTCGAGCGCCGTCGTCGGCTTCTGGCGCCGCAGATGGTCGATCGTCGTCGACGTCGAGATGATGGTGAGCCAGGTCGTCAGAGCCGACCGCGAGGGGTCGTATTGCCGCAGCAACCGGTAACCGTTGTTGCACAGGCGCACAAAGACGTCCTGTGCGACGTCGGAGGATTCCTCCAAGTCGCGTCCAGAGCGCCTCAGCGTCTTCACCACCGCGCCATAGATCACGGATGAGAACCGTTCGACGAAACCGTCCCAGGCTCCCTGATCGCCCCGCACGAGACGCTCTATAAGCTGCACCTCGTCGGGCCGCTTGCTGCCGCGCACTGCATCCCCGACTATCGCCAAGCTAGCCGCCGTCATAGACCATTTCCACTGCGTCGCAAATCCCCGTGAAAGTTCTACGGCCGGACGGGCGGCGCCATCCCCTTGATTGTCCCGAAAAATCATGGTCTTGGCAGGGCGCATTTAGGCCCTGGTTTCCGGCGGTTATTGGTCGGCGCGGCCATATAATGGTAAAGATCCCACCAAATTCGGGGCCGTGGCCGATACTGCGCACGCACCCTATACTTCGCCGCGAATGGACCCTGCCCAGAAATCCCAGCCCGTCCCGGGCATCGGCGCGCTGCCCGCCCTGGTCGTGGGGCCGGCGGGAGCCGCCTGGCTGCCGCCCGGCGGCAAAAGCGAGCATATCAGCCACGCCGAAGCAGCGCGGCGCCTGCGCGGCGGGGCGGCGCCGTTGATCTGCCATGCGCCGGCGGCGGCGCGGCGGCTCGGCTTGCGCGCGATTACGGCCTACGACGTGCTGGAGCTCTTCGCCTTCGTCCATCCGGCGCGATTCTGCGTGCCGACGCCGCGCGGCCTCGCGGCGGCCCTCGACCTGACGACGTCTCCCGACGAAGCATCGGAGCCGGCGCTGCTCGTGGTCGTCGCCGAGGCGCTGCTGGCGGCGATCGAACGCATCGATCCGCGCAGCGATCCGGGATTGCAGTCGATCGGCGAGGCGATGGCGGTGGGCGGCTGGCTCTGGGGCGAGCCGGTCCTGCGCGCCATCGGCCCGGATTTGTCGGCCAAGAAGGGGGCGGGGCTGGAGGTCTGGCGCGGCCTGTCCGAATGGGCCGAGCGCGCGCCCGAGCCGCCGCCCGGCAACAAGCCGGTCGAGCCGGTCGAGGCGCGGGCTAGGCTGGTCCAGCTTCTGGGTACGGAGGCCGAGGCGCGGCCTCAGCAAGTCGACTACGCCTCGGCGGTCTCGGCCGCCTTCCTGCCGCGTGAGAAGGCTGGCGTGCCGCGCGCCGTGCTTGCCGATGCGGGGACGGGGGTCGGCAAGACGCTCGGCTATGTCGCGCCCGCGAGCGTCTGGGCTGAAAAGAACAAAGGTGCAGTCTGGATCAGCACTTACACACGGAACCTCCAGCATCAGATCGACCAGGAGCTCGACCGCCTCTATCCGGATCCGGCAGAAAAGGCGCGCAAGGCCGTCGTGCGCAAGGGCCGCGAAAACTATCTCTGCTTGCTGAACTACGAAGAGGCGGCAGGGGCGGCGCGGCTGCGGGCCCAGGATGCGGTGCCGGTGGGTCTCATCGCGCGCTGGGCCGCGGCGACGCGTGACGGCGCGCTGATCGGCGGCGATTTCTCCGGCTGGCTCGCCGACCTCGTCGGACGCGGCCGGGCCGCGGCGCTTGCCGACCGGCGCGGCGAATGCATCTATTCTGCCTGCCAGCACTACACGCGCTGCTTCATCGAGCACGGGGTGCGGCGCGCAAGGCGGGCCGAGATCGTCGTTGCCAACCATGCGCTGGTGATGATCCAGGCCGCGCTCGGCGGCGACGACCGCTATCTGCCGACGCGCTATGTCTTCGACGAGGGCCATCACGTCTTCAACGCCGCCGACGCCGCCTTCTCCGGGCATCTGACCGGGCAAGAAACCGCCGATCTCCGGCGCTGGATCCGCGGGGCCGAGGCGCGCGGGCGCGGGCGCAGCCGGGCGCGGGGGCTGCAGGCGCGGCTCGGCGATCTCGCGGCCGGCGACGAGGCGGCGGTGGAAGCGATCGATCAGGCGGTGCACGCGGCGCTGGCGCTGCCCGGCGAAGGCTGGATGGCGCGGCTCGCCGCCGATCAGCCGGCGGGGGCGGCCGAGCGCTTTCTGTCATTGGTTCGCCGCCAGGTCTATGCGCGCGCGCGGGGGCCCGACAGCGCCTACGGCATCGAAACCGAAACCCTGCCGGCGGTCGACGGGCTGATCGAGGCGGCGAAAGCGCTCGATACGGCCCTCGCGGAGTTGATGGTGCCCCTGGGCACGCTCGCCAAGCGCCTTGCCGCGCGGCTCGATGACGAGGCCGACGCGCTCGACACCGGTACGCGCAACCGCCTGGACGCGATGGCGCGGGGCCTCAAGCGCCGTACCGAGATGCAGATTGCCGGCTGGCGCGACATGGTGCAGGCGCTGACGAAAGCCGAGCCGACGGAGGGCATGGTCGATTGGTTTTCGATCGAGCGGGTGGCCGGCCGCGACGCCGATATCGGCCAGCACCGCCATTTCATCGATCCCACGCGCCCCTTCGCCGAGATCGTGGCGGCGCAGGCCCACGGCCTGGTCGTCACCTCGGCGACCTTGCGCGACGGCTCGGGCGACGAGGAGGCGGACTGGGTCGCGGCCGAGACGATGACCGGCGCGCGCCACTTGCCGACCCCCGCCATCCGCGCCGCCGTGCCGTCGCCTTTCGACTATCCGTCCTTGACCCGCGTCCTGGTGGTGAACGATGTCGGGCGCGAGTCGATGGAGCGCATTGCCGCCGCCTACCGCGAGCTCATGCTGGCTGCCGGCGGCGGGGCGCTCGGCCTCTTCACCGCGATCTCGCGGCTCCGCGCGGTTCACAAGGCGCTGGCGGGGCCCCTCGAGGCCGCCGGGCTGCCGCTCTACGCCCAGCATGTCGACGGGCTCGACGTCTCCACGCTGATCGACATCTTCCGCGCCGAGACCAATGCCTGTCTCCTCGGTACCGATGCGGTGCGCGACGGCGTCGACGTGCCGGGCCGCTCGCTGCGGCTCATCGTCTTCGACCGGGTGCCCTGGCCGCGCCCGACGATCCTTCACAAGGCCCGGCGCGCGGCCTTCGGCGGCAACAAATATGACGACATGCTGGTGCGCCTGCGTCTCAAACAGGCTTACGGTCGCCTGACCCGCCGGGCCGACGACCGCGGCGTCTTCGTCCTCCTCGACAACCGCATGCCGTCGCGGCTCGCCAGCGCCTTTCCGCCCGGCGTGGAGATCGAGCGCATCGGCTTGGCGGACGCCGTATCGGTGGTAAGCGATTTTCTGTCGGGCGACCAAATGCCGCGCCCGGCTTGACCTCTCCGCCGGCAACGCGTAAGTCCCCGCGCATCGAAGACCGTCGGCCGCTCTGCAAGCGGCGCCGGCGGATCTTGGCTTTCCGGGGAAGCGTCCCATGCTCGATCACCACACGGCCCTCGTCTACACGATGGTGCTGGTTTCCGCCGCCGACGGCGCGATGAGCGATGCCGAGCTGCGTAGCATCGGCGAGGTGGTGAACTATCTCCCGATCTTCCGCGACTACGACGCCGACACGCTGACCACGGTGGCGGGGGACTGCGCCGAGATCCTCGACGACGACGAGGGGCTCGACAAGGTGCTGGAGGTGATCGAGGGCCTGCTGCCCGACAAGCTGCGCGAGACGGCCTATGCGATCGCCTGCGATGTCGCCGCCGCCGACGGCTTCGTCAAGCCCGAGGAAGCGCGCCTCCTGGCAATCCTGCGCGATCGTCTGAATATCGACCGGCTGGCCGGCGCCGCCATCGAGCGCGGCGCGCGCGCGCGGCACGCGGTGTTGTGAAAAGCGCCAAATTTTCCAGGCATATGCCCCGTGCATGTCACAACCGGGCACGCTAGTATCGTCACGGGGCAGAGACACGGGTTCAGGAGCGACGGCGGCTAGGATCGCCTGATCACCAATTTGCACGAAAGAGACGAGCGCGCGTTGCGGGATGGCGCAGCGTTGACCGTCTGAACCCGTTCCACCAAACCACACCAACAACATGAAACCCTTGGCGGAGGAATGTGAATATGACCGTGGAAAGCAAACACCCCGAGACTTTGCTGCTGCACGCAGGCCACCGGGCCGATCCGGCGACCGGTTCGGTCGCGGTGCCGATCCATCAGACGACGAGCTACCAGTTCCAGGATGCGGGGCATGCCCAACGCCTGTTCGCGCTGGAAGAGCTCGGCTTCATCTACACCCGCATCATGAACCCGACCCAAGACGCGCTGGAGCAGCGGCTGACGGCGATGGACGGGGGCGCTGCGGCGCTGGCGGTCGCCTCGGGCCAGGCGGCCTCGCATTTTTCGCTCTTCAACCTCGCCTGGTCGGGTGACAATGTCGTCAGCTCGACGGACCTTTACGGCGGCACGTGGAACCTTTTCGCCAACACGCTGAAGCAGCAGGGCATCGAGTGCCGCTTCGTTGATCCGGCGGATCCTGAAGCTTTCCGCAAAGCAACCGACGACCGCACGCGCGCCTACTACGCCGAGACGCTGCCGAACCCCAAGCTCGAGGTCTTCCCGATCGCCGAGGTCGCGGCGATCGGCAAGGAGTTTGGCATTCCGTTGATCATGGACAACACCGCCTCACCGCTCATCTGCAAGCCGTTCGAGCACGGGGCGGCGATCAACGTCTACTCCATGACCAAGTATATCGGCGGACACGGCACCTCGATCGGCGGCGCGGTCGTCGATAGCGGCACCTTCGACTGGGAGGCGCACAAGGAGCGCCAGCCGGCCCTCAACACGCCCGACCCCAGCTATCACGGCGCGGTCTGGACCGAAGCCGTCAAGCCGCTCGGGCCCATCGCTTACATCCTCCGCATGCGTGTCGATCTCTTGCGCGACATTGGCGCGGCGATCAGCCCGCAGAACGCCTTCAACTTCATCCAGGGCCTGGAGACGCTGGCGCTGCGCATGGAGCGGCATTGCCAGAACGGCGAGGCCGTCGCGAACTGGCTGAAGGACCACAAGAAGGTCACCAAGGTCTATTACCCGAGCCTGCAAGAGGGCGAAGCAAAGCGCCGCGCCGACACCTACCTCAAGGGCGGCTATGGCGGGCTCTGCGGCTTCGAGCTCGACGGCGGGGCCGAAGCCGGCGCCAAGTTCATCGATGCGCTCAAGATGCACTACCACGTCGCCAATATCGGCGATGCGCGGAGCCTCGCGATCCATCCCTGGACGACGACGCATTCGCAGCTCACCGACGAAGAGAAGCATGCGACCGGCATCAACGACGGCTATGTGCGCCTGTCGGTCGGCATCGAGCATATCGACGACATCATCGCCGATCTCGACCAGGCCATCGCCGCGGCCTGAGCTCGGTAAGACACGCGTTCAGCCCTCTCCCGCGAAAGCGGGGGAGGGCGGCGCATGCTCGGCCTATTTCTTGAATTATTTCTTGAACACCGACTCGGCGTCGTTGATCTGGCCCTTGCGGGCGTCGATCACGGCTTCGGCGCGCGCTATCTCTGCCTTCAACGCCTCGATGTAGTCCTTGAGCTCCTCGGCCGACCAGCCCGAGATGTCGGTCGGCTTCTTCGGCTGGTTTTGGGGTTCCAGTTCATCGAGTTCAAAGGCCATGGCGCGCACTCCCGTCGGTTCCGGTCATCGGACGTCATGCTCGGCTGTCTTGCGTCGCTGTGCCTAAGATACTAGACCAGCGCCTTGTTTTTCCACTGTTCAGGCCACTGTCCAGGTAAGTTCGGCGCAGCCCGATCATTCAGACATTCGAGAGATTTATGGCGGAACCCATTCCCGAGACCATGACCGCGATCGAGATCCCCGAGCCAGGCGGCCCGGAGGCGTTGGTGCCGGGGACCCGGCCGGTCGCAGCACCGGGGCAGGGCGAGGTGCTGATCAAGGTCGCGGCCGCCGGGGTCAACCGGCCCGACGTGGTTCAGCGCCAGGGCCGCTATCCGCCGCCGCCTGGCGCCTCCGATATTCCGGGGCTCGAGATCGCCGGCACCGTCGTTGCGGTCGGCGCGGATGCAGGCAATTGGAAGGTCGGCGACGCGGCGTGTGCGCTGGTCTCCGGCGGCGGCTACGCCGAATACTGCCCGGCGCCGGTGCCGCAATGTCTGCCCGTGCCCAAGGGGCTTTCGATGGTCGAGGCGGCGTGCCTGCCGGAGACCTTCTTCACCGTCTGGACCAACGTCTTCGATCGCGGCCGCTTGGCCGAGGGCGAGACCATGCTGGTGCATGGCGGCTCCTCGGGCATCGGCACCACGGCGATCCAGCTCGGCACCGCGTTCGGCGGCCGGGTGATCGCCACCGCCGGCAGCAAGGAGAAATGCCAGGCCTGCCTCGATCTCGGCGCCGTTCGCGCGATCAACTACCGCGAGGAGGATTTCGTCGAGGTCGTGAAGGAGATCACCGACGCCAAGGGCGTCGAGCTGCTGATCGATATGGTCGGTGCTGAGTATTTCGCCCGCAACATCGCCTCGCTCGCCGTCGACGGACGGTTGGTCCAGATCGCGATCATGACGGGGGCCGAAGCACAAGTGAACCTCGGCCTGATCATGAGGCGGCGCCTCACCGTGACCGGCTCGACCCTGCGGCCCCGCAGCGTCGCCGACAAGGGCAAGATCGCCGCGAGCCTGCTTGAGCATGTCTGGCCGCTCATCGAGGCCGGCAAGGTTCGCCCCGTGATGCACAAGACGTTCCCGTTCGGACAAGCCTCCGAGGCCCATGCGCTGATGGAATCGAGCGCGCATATCGGCAAGATCGCGCTTGAAGTCAGCGGCTAGCGGGGTCATCTTCTGATCCACGGTGCCGGAACGACGGCGCCGCCCCGCTCCCGCAGCTTTGATCAAAGAAGCAGTCGGGGCCGGCCAGCAAATGGCCGGCGCGGGGATTTCTATTGGTTATTCGCTTTGCCCAGTGCAGCGATAGTGACCGCAAGAGGATAAAGCCCATGAGCACGCTTCCGATGATGCCGAAGGCCACGGCCGTCTGGCTGGTCGACAACACCACGCTGACCTTCGATCAGGTCGCCGAGTTCTGCGGCCTGCACCCGCTGGAGGTCCAGGCGATCGCCGACGGCGAGGTCGCGGTCGGCATGGCTGGGCACGACCCCGTCGCCAACGACCAGTTGACCGCGGAAGAGATCGCGCGCTGCGAGAAAGATCCCAAGGCCAAGCTGAAGCTGCTCGAGAGCGACATGCCGATGCCGACGCCGCGCGCCAAGGGCGCGCGCTACACGCCGGTTTCCAAGCGCCAGGACAAGCCCGACGGCATCGCCTGGCTGCTGCGCACCTTCCCGGAGCTCTCCGATGCGCAGATCGGCAAGCTGCTCGGCACCACCAAGCCGACGATCACGGCGATCCGCGACCGCACCCACTGGAACGCCCCCAACATCCGGCCGCGCGATCCCGTCGACCTTGGCCTTTGCGCGCGCAATGAGCTCGACGAGGCGGTGCAGAAGGCGCGCCGCCGCGCCACGCGCCGGGCCAAGGATGCGGCCCGCGAGGCGCGCAAGGCCGGGATCGAACCCGAGGCGGCGCCCGCCGATCAGGTGATGGGCAGCCCCCACGCCACGCCCGAGCCGGTCGCCGAGCCCGAGCCCGCCGTGCGGACCGGGCCCGCGCCCACGGCCGCCAATCTCTTCAAGACCCCCGAACGCGCGCCGGAGTCCGTTGCGGCGGACGACGGCCCGGACAATCCGGTGCTCGACCCAAACCTGCTCTTCAAGCCGAAGGCCGCGCCGGAAGATAAGCCCGCCGCGCCGGAAGGCGAGACGGCCGAAAAGGACGAAGAGACGGACGGCGACGAGAAGAGGAACGGCTGACGACGCGCGTCCGAGGACGCGTCCAAGGACGCCGTGAGACAGTCGATCGAACTTCGCGCGGGTGACGGTGCAAAAACCCGGTTCGGTCCGTCTTTGGCGTAGGGCGTCGGATCTTCGGCGCGTTGCAAAGACGATCGAGGAAGCTTGACGATGAAACATGTCGTCGACGTCGCGAAGCTTGAGGCCGAGGACGTAATCACGGCCGAGCAGGCCGCCGAGATCCGCAAACGGGCCGCCAGCGAAACCGCTGCACTTGCGATCAATACGCTGAGCACGATCGGCATCATGGCCGTCGTAGGCGGCATCGTGGTGCTGAAGCCGAACCCGACGGTCGCGGCGGTGCTGGGCTTCGTTCTCGCAGCGGCCGGCCTTGGGCTCGGCATCTGGCGGGCGGCGGGGTTCGGCTTTCTGGCCGGGGTGCTGACCGTCATCGGCGCGCTGGTCCATTGCGGTGCCGTCATCGCCTGGACCGACGGGAACCTCCTGGCCTTTGCCTACGCTGTCCTCGTCTTTTCGCTCAGCGGGATCGTGCTCCGGCACGGCTTCCTGATCGCGCTCGCGGTCTTCGCGCTGGCGGGGCTTCTCGGCTCGAGCACCGGCTACTGGCGCGGCTCCTACGGTCTCTGGATCCGCGAGGCGACCGTCACCGTCCTCGTCTTCTCGCTCGTCGTCGCCCTGGCCTTTGCCTTCGGACCGCGCCTCAAGCCGGCCTATGCGCGGCTGGCCCGGATCGCCGGGCTGCTCGCCTTCGTCTGGGTCAATTTCGGGTTCTGGGTCGGCTCGATCTTCGGCGACCGGCCTGGCTTCACCTGGCTCCACGCCGATCTCATCTACGGCTCCAACCCCAACCGCTGGAGCCTTCTGCGCGAGCTACGCCAGGGAGCGTTCCTGATCCCGGACACCGTTTTCGCCGGCGCCTGGGCCCTCGTCCTGATCGGGCTCGCGATCTGGGCAGCGCTCCGTAATCAGCGCGGCATGATGAACGCGGTCGTCGTCTTCGGCGCGATCCACTTCTATACCCAGTGGTTCGAGCATATGCGCACCACGCCGGTCACCGTGATCGCCGGCGGCATCATCGCCGTCGCCATCGCCTTCGGCCTCTGGCGCTATAACCAGAAGGCGCACGGGCCGGGGCCTGAGGTCGACCCGTCCACCGCTCACTCCACCGGCACCGTGTAATTGAGCGGCAGACGGCCGCCGTCGCAGTAGATCACCTGGCCGGTCACGTAGCTCGACTCCTCGCTGGCGAGGAAGACGGCGATGGCGGCGACCTCGGCCGGCTCGCCCAGGCGGCCCATCGGGGTGCGCGACATGATCTTCTTGCGCGCCGCCTCGTCCTCCAACACCACCTGCGCCATCTCGGTTGCGATGGTGCCCGGCCCGATCGCGTTCACCCGGATATCGTGCGGCGCCAGCGCCAGCGCCATCACATGCGTGAGCTGATTGATGCCGCCCTTGGAGACGTTGTAGGGGACCTGGTTCGGGATCGCGAGGATCGCGTTCACAGAGGACATGTTGATGATCGCGCCACCTCCGTTTCCATCGCTGCCCTGCTTGACCATCTGCCGCGCCGCCGCCTGGCCGGTCAGAAAGGCGCCTTTCAAATTGGTGCGCAGAACCTTGTCGAAATTGCGCTCCTCGAGGTCGAGGAATTCGGCCGTGTGGATGGTCCCGGCGTTGGAAACCATGATGTCGAGCCGGCCGTAGTCGCGCACGGCGTCGCTGACCAGCGCCGTCACCTGACCGGCATCCCCGACGTCGCACGGCACGAACCGCGTTTCGCCGCCGGCGAGCTCGAGCCGGGAGGCCGCGTCCTTTCCCTTGCCGGTCTCGATGTCGGAGAGCACGACCTTGGCGCCCTCCTTGACGAAGCGCTCGGCGATGGCGAAGCCGATCCCCTGCGCGGCCCCGGTGACGATGGCGACCTTGTCCTTGAGCTGCATGGTGCCTCCTCGCTCCTCCGTATCCTTCCGGCCCGCCCTGTCGCCACCATCATACTGCGATCGCGTCGGGGAGACATAGGTCTGCCGGGGCATGCCGCCCCTCCACCGCCGCGATCTCCTCCCGCGCAAGATGCAATAATCCGATTCGAGCAACCGCGCTTTCGTCAATATACTTGTGCGGTTACGCCCAAGGTCGGAGAGCGCATGGCAAAGATCGTCGCGATGCCGGACGGCGCCGAGTTCGAGGCGAAGGACGGCGAAACCCTTCTCGAGGCGGCGCTGCGCGCCGACATTCCGCTGGCGCATGCCTGCGGCGGCCGAGCCAAGTGCTCGACCTGCCGGGTGTGGGTGCTGGACGGGCTCAAGAGCTGTTCGGAACGAAGCCAGGCGGAAGGCGAGATGGCCGAGCAGCTGGGGCTGGGCGATGAAGTGCGCCTCGCCTGCCAACTCAGGCCGCAAGGCGATCTCCGCATCCGCCGGCTGGTCCTCGACGAAATCGATCTTGCGATCAGCAGTCAGCTAGACCGCTCTTCGGCGACGCGGGTGGGCGAGATGCGCAACCTCACCGTCTTCTTCAGCGACGTCGCCGGTTTCACCGCGATTTCCGAGATGCTGCTGCCCTACGACGTCATGTATCTGCTCAACCGCTACTTCGTGCAGGCGGGCGAGATCATCGAGCGCAACGGCGGCTATATCGACAAGTTCGTCGGCGACGGGATGATGGCGATCTTCGGCGTTGATGGCGAGCTCGACGCGCCGATCCGGGCGGTCAACGCCGCCCTGCAGACGCTCGACGCCATCGACCGCATGAAGCCCTTCGTCAAGGCGATGTACGACATCGACTTCGACATCCGCATCGGCCTGCACTACGGCGAAGCGGTGCTGGGCTCCGTCGGCTCGCTCGGCCACGAGCGGCTGACTGCGATCGGCGACGTGGTCAATGTGGCGAGCCGGGTGGAATCCGCGAGCAAGGAGGCCGGCACCCGCTTCCTGATCTCCGAGGACCTCTACCGCGAGGTCGAGGACCAGGTCGAGATGCTCGATTTCGTGCGCACGCGCCTGCCTGGCACCAGCGAGCGCATCACGCTTTACGAGATCGGTGGTCTGAAACCCGAGGTCGCTGCGGCGCTCAACAAGCGCGAGGTGCGGGAGACCGAGCGTTTCGCCGGACGCGAATGGCAGCGGGTGCTGCCAGCCAAAGAGCTCGAGGTGGGCCAGAGCCGGATCGTCGATCTGGAGAAATGCGACATCGTCGTGCATCGAGGTCCGGCGGGCTTCGTCGCCTTCAACAATGCTTGTCCGCATCTGCGGCTGCCGATCTTCGACCGCAAGGTCCATGCCGAGAAGTTCGCTGACCATCTGCCGCCGGCGAGCGTGGTGACCGACGATCTCGGCGTTGTCTGCCGCTGGCACGGCAGCTGCTACGACCTGCAGACCGGCGAGATCCGCGACTGGTGTCCCTACCTTGCAGAGGATGGCAGCCCGACTGCGATGCCGTTCCTGGGCGACGTCTCCAAGAACCGGGCCCCGCTCGACATCTATCCCTGCCGGATCGCCGACGGCCAGATCTGGGTCTCGCTCGACACATAGCGTCGCGCCCGGCGGCTGGCACTTGAATTTCATTCATACAGGATGCAGGTTCTGGCTATGGCCGGACCCAAGACCACATTGCCGCCCTTCGCCGCCTTGCGGGCATTTCATGCCGCGGCCACGCATGACCGCTACAAGGACGCCGCGGAAAGCCTGGGCCTCACCGAATCGGCGATCAGCCACCAGGTCAAACGCCTGGAGAATTTCCTGCGCACGCCGCTGATCGACCGGTCGGGACCGCGGCCCGTGCTGACCGATACCGGCCGTCGCTATTTGGAGCAGATCGAGCCGGCGCTGCGGCAGATCCGGGCGGCGACCGAGGCGCTGATGCCGGCAGAAGGCCGGGCCACGGTGCGGATGACGCTGCCGCCCTCGCTCGCCGCCGCCTGGCTGATCCCGCGCCTCGGCGCCTTCGAGCGCGAACATCCGGAGATCAACCTCCAGCTCATCACCACGACGCGGGTGATCGATCTGCGGCGCGACCAGATGGACTTCGCGATCCGCCACGGCAAGGGCGCCTGGCCCGATGTCGAGGCGGTTTTCCTGCTGGCCGAGGCGGCGATGCCGGTCTGCGCGCCGGGCTATGTCGAAGCGTTGCCGGCGGGAGACACGAACGGCTTGTCCGCCGATCTTCTGGGTGGGCGGCGCCTGATCGTGAACGCAAATTTCCCCGACGAATGGGAGGAATGGGCGCGCGCCCGCGGCATCGAGCCGCCGGCGCCAAATTCCCTCATCACCATGGATGCGATGGAACAGGCCCTCCAGCTTGCCGAATCGGGCCATGGCCTGGCGATGGGACGGCGGCCGGTGGTCGACAGCTGGCTTGAAAGCGGCCGGCTGGTGACGCCGTTCGGAGGCGCCGATCCGACGGGCGCCGCCTACTATCTCTGCCGGCCTTCGGATACCCCGCCGAGCGCCGCCGCCCGCCGCTTCGATCGCTGGCTGGGCGAGCAGGCAAAGGCCTGGCGCGGCGGCGAGCCGCGTTGATCACATGAATTTTGTTCAAGTCAAGCTGAAGCGAAATCGGTCGTAACCAGGGCCGACTTTGTGCATTTATCATACCCAAGGACGTAAACCGTGCCGCCGCTGTCGGCGGCCGAAGCCGAGGACGAGCATCGATGAACCAGATCGTCGCCAGCGAACGCTCACCGCGCGCCGCCGCCTCTGTTGCGGTCGAGGCGCCGCTCACCTTCATTCGCCGGCAGGCGGAAAAGCCCGTCTTCCACAGCGCCGCGCTGACGGGTGGGGAGCCGAAGCTCTTCTTCGAGGTCGAGGACCACACGGTGCCGATCGCCGATATGCGTGCCGTCGCCGACACGCTGTCGCTCGACCGCGAAGGCTTCGAGCTGCTGGAGAGCCCGACCGCGGTCGAGGATCTCTACGACGACGCGGCGGTCGAAGGGGCCTACTACCAGGAGATCGAGGCGCTGCTGCGCGAACGGCTGGGCGCGAGCCGGGTCGTCGTTTTCGACGCCACCCGCCGGGCCGACAGCGAGGCCGGAGCGAAGAACCCCGACGGTTTGCGCGGTCCCGCCGCGCGGGTCCATGTCGACTACACGGTCATGAGCGGCCCCCAGCGCGTGGCGGACATCCTCGGTGAGGCGGAGGCGAAACGCCTCCAGGCCGCCGGCGCGCGGATCGTCCAGATCAACGTGTGGCGTCCGATCAAGGGCCCGGTCGCGCGCTCACCGCTCGCCCTCGCCGACGCCTCGAGCATCGCCCCGAACGACCTCATCGCGACCGACCAGGTCTTCGCCGACCGGACCGGCGAGATCTACCACCTCGCCTACGATCCGGACCAACGCTGGTACTACGCGCCGCGCATGACGCGCGACGAGGTGATCCTGATCAAGGGCTGGGACAGCCTGGATGACGGCCGCGCCCGCTTCGCCCCCCACGGCGCCGTTCCGCTGCCCGATACGCCGGCAAGTGCCCCGCCGCGCGAAAGCATCGAGGTGCGCACCCTGGCGGTGATCGAATAGGGGCCCCCGCCCGGTCTCGGGACGGCCCGCCCCACCATCGTCGAAAATTTGCCCTAATTTCTAGGCCTTCTTAGCGCCCGATTCACGGTCATTGATTACCGTCCGATGATGACCAACTCGATGGTACGGCGTTCCAGCGGCGATCCCTGAGGTCAGGCCTTGCCGCGGATGTCCACGATCGAAATTGGAGGTGTGCGATGGGTCGCCTTTGGGCTCGCATCGTTGTGGTTGTGGCGCTGGCTGCCATCCTGGTCCCGGTGGTGTCCGAAGCGCAGGCGCGGGGACCGCATCGCGGCGGCTATTACGGCCACTCGTACTGGCGCTTCTCGCCCTACGACCGCGGCCGCTGGCATCACGGGTACTGGCACCACGGCTGGCGCCATAACCGCTATGCGTGGTGGTGGGTGGTCGACGGCTATTGGTATCCCTACCCGGTGCCGTACTACCCCTATCCGGTCTACATTCCGCCGGCCGTGGCGGTGCAGCCGGCGCCGCCGCCGGTCTATTCCGGCGCCCCTCCGGCGCAGCATTGGTACTTCTGCAACAACCCCCGCGGCTATTACCCCTATGTCCGGTCGTGCCGCGGGCCGTGGCGGCCTGTTCCGGTGGTGCCGCCCGGCACTGCGCGGAAATCGCGTTGAGTCTCCTTTCAGTCAATTTGAGCGAGTGACGACCATGCCCAGCTTGAAACTGATGTCGCTTGGTGCTGCCGCGCTACTAGCGCTCCAAGGCTGCGTCACGCCGCCGGCCGGACCGCAGATCGTCGCGATGCCGGGGCCCAACAAGCCCTACGACGTATTCAATCAGGATCGCGCCGTTTGCATGCAGTTCGCCGACGAGCAGGTCGGCCGTGCCGCCACCGAAGCGAACAACCGCCAGCTCGGCACCGCGGCCATCGGGACCGTGCTCGGTGCCGCTCTGGGTGCCGCGGTCGGCGGCGGACGGGGTGCGGGCGTGGGCGCCGCGGGCGGCGCCATCTTCGGCACCGCAGCGGGGTCGGGCCCGGCCGCGCGCGCCCAGTACCGCCTGCAGTACCGCTACGACGCGCTCTACGCGCAGTGCATGTATTCGCGGGGCAATCAGGTGCCGGGCTTCGCCACGCCCCCCGACGTGCCGCCACCCCCGCCGCCGCGGTAGGACCGGGTCGCGGCGGGCCGCGATGGGGTGAACCGCTGCGGGCTAAGCGCCGCGGTCACCCGCCTTTCGCGTAGCCGATCTCCTTCAGCGCTTCTTCGATCTCCGGCAGGATCGCGGGATCGTCGATGGTGGCCGGGGCCTTGTAGGCCTCGCTGTCGGCGATCTTCTGCATCGTTCCCCGCAGGATCTTGCCCGAGCGCGTCTTGGGCAGGCGCTGGACGACCGTCGCCGTTTTGAAGGCGGCGACCGGGCCGATCTTGTCGCGCACCATGCCGACGGCCTCGCGCACGATCTCGCTCTCGTCGCGCGCCACGCCTGCGTTCAGCACCAGGAAACCGAGCGGCACCTGGCCCTTGAGGTGATCGTGCACGCCGATCACGGCGCATTCGGCGACGTCGGGGTGATGGGCGAGGACTTCCTCCATCGCGCCGGTCGAGAGACGGTGCCCGGCGACATTGATCACATCGTCGGTGCGGGTCATCACGAAGACATAGCCGTCCTCGTCGATGAAGCCGGCATCGCCCGTCTTGTAGTAGCCGGGATAGTCGCTGAGATAGCTGTCGATGTAGCGCTGGTCGGCGTGCCAGAGCGTCGGCAGCGTGCCCGGCGGCAGCGGCAGCTTGCAGACCAGCGCGCCGATATCGCCGGGGCCGACCGGCTGCTGGTTCTCGTCGAGCACCTGGACGTCCCAACCCGGCGCGGCCTTGGTGGGCGAGCCTTCCTTCACCGGAAGCTGACCGAGGCCGACGCAGTTGGCGCAGATCGACCAGCCGGTCTCGGTCTGCCACCAGTGATCGATCACCGGCACGCCGAGCTTGTCTTCCGCCCAATGCAGCGTGTCCGGGTCGGTGCGCTCGCCCGCGAGGAAGAGCGTGCGGAAGTTCGAGAGATCGTATTTCTCGATGAACGCGCCGCTCGGGTCCTGCTGGCGGATCGCGCGGAAGGCTGTGGGCGCGGTGAACATCGCCGCCACCTTGTGGTCGGCGATGACGCGCCAGAAGGTGCCGGCATCGGGCGTGCCCACGGGCTTGCCCTCGAACAGCACCGTCGTGTTGCCATGGATGAGCGGCGCGTAGACGATGTAGGAGTGCCCGACCACCCAGCCGACATCGGAGGCGGCCCAGAAGACCTCGCCCGGATCGACGCCGTAGATGTTCTTCATCGTCCAGTTGAGCGCGACCAGGTGCCCGCCGTTGTCGCGGACGACGCCCTTGGGCTGGCCTGTGGTGCCCGAGGTGTAGAGGATGTAGAGCGGATCGGTCGCGGCCACGGGCACGCAGTCATGGGGCTCTGCTTCCGCCATCGCCGCGTCCCAATCGACGTCCCGGCCCTCGATCATCGGGGCTTCGCACATGTCGCGCTGGAAGACGACCGTGTGGTGGGGCGCATGCGTAGCGGCCTCGATCGCGCCGTCGAGCAGCGGCTTGTATTCGACGATGCGGCCCGGTTCGATGCCGCAGGAGGCCGAGACGATCACCTTGGGCTTGGCGTCGTCGATGCGCACGGCGAGCTCGTTCGCCGCAAAGCCGCCGAAGACGACCGAATGCACGGCGCCCAGACGCGCCACGGCGAGCATGGCGATGGCGGCTTGCGGGATCATCGGCATGTAGACGATGACGCGGTCGCCCTTCGCCACGCCGAGCCCTGCCAGCACGCCGGCGAATTTCGCGACCTCGTCGCGCAGCTCGCGGTAGCTGTAGGTCTTGACGGTGTCGGTGACGGGGCTGTCGTAGATCAGCGCCGCCTGATCGGCGCGGCCGCCCTCGACATGCCGGTCGAGCGCGTTCCAGGCCGTGTTGACCTCCGCGCCGGCAAACCAGCGATAGAAGGGCGGGTTCGTGTCGTCGAGGACCTTGTCCCAGCGCTTCACCCAGTCGATCGCCTCCGCCGCCTCGGCCCAGAAGCCGTCCTTGTCGGCGAGCGAACGCGCATGCACCTCATCATATCTGCTGGCCATTTTTTCCTCCCGAACGGCGGTGCGAGCACCGTCTTCATTGGCCGGCAGTGTGGTCAAGAATGGCCGTTATTGCAAAAGGTTCACGCGTGCACGCGTTGCGTCATCCGGCCGCATTCGCGGCGAGCCGTTCTGATTTCCCGGCGGGCTTCACATGCGCCAGCAGGCTCGCATTGAGCCAGCGC
The DNA here is from genome assembly GCA_964494065.1 of uncultured Alphaproteobacteria bacterium. Taxonomy (GTDB): domain Bacteria; phylum Pseudomonadota; class Alphaproteobacteria; order JAPULJ01; family JAPULJ01; genus DATKZM01. Next base: position 36,147 of record CAZBRE010000008.1, read on the forward strand.
CGTGCGGCGCGCTGCAGGCGGGTGGCCCCATGGACCTCGAGGCGACCGTCCTCAACTACGCGGCTGTAGCTCTCGTCACCGCGCCAGATGCGGATCATATCGGGCAGGGTGGCGGACATGTAGAGATCGATATCGGGGCCCGGCGGGTCGACGCAGAGCTCGACGCGGCTGTTCTCGTTGAGGAACCACCACAGCCGCTTGGCCTTGGGCTGGTCGGTGAGCTCCATGCGAACCACGGTGCGGCGCTCGCCGAAGGCCGTCGGATCGACCGTGTTCTCCATCGCCCAGATGAAGAGGCTCAAGTCGATCTCATTCTCCTCGAGCTCGCGGCGCGCCCAACGCTGGCCCCAGGTGCCGAGCGCCATGACGAGCGGCACGAACTCCTCGCCCGCCGCGGTCAGGTGATAGACCCAGTGGCCGCCGGTCTCGCCGCGCTTGCGGGCAATGATGCCCTCGGCTTCGAGCGTCTTGAGGCGGCTCGACAGCAGGGTCGGCGACATCAGCGGCACGCCGCGTTGGAGCGCCGAAAACCGCCGCGGCGCGCCCGCGAGATCGCGAATGATCAACGCCGTCCAGCGCTCGCAGAACAATTCGGCCGCCTTGGCGACCGGGCAGAACTGGCCGTAACTCTTCATTTCGGGCTCTTCATGTGTGCGCTCCTCGCCGTGATTGCGACAGCGAGAATAATACCGGTGCGGTGGCGCGAATACTCCACTTTCTGGACTGGTTTGACCGCACGTCTCGAAACACAGTCGCGGCCGTGTTGACCGAGCGAATCAGCCAGAAGGAGTTTATTCCCATGTCGCTTGTATCTGGATCACAGAGCGCCGCCAGTCGTGATGCCGCGCCTCTGCCTGCCGTGCTGCCGCATCATGAGGTCGCCGCGACGCTTTGGAGCCGGGGCGGGGCGGGCTACGACAATGTCAGCTACGCCATCTCCGATGCACTCGCCCATGCGGCGCAGCGTCTCGATGCGAAGGCCGGCGAACGGATACTCGATGTCGCGACAGGAACCGGTTGGACAGCGCGCAACGTCGCCCGCACGGGCGCCCGGGTCACCGGCATCGACATTGCCGATGGTTTGCTCGATGCGGCGAGGCCGCTGTCGGCGCATATCGAGCCGTCGATCGAATTCATTCAGGGTGACGCCGAGGCGCTGCCCTTCGAAAATGGCGAATTCGACGGCGTTATTTCCACATTCGGTGTGATGTTCGCGGCGAACCAGGAAAAAGCGGCGGCCGAGCTCGCGCGGGCGTGCAAGCCGGGCGCGCGCCTCGTCGTTGCCGCCTGGGTGCCGGGCGGCGCGGTCGACGCGTTCTTCGGCGTCATCGCCCAGCACAGCGATGCGCCGCCGCCGTCCGCTTCACCGATGAACTGGGGCGACCGCAACGAAGCGACGCGGCTGCTGGGCGACGCCTTCGCGCTCGAATTCGAGGATGGTCAGAACATCGCCTATCACGATAGCCCCGATGCGATCTGGAATTGGTACGGCGAGGGCTTCGGCCCGATCCGGCATGTGATGGACAGCCTCGACGACGCTGGCCGGGCCGCGCTCAAGGCCGACGTCGATGCCTATCACACGCATTACGCGGGCCCGATGGGACTCACCGTGCCGCGCGACTACCTCATCATTCGGGGCACACGGCGGGAAAAGTGAGGGGACGTGAAGCGGAGGCGAATCTTGCAAATGAATCCAAATTGCGAGATTCGCCTCCATTCGGCTTGATCGCGCGGTTCTGAATACATGACGCGACAATTATCCACCTAATGCATATTCGGGCTTGCGCCGCCGATAAGTGCTGATCCTGCCTTGTGCTCTTAACCTGAGCAGTCAAGTTATTGTCAAAGCAATGATATTGAGATCCCCACTTCGGGGGACCGATGGATGTCGGGTACGGTTCGCGCGCTTGTGAAATCGGCTGTCGGCCGAAACCCCGCATGGCCAAGCGGGTCCATCGCCGCACGCTCGGTTGGTGGTCGGCGCTGCCAAAGCGTGTCGAATCTGCTCTTCCGCCTCTTCGCCCGGCCGGGCGAATCCGATAAAAGAGCGCAACGGGGCGGCAGGCCCGGCGGATTTGAGGGAGGCGAGGCAGGCAATGGCCGGAAAATCGATCACATCGATCTACGACGTCGGGCTGGACAAGGTGCCGGCGAACTTTCAGCCGTTGACCCCGCTGACATTGATCGAGCGCGCGGCGGCGATCTTTCCGGATCGGGTGGCGGTGATCCATGGGGAGCGTCGCTATAGCTGGCTGGAAACGTATACCCGCGCGCGCCGGCTCGGCTCGGCGTTGTCCAAGCGCGGCATTGGGGTCGGCGACACGGTCGCGATCATGGCGCCCAACATTCCGGAGTTCTACGAGGCGAGCTTTGGCGTGCCGATGTGCGGGGCGGTGCTGAATTCGCTCAACATCCGCCTCGATGCGGAGAATATCGCGTTTATCCTCGATCACGGCGAGGCCAAGGCGATCCTGACCGACCGCGAATTCTCGCCCGTCATCAAGGAAGCGCTGGCGATCTGCGGCCGCGAGATGTTCGTGATCGATATCGATGACGACCTGGCGCAGGGCGGCGAGCTGATCGGCGAGATGGATTACGAGGCCTTCATCGCCACCGGCGATCCCGACTACGCCTGGCGCATGCCCGACGACGAGTGGGAGGCGATCTCGCTCAACTATACGAGCGGCACGACGGGCAACCCCAAAGGCGTCGTCTACTCGCACCGCGGCGCATACTTGCTTTCGCTCGGCAATCTTCTGGTCTGGTCGATGCCTCAGCACCCGGTCTATCTCTGGACCTTGCCGATGTTTCACTGCAACGGCTGGTGCTTCGTCTGGGGACTGGCGGCAGTGGCCGGAACGTCGATCTGCCTGCGCCGGGTCGAGGCCAAACCGATCTACGAGAGCTTCCGCGACCACGGCGTCACGCATTTCTGCGGCGCGCCGATCGTGCTCGGCCTGCTGGTCAACGCCAAGGACGCGGACCGCACCGAATGGGATCAGCAGATCAAGTGCTTCACTGCCGCCTCCGCGCCGCCCGCCGCCACGCTCGAAGCGATGGCCAAGATGGGGATCGAGGTCACGCATGTTTACGGCCTGACGGAGATCTACGGGCCGGCCGTGGTCTGCGCCTGGCATGAGGAATGGAACGACCTGCCGGTCGCCGAGCAGGCCAATATCAAGGCGCGCCAGGGCGTGCGCTATCCGGTGCTGGAAGGGCTCACGGTCGCGGATGCCGCTACTCTGGAGCCCGTGCCCGCCGACGGCGAGACCATCGGCGAGGTGATGATGCGCGGCAACGTCGTCATGAAGGGGTACTTGAAGAACCCGCAAGCGACCGAAGAGGCGCTCGCCGGCGGCTGGTTCCATTCGGGCGATCTGGGCGTGATGCACCCCGACGGCTATATCGAGCTCAAGGACCGCTCCAAGGACATCATCATCTCCGGCGGCGAGAATATCTCGACGATCGAGGTCGAGGGCGTGCTCTACCGCCATCCCGCCGTGCTCGACGCGGCGGTGGTCGCGCGGCCCGACGAGAAATGGGGCGAGACGCCCTGCGCCTTCATCGAGCTCAAGGAGGGCGCGCAGACCAGCGAGGAGGAGATCATCGCCTTCTGCCGCGAAAACCTCGCCAGCTTCAAGTCGCCCAAAACGGTCGTCTTCACCGCCTTGCCCAAGACCTCGACCGGCAAGATCCAGAAATTCAAGCTGCGCGAGGAGGCGAAAGCGCTTTGACTTTGATGAACCGTGAGTATGCCGGTATACCGCGGCTTGCTTCCGATCCGAGCTGACCGAACGCGGAGACCGATATGCCCGATCCGATCATCTTCTATGCCGAGTTCGTCTCGCCCAATACCTATCTCGCGATCAGGGATTTGAGCCGCGTGGCGGAAAAACACGGCCGCGAGATCGAGTGGCGCGCCTTCTCGCTCATGCAGGTCTGGGACGCGATCGACTACCACCCGCTCGGCAAGCCGCGGGAAAAGGCGCGCTATATCCGCCGCGACTTCCAACGCTGCGCGGTGATCGAGGGCCAGGAATTGACCATGCCCGACACGTTTCCTCTCGATGCCGAGGGCGCGCGGCTTGGCTTCTGGCGCCTGGCGGCGCAGGACCGGCCGCTCGCCAACGCCTTTGCGAGCGAGGTCTTCAACGCCTATTGGGGCCGCGGCGAGACGATCACCGAGCCGGGCGTGCTGAAGGCCTGCGCCGAGGCGGTTGGCGCCGACCCGGCCGAGATCGCGGCGGCGGCCGACGACCCGCAAGCGCGCGCGGCAATGGTCGAAGCGGGCGAGCAGGCGGTCGCCGACGGCGTCTTCGGCAGCCCGCATATGATCGTCGCCGGCGAGCCCTTCTGGGGCCACGACCGGGTCGAGCATCTCGACTGGTGGCTGGAGCACGGCGTCTGAATGGCGAACCGCCATGGCCCAAAAGGCCGGGCAGCCGTACGGAAGGGCCTCATGTCCCGCAGCAAGTCCCGCAGCACGCTCCCGGATTTTCTGAGCGACCTGGTCGCTCGTGCGGACGACGCACCGGCGCTCTACTACGGCGACGACGTCATCAGCTACGCCGCGTTCGATGAGCGCGCGCGCCGCGTGGCGCAAGGCCTTGCCGAACTGGGGGTCGGGTTCGGCGACCGGGTGGCGCTTTGGCTGCCGAACGCCCCGGCCTGGCTCACGATCTTCTTCGCCTGCGCACGCCTCGGCGCTATCGTGGTCGCGGTCAACACGCGCTTCCGCGCGCACGAGGTGGCCGATATCGTCGGCCGCTCGGGCGCCAAGCTTCTGGTGATGTGGCCCGGCTTCAAGGGCATCGACTTCCCGGCGATCCTGGCCGAGGTCGAAGCGCAAGCGCTTGCGGCCCTTGAAACGGTCATCGTCTACGACGAGGGCGGGGCGCGGGCTGAGGCAGAGGTCGCCGACTGCCCGGCGCGGGCCTATGCGGATCTGGAGCAGGCCGAGCCCTACGGCCCGGACCACGCCGAGCCCGATGCCGGCTGCATCGTCTTCACCACCTCGGGCACCACGAGCAAGCCCAAATTCGTGCTTCATCCGCAGCGAAGCCATGTCGATCACGCCCGCGCCGTGGCGCCGGCGCTCGGCATGGACGCCGACGATGCGGTGTGCCTGCTGTCGCTGCCGCTCGCCGGAACCTTCGGCATGGCCTCGGCGATGGCGGCGCTCGCGGCCGGCCGGCCGGCGGTGCTGATGCCGACCTTCGAGGCGGGCGAGGCGGTGCGGCGCATCCGCGCGCACGGCGTCACGCATATGAACGGCTCGGACGAAATGTATCTTCGGATGCTCGACGAAGGGAACGACGCCACGCCGTTCGAGACCCTGCGCGCCTGCGGCTTCGCGGCCTTCACGGGCGATCCGGCAGACGTCGTCAGGCGTTGCGACGCGCGCGGCATCCCTCTGATCGGCGCTTACGGAATGAGCGAGGTGCAAGCGCTCTTCGCCATGCGCGATCCGGCCGCGCCGGCCGAGGTACGGATGCGGGGCGGCGGCACGCCCGTCTCGCCGGAGACCGAAGTCCGGGTGCGCGATCCCTCAACGGGAGACCTTCTGCCGCCGGGCGAGCAGGGCGAGCTCGAGGTGAAGGGGCCGAGCATGATGCTCGAATACCTGGTCAATCCCGAAGCCACCGCGAAAACCCTCACCGAAGACGGCTTCATCCGCACCGGCGATCTCGGCGCCATGGACGGCGACGAAGTCGGCAGGAACGCGTTCACCTATCTCTCGCGCATGGGTGACACGCTGCGCCTCGGCGGCTATCTCGTGGCGCCGGAAGAGATCGCCAACTATCTCGAGGGCCATGCGAGTGTCGCCGGCGCCCAGGTCGTGGGGGTCGACGGCGTGCCGGGCCGGCGCGGCACCCAGGCGGTCGCCTTCGTCATCCCGGCGGCGTCTTCGGCGTCTTCGGCGTCTGGGGCGTCTGGGGCGTCTGGGGCGATTTCGGAGTCCGACCTTCAATCTTATTGCGCCGCGGGTCTGGCGAAATTCAAGGTGCCTGCCCGCATCTTCATGGTCGAAGCCTTTCCCGTCACCGAGAGCGCCAACGGGGTCAAGGTCCAGCGGGGCAAGCTGCGCGACCTTGCGCAATCGATGATCGCGGCGGAATAGGGGAAGGGTGTCAAAAACCACTGCTCGCCCGCACGGAAATCGTGCGGCGAAGAGGTTTCGATATCGGCCCGCATATGGCGGGCGGTCGTCAATACGGGCGCTGGGGCCCGATCAGTCGGCGAGCTGGGCGATCTCGTCCTTAATGCGTAGCTTCTGCTTCTTCAAATTTCCGATAAGCGCGTCGTCCGGCATGGGACGGCCGAGTTCTTCTTCGATCTTGGACTCAAGATCGGCGTGCTCTGCCTTGAGTGCGTCTATGCGCTCGTCATTGGGCAACGCCACCTCCCTTAATATCGTGACACCCTCTACCCCGGGACGGGTCCAGTCTAATCACGATCCGACGGGCTGCCAACCGCGGCGGCAACGATTGTCCGAAGCGCCGCGCGGTCCTCGTCATTTAGGCTGATTTGAAGATGCGCTACGTAGGCCTCGGCGTTGGTGCGGGCATCTTTGGCAGCGTCCCCGGGAGCCGCGTCCGGCAGGGCCTCGGCCGCCGCGGCCAGCATCAGCTGCTCGATATGCTCGGCGTCGATCTCGATCTTCTGGACCTGTTTTCGGACCGACAGCGCGAGATCGCGGTCCTCGCCGCCGACCGGCTCCTTGAGGCGCTTGCGCACGGCGCGCAGGCCGCGGACGATCTCGCCGTGCCAGGCGGAGACGGCCTCGACAATTCGAGCGATGTCCTCGCTCCCCACCGCACCACGCCCAGAAGCGCCGAGCCAGCAACACACGAGCAGAACATTCACGTCGATACCGTGCGCCTCCTGCAGCTTAAGGCAGGCCGGCGCCACGCCCTCGCTGCCATAGACGCGAAGCGAAAAATCCCAGAAGGGATGGTCGGGGAAGTTGGTCATGCCGGCCGCGCCACCTCTGCCTGCATTACGCCGTGTCCGGCCCGTCGCCAAAGGAGATGTCGAGCCCGCGCGCGGTTGCGACCAGCGAGCCGTCCTGCTCCACGCGCCGGGTCTGCGCGACCGCGTCGGCGAGCGGCACGTCGATCACCGAGCGGTTCTGCCAAGCGACCATGCGGTCGAAGCGGCCTTGCGCGACGAGGTCGACCGCGTGCGTGCCGAAGGCGCTGGCGATCATGCGGTCGCGGGGGCTGGGGGCCGCGCCGCGCTGCAGATGGCCGAGCACGGTGACGCGTGTCCGCGCGCCGGTTTCCTCCGACAGTTGGTGCGCGAGGTGCTGGCCGATGCCGCCGAACGTGTCCTGGCCGCCGGGCTGGCGCGTGGTGACGGGATTGCCGTTCTCGTCGGGCACACCCTCGGCGACGACCACCAGCGCGGAGGTGCGTCCGGCCGTGCGCAGGCGTTCGAGCTTTCGCGCGACACCGGCGATCTTGTAGGGGATCTCAGGGATCAGGATCACGTCGGCGCCGCCGGCGATGCCGCTGGCCAGCGCGATGTGCCCGGCATCGCGCCCCATCACCTCCAGGATCATCACCCGGTGGTGGCTGGCGGCCGTGGGTTGCAGGGCGTCGAGCGCCTCGGTCGCAACCCGCATCGCCGTGTCGAAGCCGACCGAGACCTCGGTCATCGCCACGTCGTTGTCGATCGTCTTCGGCACGCCGACCATGTCGAGCTCGCAGGCCATGGCGAGGCGCCGCAGGATGCGCAGGCTGCCGTCGCCGCCGATTGCGATCAGCGCGTCGAGACCGAGCGTGCGCACGCCCTCGATCATCTCCGCGGTGCGGTCCTGCGTGGTCCCGTCCGGCATCGGGTAGGCGAAGGGATCGCCGCGCGTCGTCGTCCCCAGCATGGTCCCGGCGTCGCGCAGGCTGTGCGGCTCGAGCGCTTCGGGCAGAAGCTCGCGCGCGGCGACCGGGCGCGCGACCAAGCCCTCGGTGCTGTTCTCGATGCCGATCAGCTTGAAGCCGTGCCCGCGCACGGCGCGGTAGGCGGCGGCGCGGATCACCGCGTTCAGCCCGGGACAGTCGCCGCCGCTCGTCAGAATACCGATGGTTCCGGCCACGTCGTTCCGGCCCTTCCCGCATGCGCGCGCTGATGCGCGGCTTCGCTGCAGTGCACACTTTCGGCGAAACGGCGCGGGGGTTCAACGCTTAGCCGCGCAAAACCGAACCGGATGTGTGCCGCGATTGAGAACGAAGCACGAAATCGGATATGATCGCCCGCGTGCGGGGACAACCATTATGCAATTGAGCGAAGACGAGAAAACAGCGCTCAAGGTCAAGCTCATCGAACTTCGCGACCGGCATCGCGAGCTCGACGAGAAGATCGGCAAACTGACCGAAGACGGACCCTTCGATCAGATCGAGGTGCAGCGCCTGAAAAAGGAGAAGCTGCAGCTGAAGGACGAGATCACCGAGATCGAGAGCCAGCTGCTGCCGGACATCATCGCGTAAAAGCTATCGCGTAAAGGCTTGCGCTAGCGCGCGCCGCCCGAGCGTCGCCGCGAGGCACCCTTGTTGGCGTACATCGCGCGGTCGGCCGCCTGGATGGCGTCGTCGATATCCTGGCCGCGCCGGATCGGATGGACCCCGTAGGCTACGCTGAGCGGCAGGGTCTGGTCTTTCCAGGGAACGCCTTCCGATGAAATCCGCTCCGCCAGCGCCTCGGCCTTTTCGCGGGCGGTCGTCTCGTCGGCCTGGGCGAGCAGGACGCCGAACTCGTCGCCGCCGAGCCGCCCGACCACATCCGATTCGCGGGTACTTTCGTTCAGAATGCCGGCGACATGGATGAGCGCGGCGTCGCCCGCCGCATGGCCATGGGTATCGTTGATCGCCTTCATGCCGTTCAGGTCGAAATAGATCAGCGTGTGCGGCGTGCCGTAGCGCTCGGCGTAAGACATCATCCGGCTCAGCTCGCGCACGAAGGCGCGCCGGTTGATCACCGGCAGCAACGCGTCGGTGTCGGCCAGCTCTTCCAGATCGCTGATGCGTCGCTTGGTGAGGCGGAGCTCGTCGCGCAGGCGCGCAACCTCTTCCATCAGCATGGTGATGGCGGCGCGCACATGGGGCGTGAGCTCGGCCTCGGGAATCCCCATGACCGAGGCGGTGTCGGCGGCAGCCGCGGTCTTGCGCGGCTTTGGCGTCCCGGCCTTGCCGGCGCGCGGGCGCGTGGGCACAAGGGCGGCAACCGGTGATGGATCGGTTATCTTCATGAGGACGGCCTCGTCGATCGCGAATGCGGTCATTATCGGCCCGACGCGACCAATCCGGGCCCCCCACTGGGCAGTCTCCGCAGGCGTAGTTAATTATCTGTTAAGCATAGCATACCGTTACAAGCTTGAATTCATTGGCAATCGCTCGCCGGCCGCCGCCTGATATCACAGCATCCGGCTTGTCGACTTCGGCGGCGTCCCTATAATCGCGCCCCTTCCCCAGGCAACCTAAGACGACCGGATCCAGCATCAGCAGCAAGAGAGCGAACACATGAGTGATACCGCGCCGCCCGTCGGCATCGTAATGGGAAGCCAATCCGACTGGCCGACGATGAAAAAAGCCGCCGACGTGCTCGACGAGCTGGGGATCGGCCACGAGGCGATCGTCGCCTCGGCCCATCGCACGCCTGAACGTGTGGCCGGCTGGGTCGGCCCGGCGCGTGAGCGTGGCATGAAGGTGATCATCGCGGGCGCGGGCGGCGCGGCGCATCTTCCGGGCGTGGTCGCGGCGCACACGACATTGCCGGTGCTCGGCGTGCCGATCGAATCGAAGTCGCTGAAGGGGCTCGACTCGCTGCTCTCCATCGTGCAGATGCCCGGCGGCATTCCCGTCGGCACGCTCGGCATCGGCGATGCCGGGGCCAAGAATGCGGGATTGCTGGCGGCGGCGATTCTCTCGGTGGAGGATGCAGCGGTGAAAAAAGCGCTCGATGAGTTCCGTGAGCGTCAAGCCGCCAAGGTGCCCGAAAAGCCGGAATAGCCGAGCGGTCGCCGTAGATCGGGGGAGGGGGTGCCCATGGCCAAAACCATCGAGCCTCTGTTCGACGAGGCGACGATTGCCGAACGCGTCGACGCTTTGGCGGCCGAGATCGACCAGGCGATCGCGGGCGATTTCGTCGTCGTCGGTCTGCTCAAGGGCAGCTTCATCTTCGTCGCCGACCTGGTGCGGGCGCTCTACCGCAAGGGCCGCGAGCCGCGCATCGAGTTCATGCGGCTGTCGTCCTACGGCATGGGCACGCAGAGCGCGGGCGAGGTGCATCTCTTGGGCGACATCCCGACCGATATCGCCAAGGGTCAGATCCTGCTGGTCGACGACATCGTCGATACCGGCCGCTCGATCGCCTATGCGATGGCGCTGATGAAGCAGCGCGAAGTGGCGGGCTTATGGACCTGTGCGCTGCTCGACAAGCCGAGCCGGCGCGAGGTCGAGGTGACCGCCGACTTCGTCGGCTTCTCGATCGACGATCTCTTCATCGCCGGCTACGGCATCGACTACGCCGAAAAGTACCGCTACCTGCCCTATATCGGCGTCGCGGCGGATTAAGGCTCAGGCGCCCGGCTCGCGGCGCAGCACGAACCAGTAGTTCTGTACCGAGAAGACGCGGGTGCCGTCCTGGGTCTTCATCTCGTGGCGGCCGGTGACGATGCCGCGGTCGGGTCGGCTCTTGGAGAAGCGCCGCTCGACGATCTCGGTGCGTGCGGAGAGGACGGTGCCGGGCCGCACCGGCGCCGGCCAACGCAACTCGTCCCAGCCCGGCGAGCCGAGCGAGGCGACGTTGGGAAAGGCGTCGATCAGTAGGCGCATGAAGACCGAACTCGTCTGCAGCCCGCTTGCGATCAGCCCGCCGTAAGGCGTCGCCTTGGCCGCTGCGGGATTGGTGTGGAACTCCTGGGGGTCGTAGCGCTTGGCGAAGGCGATGATGTCGTCCTCCTCCATGGGATAGGCGCCGTACTCGAAAATATCGCCGGGCACGAAATCCTCGACCCAGCGAATGGCAAATGGCGCGTCGCGATGCACGACCGTATCCGATGCCGGCAAATCCGGTCCTCCCCCTGTCTGTCCTGAACTGAGTGTTGTCTAGCGCCGTCTCGAGAAGGGGCCGGGATAGGGCCTGCCGGGCCGGCCACCACCGAAGGGATTTCCAAACGGGCTGCGGAACTCGCCCATCGCCTTCATGGCCCGTGCGAACGTCCCGCCGAGGCGCATGACCTCTTGCAGGCGCCGGTCGAGGAAGGCCCAGGTGTCGGCCTGGCCCTCGGACTTGTCGTTGAGCCAATAGAGCACGGTCGCCGAATAGACGCCCGCCAGCAGGCCGCGCTTGGTGTACCAGTTGAAATCGGTCGAGCGGTCACCGGCCGCATGCCAGGCCGCGTCGACCGTATGATGCAGCATGCGGAGCGCCAGCGGGGCATTGAGCGGGAAGGCCAGAACCGTGAGCGCGCGGCGCACCGCTTCCTTGTGGGGGGCGACGTCTTCGAAGCGCGCGCGGATGGCGGCGGCGATCTTCTCGTGCGTGCGCAAGCCGCTCGTGTCCATGGTCTCGATGGCTTCGACCATGCGCCGGTCGGCGCGGCGGTTGAAGGTCTCGATCGCCGAGATGGCGCCGCCGGGAAAGGCGCGCACAATATCGTCGGGCGTTAGGCCGGCGTCCGCAGCACCGGCGCGCAACGCGGCTTGCGTCCAGCCGTCGAAGGCGACATGGGGCAGGGTGGCGAGCAGCAAGGTCTCGCGCAGCGCGTCGAGCGTCGGCGCGCCTGTCCCTGATGTGGTACCTGACTTGGCGCCGCTCATGCGCCGACCTTCTCCGCCTTGACCTCTTCGGGGACCGTCTGGGGCACGTCCTCGAGGTCGAGCTCCGGCACCGCTTGGTTCTTCCGCGTCTCCGCGGCGAGCGCCGACTCGGCCGCCGCCAGGCGTCGCATCTCCGCCTCGAAACCGAAGCGGGTAAGGTCGTCCATACGCATCGGATAGAGGATGCCCTCCAGATGGTCGCATTCGTGCTGAACCACGCGGGCGTGGAAGCCCGAGGCCTCGCGCGAGACCGGATTGCCCTCCAGGTCGAGCCCCGAATAGTGGATGCGCGCGTGGCGCGGCACCTCGCCCATCATGCCGGGGATCGAGAGGCAGCCTTCCCAGCCGCGCTCGATCTCGTCGCCGATCGGCTCGATCACGGGATTGATCAGCGCGGTGAGCCCCAGCGGCTCGTCGTCCTCGTGATCGGTGACGCGCTCGACTGGCACCCGGAACAGTACCACGCGCTTGGAGACGTGGACCTGCGGCGCGGCCAGGCCGGCGCCGTCGATATCGGCCAGCGTCTCCAGCATGTCGATGATGAGCGCGCGAACCTCCGGCGCGGTCGGGTCGTCGACCTCGTCGGCGCGGCGGCTCAGGATCGGGTGCCCCATGCGGGCGATTTTGAGAATGGCCATGGGCAGAATATGGCGGCGGGGGGCGGCGGGGTAAAGGGACGGCGGCATGCCGGGCGAGGGCTTCCCTCCGATCGTCACTCCCGCGCCCTTCGACAAGCTCAGGAGCGGGAATCCATAGACGATCCAAGTTCGTCCCGGCCCAATCATGGACCCCCGCTTTCGCGTGGGGTGACGAAAAGTGGGGTCATTATGGTGAAGAAAATGCAAACACGACCGCCAAAACGGCCCTGTCGCTCAGGCCAATTCCCCCGCTTGACGGTTCACATTCCGCTTCCCATGTGCTACAAACTCTGTTCGGTCCCGTCGGCAGCCCCGGCGAGGGCCTTTCGTTTTGGCCGAAAACCTGAGTAATCGAGGAGGGCGGTCCCATCGTCCAGGTAGTTGTTCGCGACAATAACGTCGACCAGGCCTTGCGCGCGCTCAAGAAGAAGATGCAGCGCGAGGGCATTTTCCGCGAGATGAAGCTGCGCCGGTCCTACGAGAAGCCCTCGGAGAAGAAGGCCCGCGAGAAGGCCGAGGCGATCCGCCGCGCCCGCAAGCTCGCCCGCAAGCGCATGGAGCGCGAGGGCTTCTAGCCCGCATTCGTGGGACATTAATTTCGGCTGAAGCGCGTCCTTGCCGGGCGCGCTTTTGTTTTGGGCGGTTCACCTGCCGCAGCCGCGCCGGTTATTGTTGGCCGCGGCAAAGAAGGCGGAGGACAGTCTGCCGTGATCGATAGCTTCAACCCGCCCGGTGTGTGGTCTCCGTTCGGCGCCTTCTCGATGGGCGTCGTGCAGGGCGACGGGCAGATCGTCTATTTGAAGGGCCAGGTGGCGCTCGACGCCGAGGGCCGCATCGTCGGTAAGGGCGACATGCGGGCACAGACCAGGCAAGTGCTGGAGAACATCAAGACGGTCCTGGCGGCGGTCGGCGGCGGGATGGGCGATATCGTATCGCTGACGCAGTTCGTGACCGACATCGAGGCCTTCATGGGCGTCGGCGACGTGCGCGGCGCCTATTTCTCCGAGCCCTATCCGATCACCACGACCGTGGAGGTCTCGCGGCTCTACGACGCCGACCTCATGGTCGAGATCACGGCGATTGCGGAAATTCCGCGGGAGCGCTGCCGGCGACCGACCGCTAATCCAGCGCCTTGACGATGTCCTCGCACATCTGTTTCGCGTCGGCGAAGAGCATCATCGTGTTGTCGCGGTAGAAGAGCTCGTTGTCGACGCCGGCATAGCCCGGCGAGAGCGAGCGCTTGACGAAGAGCACCGTGCCGGCGTTCTCCACATCGAGGATCGGCATGCCGTAGATCGGGCTCTGCGGATCGGTCTTGGCGGCCGGGTTGGTGACGTCGTTGGCACCGATCACGAAGGCGACCTCGGCCGAGGAGAAATCCCGGTTGATGTCCTCGAGCTCGAAGACCTCGTCATAGGGCACGTTGGCTTCGGCCAGCAGCACGTTCATGTGCCCCGGCATGCGGCCCGCCACCGGATGGATCGCGTAGCGCACGGTGATGCCCTTGGCCTTCAGGAGATCGGCCATCTCGCGCAGCGCGTGCTGGGCCTGGGCGACGGCCATGCCGTAGCCGGGCACCACAATGACGGTCGACGCATTCTCCATGATGAAGGCAGCATCCTCGGCGCTGCCCGCCTTGACCGGCTTGTCGCTGGCGCCCGCAGGCGCAGCACCACCCTCGGAGCCGAAGCCGCCCAGGATCACGTTGAAGATCGAGCGGTTCATCCCCTTGCACATGATGTAGGAGAGGATCGCGCCCGAGGAGCCGACCAGCGCGCCGGTGATGATCAGCAGGTTGTTCTGCAGCGTGAAGCCGATGCCGCAGGCCGCCCAGCCCGAATAGCTGTTCAGCATCGAGATCACCACCGGCATGTCGGCGCCGCCGATCGGCAGGATCAGCAGGAAGCCGAGGAGGAGCGCGATGCCGGTGATGACCCAGAACCACTCGGGCGCGGGCTCGATCACGAACCACACCGTCACCGCGACCATGGCGATGCCGAGCAGCGCGTTGAGCGGATGCTGTCCCGGGAAGACGAGCGGCGAGCCGGTAATGAGCCCCTGCAGCTTGCCGAAGGCGATGACCGAGCCCGTAAACGTGATGGCGCCGATCGCCGCGCCGATCGACATTTCGATCAAGCTCGATCCCCGGATCGCGCCGTCGGCGCCGACCAGCCCGTAGGCGTCGGGGTTGTGGAAGGCCGCTGCCGCCACGAACACCGCCGCCAGACCCACCAGGCTGTGGAAGGCCGCGACGAGCTGGGGCAGGGCGGTCATCTCGATCTTCAGCGCGATGAAGGTGCCGATGGCGCCGCCGATCAGGATCGCCGCCGCGATCCAACCGTAGGAGAGCACATCGTCCTGGGCGACCGTGGTGGCGATCGCGATCACCATGCCGACGATGCCGTAGAGATTGCCGCCGCGCGAGGTCTCCGGCGAGGAGAGGCCGCGCAGCGCCATGATGAAGCAGATCGAGGCCGCGAGGTAGAGCAGCGCGGTGATGTTCGGGGTCAGATGCATCGTGCGCGCGCCCGCTTACGCCTTCGGCTTCCGCTTGAACATCTGCAGCATCCGCTGGGTGACGATGAAGCCGCCGAAGATGTTGATCGAGGCGAGCAGGATCGCAACGAAGCCCATCACCTTGGAGAAATGGACCTCGAGCGGGCCGGCCGCGATCAGCGCGCCGACGATGATCACCGAGGAGACCGCGTTGGTCACCGACATGAGCGGCGAGTGCAGCGCCGGCGTCACCTTCCAGACCACGTAGTAGCCGACGAA
The DNA here is from genome assembly GCA_964494065.1 of uncultured Alphaproteobacteria bacterium. GTDB lineage: Bacteria > Pseudomonadota > Alphaproteobacteria > JAPULJ01 > JAPULJ01 > DATKZM01. The sequence goes on from CAZBRE010000008.1 coordinate 51,376, forward strand.
GACCGCGAGCACGAAGACCGTAAGGCCGATCACCAGCGGGTCGAGCGGGGTGCCGCCATGGCCCATGGCTGCGCCTTTGGCGGCTTCGGCGGCGATCTGAACCGGGGTGTTTGCGTCCATAACTTTCGTTTCCGTGTGGGCTAGCTGCCGTGGATCGTCATTTCTTGAGGTCGGGATGGACGATCTCGCCGTCGCGCGTCAGCACCACGGCTTTGAGGATCTCGTCCTCCCAGTCGAGTTTGAGGGCGGGCTTGTCGCCTTCACTATCGACCAGCGGCTGTATGAAATTGAGCAGGTTGCGGGAGAAGAGCGCGCTCGCATTGACCGCGACGCGGCCCGCCATGTTGGAATAGCCGATCACCTTGACGCCGTCGATATCGACCGTCTCGTCGGCCTTTGCGCCCTCGACATTGCCGCCGGCCTCGACGGCGAGGTCGATGATCACCGAGCCCGGCTTCATCGATTTCACCATCTCCTTGGTAATCAGGCGCGGCGCGGGCCGGCCGGGGATCAGCGCCGTGGTGATGACGATATCCTGGCCCTTGATATGCTCGGCGACGAGCTCGGCCTGCTTCTTCTGGTCCTCGGGCGACAGCTCGCGTGCGTAGCCGCCCTCGGTCTCCATGTCGGCCTCGGTCTCGACCATGATGAACTTGCCGCCGAGGCTCTGGACCTGCTCGGCCGCGGCCCGGCGCACATCTGTTGCGCTCACGATCGCGCCGAGGCGCTTGGCCGTGGCGATCGCCTGCAGGCCGGCGACGCCCGCGCCCATCACGAAGGCCTTGGCGGGCGGCACCGTGCCGGCGGCGGTCATCATCATCGGAAAGGCGCGGGCGAAGGCGCTCGCGGCATCGATCACGGCGCGGTAGCCGGCGAGGTTCGACTGCGAGGACAGCACGTCCATCGACTGGGCGCGGGTGATGCGCGGCATCAGCTCCATCGCCACCGTCGTCAGCCCGGCCTTGGCACACGCCGCAACGGTATCCGGGTCGTTGTGCGGGGCCATGATGGCGATCACCATCGCGCCCTTTTTCATCAGCTTGATTTCGTCGTCGGTCGGCCGCTGGATCTTGAAGACGATGTCGGCGTCCTTAAGGGCAGCCGCCTCGTCCTTGGCGATCTCCGCGCCGGCCTCCTTGAAGGCGTCGTCGCTCACCGCCGCGTCGAGCCCCGCGCCGGCCTCGACGGTGACGTCAAAGCCCAGAGCGCTCAGCTTCTTGACGGTATCGGGCGAGGCGGCGACCCGGTTCTCGCCCGGACGCCGTTCCTTCGGTATCGCAAGCTTCATCGCGGCTTGATTGTCCCCCTGGCTCTCACGCCGTGGCTCCGTGCAACGCCCCCCGCGTCTCGGCGCACGAAGCCAATCATCCGACACATGTGACCCATTCGCCCGTGAATTTGAAGAGGGGGGAGCCACGAAAATGCGCGACCTAGCGTCACAGTGGCGTGATAGGCTCGATGGCCGCAGGGGGCAACCCCAATTCACCCGACGCGCCGATTACGTACACGCAAAAGACTTGATCATGACCGGAACGCCGCCGACCGCCTTCGATCTCTCCACGCGCTATCTCGATCTGAGCGGCGACGGCCAGGCGCGCGAGATCGCGGTGACGCCCGATTTCTGGGCGGCACTGGAGCGCGGCGACGAGCGCGTCGAGGGCCGCCTCGTCGCAGTCTTTCCCATGACCGAGGACTGGCCGCATTGGGAGCGCCATCCCGCCGGCGATGAGCTCGTCTACTGCCTCTCCGGCGCGCTCGATCTCGTGCTCGATCTGCCGGCGGGCGAGCACACGGTAAGCCTCAATGCGGGGAAGGGCGTGCTGGTACCGACGGGCGTCTGGCATCGCGGCGTGATCCACGAGCCTGGCGATTGTCTTTTCGTGACCCCCGGAGAGGGGACCGAGCACAAACCACGTTAAGGGCCACGCTAGGCACCACGTTTGGGGCGCGGGTTCGTTGGTGGGAGAAGGGATGATGAGGCTTCGTTTACTTGTCTGCCTGCTGGCGCTCGCGATTGGCAGCGCGGCCAATCCGGTCTCCGCGCAGGAGGGCGTCAACAGCATTCGAACCGACCGGGGCAGCGAGCTCCGCTATCACGTCACCCTGCCGCCGGGACCGGTGCGCGGGATCGCGATCCTCTTCGTCGGCGGCAACGGCCGCTTGCGGCTGGCGCGCAATGCCGAGCTGACATCGAAAAACTTTCTGGTCCGTGCGCGGCGGTCCTTCGCCGATCGCGGCTTCGTCGTGGCGTTGCCGGACGCGCCGTCGGACCGCGGCTCCGATGGCCTCGTCGGCTGGCGCACGAGCCGGGAGCACGTGTCCGATATCGCCAAGCTGGTGCGGCATCTGCGGGACCAGTGGCCGGTTCCGGCCTGGCTGATCGGGACCAGCCGCGGCTCGATCTCGGCGGCAGCGGGCGGGAAGGGCGTGCCGATCGTCGCCGGCGTGGTGCTGACAGCATCGGTGACCAAGCCGGGCCGGCGCCCGGCCACGGTCTATGACGCCAATGTCCGCGAGCTGAACAAACCGGTGATGGTGGTCCACCACCGGAACGACGCCTGCCGCGTCTCGCCGCCGAGCGGGGCGGTGCGCCTCTTCGCACGACTCACCGCCGCCACGGTGCGCGAGATGCGCATGATCGACGGTGGCCGTCCTGGCCGAGGCCGTGCCTGCGGGCCGATCTCGCCACACGGTTTCCTCGGCGTCGAGCGCGAGACCGTGCGCGAGATCGTCAACTGGATCGGCACCTTCGACCGGTAGGCGGTTGCCTCAAAGATCGAATGCCATCAGCAGCGCGTCGCCGTCCTTGTAGTGGATGAGCGGGTGGGGGACGAGCGGCCGCCGGTCGATGATCCGATAGCCCAGCCGCTCGTAGAGCCGCACCGCGTCGACATTGCGCTCGAAGGCGATCAGGCTTGCTTGCTTATAGCCATCGGCGCGCGCCTGCCGGTGTGCCCGTGCCAGCAGGGCGGAGCCGATCCCGGTTGAGCGCAGCTCCGGCTGGATCGCGATGCCGGCGATGTAGAAGCTGTTCGGCAGCTCGAGCTCGGCATAGGGCTTGAGCACCGGATCGTCCATTGGCTCGGCGTCGGGCTCCGGCGGGTCCATGCGGAAGCCGAACAGCATGCCGGCGACCTTGCCGTCCAATTCGGCGATCTCGCAATTCTCATAGGAGAACGCGGTCTTCTCGCGCTCATAGCGCCGCGCGCCGACATCGAGCAGATCCTCGCCCGGCTCGGCGAGCAGGCTCCAGACGTAGTCTGAAACCCCCTCGGAGGCCATCCGGTAGAAGAGCGCGATATCGCGGGCGTCGGCGCGCGTTGCCGGGCGGAACCGGGCCCTGGTTTCAGCTGGGGTCCCGGGCTCTGTCTCCGATTGTGCGGGCATGCGATTTGTCTCCATGGCACTTTCCAAAGGAAGCGGGGCCGGCCGAACCGGCCCCGCATATGGCACCGTGATCGGCGGTTGGGAGGCTATTCAGCCGCCGCAGCGGTGGCCGTACCGATCGCGTTCGCCCGCTGCGCATGCGCGCGCGCGACCGGGCTCGCAGGTTTGCGGTCGAGGCGCTCGTTGACGAAGGCCCGAGCGCGCTGCCCATCGCCGGCTCGGATCGCCGCTTCAACCAATGTCCAGTCGACGAGGTCGCGCTGGGCATTCGAGCCTCCGAAGCGGTTAGCGTAGAGCCGCAGCCCGGCGAGGCGTTCGACCGTCTCGGCGTAGTCGCCGCGCCCGAAGGCGACGATCGCCCGGGAGGCCGGCAGGCCGACCTCGCGCGCCATCATGGCGTTGGTGCCGTCGCCGCCGGCCGCCGTCTCCAGCGAGACGACAATGCGTTCGGCATCCGCGGTGCGCCCGGTGGCCACGCAGGCCAGCGTCGCGTGGAAGTCGTTGAAGGCGTAGTAGCCGTCGCCCGACGGGCCCTGCCACTTCTCCACGACATCGGTCCAGCGGTCGCCGACATCGATGCCCTCAAGATGCATCCGCCACAGCAGCGCCGCGGCATCGACCAGCTCGAGCGCCACTTCGCTCGGCTCGGCGCGCACGCCGCTGTCATAGATCTCCAGGACCCGTTCGTGGTTGCCCGTGTCGAGATGGTAGAGCGCGGTGTGCCACCAGTTGTGGTAGGCGAAGAAGTTGTTGGGCGACCAGTTCTCGGCCTGGGTTTCCATCCAGGAGATGCCCTCGTCGGTGCGGCCCTGCATCTCCAGCGCGTGCGCCACGGCATGGACCGCCCAGCCATCGCCCTTGAAGAGCTCGACGGCGCGGCGGCCGGTCTCCTCGGCGCGGGCGAACTCGTTCATCTCCTCCAGCCCGAAGGCGTGCATGCCGAGCAGGAACCCGTAGCCCGGATCGCCCTCGCGCCATTCGGGGAGGATCTGGGCCATGCGGTCGCGCAGCCAGCGCGACTGGCCGAGATAGAAGCAGCCGAGATGGCTCAGCTGCACCGCGAAGATGTCGCGCGGATAGGCCATCGCGATCTCGCCGTAAAGCCGGCCCGAGCGGGTGAAGTCGCCCTCGGCCCAGGCGCGCGCCGCCGACATATGCATGCGCTCGCGCTCATTGGCGTTGCCGGCCATCGACTCGGCGGCCTTCAGATGGAACAGCAGATCGGCCTCGACCGACTTCTCCGCGAAGGTCGTCAGCAGCCCTGCCTTGAAGCAGTGGCCCATGACGAAATCGGGGTCCTCGGCGAGGGCCTGGTCGATCACTTCGAGCGGATCGTTGAAGAAGCCGAGCAGCAGATTGACGGCCTCCTCGTAGCGTTTGATGGAGGCGGCGTTGTCGCTCGAATGCTCGACGCCATAAATGTCCGTGAGCGGCATGGCTGATAACTCCTTGCTGATGGCCCGCGTCGCGGGGCGGCTTGCCGGTGTCGGGAATGGCGGCGACCCTACGCGAGGGGCCGTGACGGCGGCGTGAGCCAGGCGTCAAAAACGCGTCAAAAATGCTACTTTGGGTGATGAAACGCTATAATAGTGGCGTATTCGGGACTGCATACAGGGTTGCAGGCGACTTAAGCAATAGTCGAGCGGCAAAAGCCGATGGGGCAACGGGAGCGGTCGATGGCACTCGAGATCACGCTTCTGGGCGGGTTCGCGGCCAAGGCGGATGGCGAGCCGCTGGCCTTGCCGACGCGCAAGGCCGAGGCGCTGCTCGCCTTCCTGGCGCTCAAGCCAGGGGTGGCGCGGCGGCGCGAGCGCATCGCCGCCACCTTGTGGTCGCGCAGCGGCGAGGCCCAGGCGCGCGGCAGCCTCCGCCAGACCCTGACCACGCTCCGCAAGGCCTTCAAGCCGGCCGGTGTGCCCGGCATCGTCAGCGACGGCGACACGCTCTATCTCGATCCGACCGGGGTGAGCGTTGATGCAGCGCAGCTCGACATCGCCTTGGCGGACGGCTCGCCCGCCGCGATTGCCCGCGCGGCCTGCCTCTATTCGGGCGATCTGCTCGAAGGCTTCGCGTTGGGCGAGGAGCCGTTCGAGGACTGGCTGGCCGCAGAGCGCACCCGGATCCGCGAGGGCGCGCTTGAGGGCATGCGCCGCCTTCTCGACCATCACGCCGATGCCGGTGAGACCGACGAGGGCCTGGCGCTGGGCGAGCGGCTGCTGGCGCTCGATCCGACCGTGGAGGCCGCGCACCGGGCGATGATGCGGCTTCATGCCGCCGCCGGCGGGCGCAGCGCCGTGGTCAAGCAATACCGCCGCTGCCGTGAGGCGCTCGCCCGCGAGCTCCAGGTCGAGCCCGAGCCCGCGACCGAAGCGCTCTACAAGGAGCTGGTCGGCAGCGAGAGGGCGGGGGAGGACGCAGCCGAAACCGAGGCCGCCGCGCCCGCGCGGTCCCCCGTGGCGCGCAGCAAACCCGCGATCGCCGTGCTGCCCTTCGCCAATCTCTCCGGCGACGAGGCGCAGACCTATTTCGCCCAGGGCCTGGCGGAGGACATCATCACCCAGCTTTCGCGCTTCCCCTCGATCGAGGTGATCGCGCGCAACTCGTCCTTCGCCCTAGCCGGCAAGGATATGCCCGTCACCAGGATCGCCAACGATCTTTCCGTGGGCTACCTGCTCGAGGGCAGCGTGCGCAGCGCGGGCGATACCTTGCGCATCACGGCCCAGCTCGTCGACGGGGCGAGCGAACGCCAGCTCTGGGCCGATCGCTACGACATTGCACGGACCCAGCTCTTCGAGGTCCAGGACGACATCACCGCCCATGTCGTGGGCGCGCTGGCGGTCAAGATCGATGACGCGACGCTCGAGCGCGCAAGGCATGCGCCCGACGAAAGCCTGCAGGCCCACGACCTCTGCCTGCGCGGCCAGGAGCTGCTGCGACGCGGCACGGTCGAGGCCGACGACGAGGCGCGCGGGATTTTCGAGCAGGCGCTCGCGGTCGACCCGCACTACGCCCGCGCTTACGTCGGCCTCTCGATGAGCCACTTCAACGAGTGGAGCTGCCAGGCCTGGGACAAATGGGACGAGAAGGAGCAGGCCGCTTACGAGACCGCGAAGCGCGCCATCGAGCTCGACGATGACGACCCGATGGCGCACGCCATCCTCGGCAAGATCCTGCTCTACCGCCGTCAGTTCGGCGAGGCCGAGCGGCACATGGAACGTGCGCTCGCGCTTAACCCGAACGATACCGAGGTGATGGCGCTGATCGGCCTCTCCTACGCCTATCTGGGGCGTGCGGAGGAAGGGGTGGCGCTGTGCAAGAAGGCGATCCGCCTCAACCCCTTCCATC
>CAZBRE010000009.1:0-55413 GCA_964494065.1 uncultured Alphaproteobacteria bacterium
CCACCGGCCCCAGCCTGTCGTTCAGCGCGTAGAGCGAGCCCGGATCCGTGCCGGGTGGGTCCGGCAGCGACGTGAATGCCGGCGACACGTAGACCTTCGAGAGCACCTTGTAGCGGTTCTTGAGCCAGCGCACGTCGACGGCCACCGCGACCAGCAGCACCAGGCCCAACAGCAGCGAGTCCACGCCCGAGGGAACGCCGAGCCTGACCAGGCTGTTGACCATGATCATGACCGTGATCGAGCCGATCACCGCCTTCGCGGCCGACCCTCTGCCGCCGCCCAGGCTGTTCCCTCCGAGCACGGCCGCGGTCAGAGCGGCGATCTCGAGGCCAAAGCCGGTGTCCGCGCCGGCGCCGCTCAGCCGGGATGCGAACAGGATGCCCGCCGCCGCGCTCAAAGTGCCCGACACGACGTATGTCAGACAGATTACGCGCCGCACGGAGATTCCGACGTTGTGGGCGGAGCGGCGTGAGCCGCCCGTCGCGAGTACGTGCCAGCCGACCCGCGTACGGCTCAGGACCAGGTGTGCTGCCACCGCGAGCAGCAGGGCGAGCACCGCACTGAAGGGGAGGCCCAGCAGTACGCCTTCGCCCAGGAAATACCAGGCGTCGGAATCGGGGCTCGCCGCGGCGATGGGAACTGAATATTTCAGCAGCAGCATATCGACGATGGCGCGCACGAGGATGAGCGTGACCAATGTGGTCAGAAACGCACGCAGACGCAGGTATCCGACCAGCACGCCGTTGATCAGCCCGACCGCGGCTCCGCTGGCGAGCGTTGCGGCAACCACCACCGGCATTGGCCAGCCGGCCACGTTGAGCAGCGCCAGCGCGACGATGTTTCCGAGCGCGAAGGTCGATCCCACGCTGAGGTCGATGCCGCCCGCGACCATCACGATCATCAGCCCAAGCACGAGCAGGCAGAACTCACCCCATTGTCGGGTCAGGCCGATGAGGCTCGCAGAGCCGAAGAACTCGGGGATCAACGATCCGAACGTGCCTGCCACCAGCAAGAGAATCAGAAGGGGTATCGCGCTGTCGATCCAGCGCTTCGTCAGCAGCTCGCCGAGAAAGTGATCGGGAACGACCCGATAGCGCCAATATGTCAGCCTGTCCGCGAACGACATGACGTCTGTTGCTTATTGAAAGGGGCCGGCAGAGGCCCGGAAAGGACCCCTGCCAGCCCGTTCGCCGGCCAAAGCTATTTCTTCTTCGCGTCAAGCGTCCAGCAGGACGCCGGCGTGATGTTCGCCTTGGTCATGAACGTCAGCGGCGAGAACAGCGTCGTCTTCACGGCGCCTGCCTTCTTCTTGCTCTGAAGGATCTGCTTGATCATCGTCACCATGTCGCGCGCCTGTCCCGGTACGTCGTAACTGACGACTTCACCGTAGGTTCCGTTCGCCAGGCCGTCGCAGGCGACCTTGTTGCCGCCGCCGGAGGTGATCAGAAAGATATTCTTGCCCGACGCTTTGATCGCGGCGCCGGTGCCGAGATCCATCACGTCCCAGAACCCGACGACTCCGCACAGCTTCGGATGCTGCTGAATGACCGTGGCCGTAATGTTACGCGCCTTGGAGGCATCCCAGTCGGCCGCCTGGTTGGAGACGACCTTCATCTCCGGATGCTTCGACAGCACGTTGTTGAGCCCCCGCATCTGATAGGCGCTGGCGGCGGCCGTCAGCACGCCCTGGACGATGGCGATCTCGCCGCTGCCGCCGTTCTTGGGCGAGCACTTCTGGATCAGCCGCTGCGCCATCATCTCGCCGAGGCCGACATAGTCCGCGCCCACGAAGGCACCGGTCGAGTAGCTCGAGCGCATGTTGATCTGGACGACGTGGATACCCGCCTTTTCAGCCTTCCTGAGCAGGCGGGCGTAGGACTGGACGTCCGGGTTATGGATCACCAGGACATCCGGCTTCTCGGCGATGAGCGACGTGATCGCCTGGGCGCCGGCGCCTGTGTTCCAGTTCGGATCGCGGACGTCGAACTTGATGCCGACCGGCGCCAGGCCCTTGCGCAAACCGGCAGCCCATCCTTCCGTCAGATCGAAACCCATGGCCACGGGAACAAAGACCACTCTCTTGCCTTTGAGCGACGAGTAGTAGGCGCCCCGCGAGGGATCATCGATGCCCTGGGCGAGCGCGGCTCCGACACTGAACAGGGCCGCTGCCGCGTAGATGCTTGCTTTGAACAGTTTCATTTTTTCCTCCCTTTGATGAATTCAGATATCTCCCTGCTGAGCGGTTTGCTCGTCACGCGGGTTCAGAAGCGTGTCGATCACGATTGCGCTGAGCAGGATCACGCTCTTGATGATGTTCTGGAGCGTGTATTGGACGTCCATGATCGTCATGCCGTTGAGCAGCACGCCGATCAGGAGCGTTCCGACGATGACGTTGCGGACGCCGCCGCGGCCGCCGGACAGCCCGATGCCGCCGAGGACGACGACCAGGATCACGTCGTAGACATAGGTCGAGGTGGCGATGCGGGTGTTCATGCTGGCGACCGACCCCGCTGTGACCAGGCCGGCAACGAAGCCGATCAGCGCCGCCATCATGTACTGCAGCACGATGATCGGCCGCACCGGTATTCCGGTGATGCGTGCCGCGGGCAGATTGTCCCCGATGGCCCGCAGGTAGCGGCCCGACCTCGTATAGGCGAGGAAGAGAAAGGCCGCGAAGCAGACGATCGCGAATATGAAGATCGGAACCGGGACGCCGAGCAGCGTGCCCTGTCCGAGCCACAGCAGGGATCGCTGGTCATCGGGCAGGTAGAGGACGTTCAGCTTGAAGAGGAAGTAGCGCCCGAAGCCGGAGACCAGCGTCCCCATCGCCAGGGTGGCGAAGATCGCCGGGATCTCGACATAGGCGATCAGAAAAGCGTTGATTGCGCCAACCAGCAGGCTGAAGGCGAGTCCCAGCACGATTGCCTGGGCGAGCGGCATGCCCGAGGTCACGAGCTGCAGCGTCCAGCCGACCGAAATCGCCATCGTGGCAACCAGCGACAGGTCGATGCCGCGTCCGATCACCACCAACGCCATCGCCACCCCGAGGATACCGAGTATGGAGACGCTCCGGACGAGGTTGAGAATATTGTCCGTAGTCAGGAAGCTCGGAAGGAAGACCGCGAAGGTGACGCACAACAGCGCGGCGAGCGCAAACACCACCGTCTCCTGGGTCGGGCGCCCGAATATGCGCATGGGATCCTCCCGCGGCGACCGTTTCCAGACCGTCCGCACGGGAGGGAGTTTAGAAGTTCTGGAAAAACCACTCTTTTTCCAGAATGCAGGCGATTTGCCTGAGCGTGCAGTCCGCCCGCTCTAGTGGATCGCCGCGTGCAGGATCTTTTCCGAGGAAGCTTCCTCGCGGTCGAATTCAGCGACGATCGTTCCGCCCCGTGCAATCAGGATGCGGTCGGAAATCTCGAGAATCTCGGGGAGGTAGGACGAAATCACAATCACGCCGATTCCGCTGTCGGCAAGGTCGCGGATCATCTGCCGAATCTCGGTTATCGCGCCCACATCGACGCCGCGGGTCGGTTCATCGAAGATGACGAGCTCGGGCGATTGCACCAGCGATTTGGCAATGACGACCTTCTGCTGATTGCCGCCGGAAAGGCGCAGCACCTTCTGGTCATCCTTCAGCATTCGAATCCGCACCCTTTCCAGCCAGCTACGGCCGAGGGATTTCATCTCCTGTCTGCGAAGCAGGACATTCCTTCCAAAGTGCCGCGCCAGCCAGCCGGTGGCGATGTTGTCCGTGACGCTCATGGTCTCGAAAAAGCCGTTGAGTTTGCGGTCTTCGGTAACGTAGGCGATCCCCCGTTTGATGGCGGCGACAGGTCGGCGGAAGGTGACGGCGCGGCCCTTGTACACGATCGTGCCGCCGCCGAAATTGCGGCGCAGCTCGCCGGCGATCAGCTTGGCCGTCTCGCTGCGGCCCGAGCCGATCAGGCCGGCGATGCCGGTCACCTCGCCCGGATAGACCGAAAAGGACATGTTGTTCACGATACTTGCGTATCGCAGGCCCTCGACTTTGAGTATCGGCGCGCTTCCGCGGGCCGTCTTTCTCGGATGCGGTGTCTGCTCCGTCGCGGGAGACTCGGTGCCGATCATTTCGGCTATCAGCGAGGCGCGGTCGAAAGCACTCGCCGAATCGGTTCTGACGAGTTGCCCGTTTCGGAGAACGGTGATTCTGTCGGCCTGCTCGAGCGCTTCTTCCAGAGCATGGGATATGAACGCCAGCGAGACACCGTCCGCTCGCAATTGGCTCATGAGATAGAAGAGGTGCTCCGTCTCCTCCGGCGTCAGCGCGGCCGTCGGCTCGTCGAGAATCACGATGCGAGACCGGTTGTAGACGGCGCGCGCTATCTCGACCATCTGGCGCTGCGCCGCGCTGAGCGAGCCCGCCAGCGCATCCGGGTTCACATTGAAATTCAGTGACCGCAGGAGCTGACGGGCTTCGTTCTTCAGTCGCCTGATCGAGTTGACGGCCCGTTCGCGGCCGAGGACCAGGTTCTGAGTGACCGTCAATTGCGGGACCAGGCTGGTCTCCTGGAAGACCATCGAGATGCCGCGGTTGTATGCGTCCAGCGGACTGGCTATGGCCGTTTTTTCGCCATCGATCAGCAGCTCACCGGCGTCCGGGAGTACTACGCCGGCGATGATCTTACAGAGCGTTGATTTGCCTGCTCCATTCTCGCCAACGATCGCATGCACCTCGCCGGAAACCAGATCGAAATCGACGTTATCGAGGGCAGCAACGCCGCCGTATCGCTTTGTCGCGCCGCGAAGAACAAGCAGCTGGTCAGGCGTCATGAATTTGCAGCCTTGAGTCCATGAATAGGACCTCGCCCGTCGCCTTGCTGACGGCTGCCACCCCACCGTTCCATTCCACCGCGCTGACGATACCGTGGCGCACACCATTGGCGCGTGAGTGGTAACTGATCCACGGCACCATGTCGGGGCTCAACTCGCAGACCAGCCCATATGACAGCGACGGGGCCCAGGGCTTGATCTCGCCGAAAAGTCTCGTGGCGCCGGCTTGTGCGGGAACCTTGAAATCCAGGCGGCTGTCGAGCCGGGGCGCGATCCAATGGTCCGGATCCAATTGCGCGACCATGCGATCGGCAAACGCCTTTTCGGACCGTACGAAGTCGACCAAGGGATCGCGCCGCGAGAGGCAGGCCAGAAGATAGCCTCCGGACGCGAGCGGCGAGAGGCGTCCGGGATAGCCGGCGAAGCTGGAGATCGGAGTGACAAGCCGGCCGGAATTCTCCAGCAACCTGATCGAAGCCCCCCAGGTTTCGGCGATAAGGATGCCGCCGGATCTTGCCGGCGCGACCCCGTGCGGTCCGCGCAGCCCGTCGGCCAGCACCGCGCAGGCACCGTCGCTGCTCACTCGGAGAAGCTGCCCCGAGCCTCGGGGACCGAACAGCTCGTGGGCGAAGGGATAGCGGCCCGGTATCGTCGTCGCCCGGGCAGCCAGAACGGCACCGTCCTCGGCAACGGCGCATGCCGTTATCGCGCTGTGCAGGCGGGTTTCGGCAGAAAGGAGATTTACCGCGCCGTCGCGTGTCGAGACCGCATAAATGCCTTCGCCGTCGACCGCCGCGATCACAGTTTCGGCCGAGTGCCGGCACAGCGCCGTGACGTTCCCTTCGAACCGCGCAATCGGTTCGGTGGGGTGCGCGCTGATGCTCTCGATACGGAAAATCGCCTTCCCGTCCGAAACCAGCAGCGCTCCGTCGTCGCAGGCCACGAGATCGTCGGGTGCCTCGAACACCAGGGCCTGCGCGCCATCAATCGCATCATTCGGCCGAAGCGGGCCGTCGAGCAGGGTGAAGGACGACTGGTCCAGGTTCATTGCTGGCCGCTCCCGTCTTCGGTGCCGGCCTTGCCCCAATAGCTTTCGGGACCTGTCCAGGTTTCGTCGGTGGCGGGCAGCCGCAAGCGTCCGATCTTGTCGTTTAGGACACCGCCGAGATAGAGCTGCCCGCGATGCTCTCGCATCGATGTGATCATATACAGAGGCCCGGCGGGCTCGTCCCAGTACACGTCCTCTATGCGCCCGTCGGCCGAACATTTCGCCACCCCGCCGACATTCAGATTGCCGAACAGCCAATGGGTGGGTGCGACGCGCTTAGCCATGCGGCGGCGGAAGCCCGCGTCCTGCATCGCGAGGTCGAGCGCCGGCGACCGCATGCCGGCCAGCGCGATCCAATAACCGCCGTCCGACGCTCGGTTGATATTGTCCGGATAGCCCGGAAGGCCATCGATAAAGACACGCGGCCCGGCAGCAAGACGCGCGAGATCGAAGGCCATGATCGAACACAGACCGCTGCTGGCAACCAGCAGAAGGCGGCTGTCGTGGCTGACGCAAACACCGTTGGGAAAGTGCAGGTTGTCGCGAACGGTGGTCGTGCGGCCGGTACCGGGATCGAAGCAGAGCAGGCGCCCATTCGGTCGGCCTTCGAGCAGGTCCACCGCCCAGGTCTCCATCTCGTAACGCTTCGTGGCGTCGGTGAAGAAGATCCGGCCGTCCGGCGCGATATCCAGATCGTCGGCCATCTTGATCGCCCGATCGTCGTCGATGTCCCAGCCGCGGCGGGTTTGGCTCGTCAGGCGCTCCACCTCGCCGGGCCCATTGATCCTGTAGAGCCCCATCCCGGCGATACAGACGATGAGCCGGTCTTCGGCATCGAGGGCTAAGCCGAGCGGCCGCCCGCCGGTCCTGGCAAAGGTCTCGGCCCTGTCGTAGAGGGGCGGTTGGAGCCGCATGACGCGGCCGTCGCGAGTGCCGCAATAAAGGTTGTCGTGGCGGTCGAGGATCACATCTTCCGGTCCATCGATCTGACCGGCCGCCAGAATATCGGCGCTCGCCAGTACCGGCTCGCCTGTCCCAGGGTCGAACTTCACCGGTTCCGACGGTGCGGTGAATGTCAAGGACGCGGGATTGAAAAAGGTGCTTGCGAGCAGCCGGTGGCGGTTCCTCCGGAAGACCGCATCTATTGACAGTACAAGGATCAGGATGGCGCCGGACACCACCTGCGCGAAGTCACCCTTGAGCCCGACATTCAAAAGGAAGTTGTTGATGAGGTAAATCGTCGCCATGCCGATCATCGCGCCAAGCACGTTGCCGCGGCCCGGCGTGAAGCCGCCCAGGCCGATGACCAGCCCTGTCAGGATCAGGAATTCCAGGCCGATGCCCGTGTCGGACCCGGCACTGTTCTCCCGGGCGGCATAGATGAAGGCGGCCACGCCGACGAACAGGCCGCACAGCGTGTAGGAGAGGAACTTGACCCGGCCCAACCGCACGCCACCGTGACGGGCCGCCTTCTTGTTGCCGCCGACGGCAAGCACGTGCCAGCCGAATCGCGTATGCCGGAACATCAGGTAGACGAGCACGGCGAGCGAGATTGCAAGGAGAAAGCTAACGGGCAGGTCGGCCAAATCGTCGAACCCGATATAGTCCCAGAGCGGATCCGAGCGGGTGCTTGTCGAGATCTTGACCAGGGTCGCTTGAGATCCGATGACGAAAACCCCGCGCATGACGATCATCGTCGCCAAGGTGGAGAGCAAGGCGCCGCACCCTAGAACGCCGCAGAGAAACCCGTTCAGGGCCCCAATGAGCGTGCCGGTGGCAAGCGTCGCCAGCAAGACCACGTAGACCGGCAATGCAAGGGTGTGGAACAGATAGAGCGCCGCCAATACGCACACCGCATAGGCCGAGCCCACGGACAGATCGATGCCCCCCACGGCGACGACGATCAGCATCGCCAATACGACCACGGCATTCTCGGAGAAGTAGCGCGAGAGCGTCTTGAGATTGGACCAGGCGAAATAGGAATCGTTCGTTGCCGCGACGACCACCAGCAGCGCGAAGAGGGCGACAAAGGGAACCGCACCTTCGAACCAGTTCTTCGAAAGCATGCCGGCGCCGAGCTTGCGAAGGGTAAAGGTCCGACCGGACTGGCGGATCCGCGGCAGCTGTTCGAACGCGATCGTCATCTGAGAGGCGGCGTCTTTGGAGGTTGCTCAGCCGGCACAAGCGGGACGCCCGGGATTTGGGCGCCCCGCCGGCCGTGTCGGCTGCGTTGCGGCCGTCTTACTTGGATTTCTTGGGGAGATCCCAGCACTGATCCCGCGAGTAGGTCTCCCTCTTGATGACGATCAACGGCGACTCCACCTCGAGCATCTGGCCCTTCTTCGGGCGCGCGCCCTGCAGGATCAGGCGCATCATGGTGGCGGCGTCCCGGCCCTGTCCGTCGGCGTTGTAGCTCCAGTAGCGATCGATCACTTTTTGCTCGATCTGATCGCAGATCTTCCTGTTGCCGCCGCCGGTTGCGTAAACCGTGACCTTGTCCTGCAGGCCGGCAGCCTTGACGGCGTTGCCCGCACCGATGGTGTGCACGCCCCAATGGCCGAATACCGCGCAAAGGTCGGGATGCCGCTGCAGGACGGTCGCGGTGATCTGGCGTGCCTTTTCCGGCTCCCAGTCCGAGGCCTGGTTGGACACGACCTTGATCTCGGGATGTTTCTTGAAGACCGCGAACGACGCCTTGTTCATGAGCACGCTGTCGGCGGCGGTCAACTGGCCGGGAACGATGGCGACCTTGCCGCTCCTGCCGGAGCCTTTGCCGCACTGGGTCACGATGTCCTCCGCGACTTCACGGCCGATACGGGTGAAATTCGCGCCGACGAAGGCTGTCGATTTGGTGACCGATTGCAGATTGATCTGCAAGACCGGAATGCCCTTGGCTTCCGCCCTCTTGATCTGTCGGGCGAGCAGCTGCACGGTCGGATTGTGGGCGACGATCAAGTCGGGCTTCGCGTTGATGGCCGCGGCGAACAGCTCCGACATCGCCTTCATGTTGAACGCCGAATCCTTGACCTCGTACTTGATGCCGAACAGCTCGGCGCTTTCCTTCATCCGATAGGACCAGCCCTCGGTCAATGTGATGCCCATCGCGATCGGCACGAAGATCACCTTCTTGCCGGCCAGCCGTTGGTCGGCTTGCGCCGGCTGAACCAGCCCGATGCTGGCCGCCAGCGTGAGACCGGCGACCGCCAGCCCCTGCAGTTTGTTCCGGGTCGTCTTCATCTGTGTTTCCTCCCTTCTGGAACAGCTGTTTCGTGATTGTCAGAGATCCCCGACCGTGTCGGTCTCGGGATCTTTGGGGTTGAAGTAATTGTCGAGGACGATTGCCACGATGAGGGTCAGCCCCTTGACCAGGGACTGGACCTGGGTCGTGAGGTCCATCAGCGTCATGCCGTTTCGCATCACGCTGATGAGAGCGACGCCGGCGACGATGCTGAGCAGTCCGCCACGGCCGCCGCGCAGGCTGATGCCGCCGAGAACGACGACCATGATGACTTCGAACAGCAGGGTGCCGTTGGTTACGGTGCGGAAGTCGACCGTCCCGTTCGCGCTTGCGATCAGCAGGCCCGCAATCGATGCCGACAGGGCGGCAACGACGTAGACGATCAGCGTGGTTTGCCGGACCGGCAAACCGCTGATGCGGGCGGTCGCGTGATTGTCTCCGGAGGCGTAAACCGCACGTCCATACGCGGTGCTGGACAGGAAGAACCAGGTGATCGCGGCGATGCAGATCGCGATCAGGATCGGCAACGGAATGCCGACGATGCGTCCGTTGGACAGAAAGGCGATGAGCGGAAGATCCTTGGGAAGCAGCAGCAGGTATTCGCCGCGCAAAATTCCCCAGCGGCCGAGGCCGGTGAACAGGATTGCCGTCGCGAGCGTCGCCAGGAGCGAGGGAATCTCGACGTATGCGATCAGCCAGCCATTGATGAGGCCGAGCAGAACGGCGGCACACGCCGCCGCGCCGAGCGCGACGGCCGGCGGGTGACCGGACAGGACCAGCACGCCGAACACAGAGGTCACCGCGGTCATCGCGGCAATCTGGGACAGATCGAGCCCCCTGCCGATCACCACGACACCCATGGCACAGCTGAGGATGAAGAGCGGCGCCGAGTTGCGGGCGAGGTTCTCCAGATTGCTTAAGGTTGCGAAGCCTTGGACCGTAAATGTGAAGAGAGCCGCCGCGATCACGCTGACGAGCAGGACCACCCGCTCGATCGATAGCTTGCCTGCGCTGATCTGGGACACTCGCGCTGTCAAGGCCGGTAACTCCCCCGAATCGCGGCACGCGGCAGTTGACCAGCGCCTTGTACGCCGCTAGCTGCTGACGAGCCGGCGCTTAGCGGGCGAGCTGCGGTGCAACCGGTGACAAGAGGCGGCGGGCGGGATCGTATTGGCCAATGCCGACAACCGTGCGGTTTCCATAGTGATGACGGTGCTATGCGTGGTCGTTTGTCCCGGTGGTGGCATTGACGGTGCCGATTGCTGCCAATTTGGTGCCGATTTAGTGCCTTCCGTAACTCCCTTCCACGACGGCCGCCCCGGGCGTGGTCACGTTCCAACTCTAGCGTCGGACGGAACTAGCTTCTTTTTTGAGAGCGCAGGCCGCTTGTCTGAGCGTGCAGTGACTCAACCGGTCAAATCCGTGGAGGGTCATGGGGGGAGGGGGCTGCTTGGTCTCCAGCAACCAACCCGCCGGCAGGATCTGCCCGACGGTTGCTGATCGATCGGTTTCATGCCCGCATCAACCGAGGGCGAGCACAACCGATCGCAGTCCCGACGGCTGTGGATGCCGGACTACGGGACCGGGCAATTGCGCAGCATTTTCCGCGAGAGCGGAATATGCTCAAGTCATTCACCTGCTAGTCACATCGCTCCGGCAACGCGGATCCACGTGTTCCGTGATCGCCCATTCCATCAGGTGTCAGCTCCGGTTCCATAGGCCCTGCTCATGAAATCCGGATAGATTGCGGAGAGCTCGGCGCCAATCTTGCCCCGCAGGAGCTCGCGGTCCCGGCGGCTCGGGCCGGGCGTGGTCTCTACGTGATCGGGGTGTTCGAAGGCGAAACCGGTCTCTGCGATGATCTGGTCGACGGTCGAGCCAGGATGCACGCTTTCGAGGTGGAAGGCGGCGTGTTCGCGATCGAACGCGAAGAGCGCTTTGCCGGTGAGGAGGTGGGTCGGGCCGCCGGGGCGATGGAGGCCGGGCGGCCCGGCACCGGGCGCGCTGATGAAGTCGACGCGGGGCACCAGCACGCGCGGGCTGTGCTCGATCGAGAACAGGATCACGCGCGGGATCATGTAATAGACGAAGGCCGCACCGAACGATCCGGGAAAGCGCGTCCTTGGTCGGGCGTAATCGCCCGCGGCAACGAGGTTCACGTTGCCCTGGCCGTCGATCTGTGCGCCGCCGAGCACGAAGGCGTCGAGGCGGCCCTGCGCCACGAAGTCGAACTGCTCCGCGCCGCCGCCGGTAAAGAAGTTATGCTCGGCGCTGCCCTGGACGATGAGCTTGGTTTCCGGATGGCGCGCCTTGGCGAGCAGCGCCGCCATCGCCGGGATCGGCGAGTTGGCGCCGATCGCGATCGAGCGCGCGCCCTCGAACAGCCCGGCCAACGCGCAAGCGAGAAACGCGGCGCGCTCGCCTTCGGATGCCCAGCTCATGGTGCTTCGATCGGCCGGAGGACGCAGTCTTCCAGATACGCCTGAAAGCCCTCGGCGGTCTGCGCCAGCTCGGCATAGGCCCGGACGTGATCGTCGTCGACGGGATAACGGCCGGGCAGGCCGAGCGGCCGCGCGCCGCCGGGTGCGGCGGCCACCGCGCTCACATAGACATGCGGCAGCGTGCCCGGCGCCATTTTCTCGTCTGCGAGCAGGTCGTCATCGACGATCTCCTCGACGGTGACCAGCGTCGTTTCCGACGCATGCGCCATCGTCATCAGCTCGCGCCGCGTGCCGACCCAGACATTGCCGCGTTTGTCGGCGAGCGGCGCGTGAAAGAGCGCGATATCGGGCCGGATCGCCGGTACCAGCACGATCGGATCGCCGCCGTCCTCCGCGAAGGGATTGTCGATCACCGTCCAATCGGGCCGGTGGCGCAGGATATCGCTGCCGATGATGCCGCGGATCGGCAGGAAGGGAACGCCCTTCTCGCCGGCGATCATGCCCGAATGGAGCGCCGGACAGGTCGCGTCCCTGATCTCGATCCGCGCGTTCTCGGCGGCGTCGCGGAAGCGCGGGGCGAAGCCGTGCTCGCCCAGGCTCACCGCCGCCATCTCGATCGATCGCACGCAGCCGGCGCCGATCAGCATATCGGCCTGCAGCCCGGTCGTCGGCAGGGCGACGAGGCGGAGGTCGCGTGCGCCGCGCCGGATCAGCGCGCGTGTCGCCGCCATGGCGACACCCGAACTGTTCGTCGGCAGGCCGATCAGCGCGCCGTCGGGGATGCGCGCGGCCAGCGCGTCGACGTCGCTCGCAATGGCTGCCCCGCTCACGCCGCGCCCTCCTCGCGCACTTGGATAATCCGGGTCTTCAGATTACTGCGCGGCAGTGAGCCGAACGGCACGACGGTGATTGCCGGCCGGACGGCGAGCAGCTGATGCATGCGTTCGGCAATCCGTTCGGCGAGCGGCCCAAACTCGTCGCGGCTGGTCTCACCGCCGGCTTCGAGCGTGAGCCTGAGCGGCGGCTCGACCTTCGGCGGCGGCCGGTCGAGCTCGATCCGCAACTGACCCGAGACCGCGGGCCGGAACACGTCGGCGACCTCCTGGATCGACGCCGGGTAGACCTTGACGCCCTTGACCATCAGCAGGTCGTCAACGCGCCCGATAATCTCCATGCGCGTGCTCATCGTGCCGATGTCGGGCGAGATGCCGACCCGCAGGCGCACGATGTCGCCGCTGGCATAGCGCAGCGCCGGTCCCGCCTCGTAGTCGAGACCGGTATGGATCGCCTCGCCGACCGCGCCGTCGACGAGCGGCAGCGGCTCATGCGTGTCGGGATCGCGCAGGTCATAGCGGAAGCAGTAATCCTCGCCCATGACATGCATGCCGTAATATTCGCGCGTGCTGCCCGAGATGAGCCCGTTGTGCCAGGCCGCCCCCGCGATGTCGTGGACCGTTGCGCCGTAGGCGTCCATCAGCCGCTCGCGCACCGAGGCGATGCCGCCGCCGGGCTCGCCGCCGATGATGACCTTCTTGATGCCGAGCGCCTCGACCGGGCAGCCGATCTCGTCGGGGGCACGCTCGATCAGGTGACTGGCGAGCGACGGCGTGCACATGATCGCGGTCGGCCGGGTCAGCTTGGCGTAACGCAGGATGCGGCTCACCCCCGCCTCGGCGCCGACCGGAATGGTGCGCGCGCCATAGTCCTGCAGCGTCAGGATCACCGTGATCCCGGCGAGCCAGAGGCTGAGCCCGTTGGCCTGAAACACCGTGTCGCCGGGCCGGAGGCCGACGAGCCGCCACATGCGCGCGAAGACCTTGTGCGTGATCTCCAAGTCGCGCTTGGTGAACGTATAGAACGTCGGATGGCCGGTGGTGCCCGACGTGCCGGCGATGTGGATGACCTTGTTGAGCGGCGCGCAGAGATGGGTGCCGTAGGGATGGCCGAAGCGTTCCAGCGAGTCTTCCTGGATCTGGCGATGCTCGGCCTTGGTGATCAGCGCCGGCAGGCGGCGGAAGTCATCGAATGTGCGGATATCTTCCGGACGGTCGACGCCGGCCTGTTTCAGCTTTGTGCGGTAATACTCGGCGTTGTCGTAACAGTATGCGATCTGCCGCCTGAGCTTGGCGAAGCGGAGGTCGTTGAGCTCGGCCATGAATGCGTCCGGGTCGTCGGTCGCGATCCCGGTGTAATGCGTCCCCTCGTTGAACGGTGCGTCGCTCATGACGCCACCGCCGGGTGCAGGTCGCCGATGTCGTCGAGCGCCGCGATGGTGCCGAAGCGGTGGATCAAGTCGAACACTTCGCTCACCGGAACCCCGGTCAGCAGCTTGATCACTTTTTCTTCCAGCCGCGGCTCGAGCCTGTCGAGATCGGCCTCTGGTTCTCCCGCATCGACCGTCACGGTTGCCGTTCCCCCGTCCTTCAGCGTGAGCTCGGCCTGGGCGGCCGTGAAGGGCACCTCGGCATCGATCACGATACCGATGCGTTCCGCGATCGCCTGCAGGTCTTGCCGCTTGGCGGTCGTCTCGCTGAAGACGACGGGATTCCCCGTATCGAGCCCGGCGAGCGCCATTGCCAGGCAGAAGCGCAGATTGAACTTGGCTTCGTAGCCGGTCGCGGGCGGCGGCGTCAGCACGACGCGATGATAGTGTTCCTCGACGCGCAGGCTAAGCGCTCCGGCGTCGTCCGGACCCAGGCCGTGATCGGCGCGCAGCTTGGCCAGAGCCTCGAGCGGTGCATGGGTCATGAAACACGATGCGTGGTGCTTGAAGAGGTTGCGGCAGAGATGCCAGCCGCCGGGCGGATCGGCAAGCGCGGCCGCCGCATCCGCCCCGTCGGCGTAAACCTCGGCGAACCCGCGCGGCACCTCGAGCAGATCGGGCGCGCCTTCGAAGCCGCGCGCGGCGAGGCCGGCGGCGAGCAGACCGCTTTGCGCGGCGTGCCCGACGGCGAGGCATTTCGCCATGCTGCCGAACGCCGCCTGCAGACCGCAGGCCTGCCCCGCGGCGAGCCCAAGCGCGATGTTGGTCTTCCGAGCATCGAGGCCCAGGAGGCGGGCGCACGCCGCGGCGGCACCGATGGCCCCAGCCGTCGTCGATGCCTGCCAGCCGCGACGGAACAATCCCGGGGATACCAACGTGCCGACGCGGCATGCGGTCTCGAAGCCGGCGATAAAGGCCGTCAGCACGGCACGGCCGCTGGCGCCGGTGCTCTCGCCCAACGCCAAGACTGCCGGCGCGACGGGCGCGGTGGCGTGGCCGGGCAAGGCGTTGTGGACGTCGTCGTAGTCGAGGGCATGGCCCGCCGCGCCGTTGATCATCGCCGCTTGTGACGCCGATCCATGCGTCGGCCGCCCGTTGCCGCCGCCGATGATGCGCGCGGATGACGTGCCGGTATGGGCGTTCCCGTGCGCCAGCACCTCGTCGCCGATGATCGTCACCGCCGGTTCGCTCGCGCCGGCAAACGTGACGGCATACCAGTCCATGAGGGCGAACCGCGCGATGCGGCGCACCGCGTTGGGAACGGCGTCGAGCTCCAGCGACACGACACGTTCGGCCAGTCCTGCGGTCACGCCCGCGATGGCGCTCGGCGTCATCTCGGCGCTCGCGGGTGCCACGGCCATGCGCCATCCTTTCAGCCGGTTTTCGCAAATCCAAGGTGCTTAAAGGTAGGAGACTGCCGCCCGATGAAGTTATGCCAATCTGTTATAGGGACCGAATCGCCCGCCGCGAGCTAGAGTAGGTCCGATTTCTCAGGGCGGATGCGAGGGCCAATCGGTGACGGATGCGGTAGTGCGGGTGGCGGCGGTGCAGGCGGCGCCGGTCTATCTAGACCTGGGTGGGACCGTCGAAAAAGCGATCGGGCTGATCGAGGAAGCCGCGAAGGCGGGCGCGCACGTGATCGGTTTCCCCGAGACCTGGATACCGGGCTATCCGTGGTGGGTCTGGCTGGGCGCGCCGTCCTGGGGACTTCAGTTCCAGAAGCGCTATCACCAGAACGCGCTCCGCCGCGACAGCGCCGAAATGGCCGCCCTGTGCGATGCCGCCCGGCGGAACGCGATCAACGTCGTCCTCGGCTATGCCGAGCGCGACGGCGGCAGCCTCTATATGTCGCAGTCGATCATCGCCGACGACGGCACGTCACTCGTCCATCGCCGCAAGCTCAAGCCGGCGCGCACCGAGCGCCAGGTCTTCGGCGAAGGCGATGGCGGCGATCTGGCCGTGGTAGAGACCAAATGCGGCCGGCTGGGCGCGCTGTGCTGCGCGGAGCATTTTCAGCCGCTGCTCAAATTCGCCATGTACGCCGAGCGCGAGGAGATCCACGTCGCCGCCTGGCCCGGCTTCAGCCTCATGCGCGGCAAGGCCTATCTGAACGGCCCGCAGGCAGCGACGATCGCGAGCCAGATGTATGCGATCGAAGGCCAATGCTTCGTCATCGCCGCGACCACGGTCAACGACGAGGCGATGCTGTCGACGGTCTGCGACACGCCCGACAAGCGCGCGATGCTGACGGTCGAGGGCAAGGACGCGGCGGGCGGCGCCTCGATGATATTCGCCCCCGACGGGCGTCCGCTCGGCGAGCCCATCCCCGAAGATCAGGAGGGTCTCGTCTACGCCGATCTCGACTTGAGCGACATCCTGCTCGCCAAGACGGCGGCCGACGCGCTCGGGCATTTCTCGCGGCCCGATGTCGTGCGGTTGATGGTGAACCGCAAGCACGCGCCCAAGATCGTGTCCTATTCCGGCGCCTTCGACACCGTGATGAACGACGAGACCGCCGGCGAGAAGGCGGACGCATGAGCGGCATGAGCGACCCGATTGTGCGCGTCGCGGCGGTCCAGGCCGCGCCAGTCTTCCTCGATCGCGCGGCCTGCGTGGACAAGGCGATCGGGCTCATCGAGGAGGCCGCCGCCGGCGGTGCGCGTCTGGTCGGGTTCCCCGAAACCTGGATCCCCGGCTATCCCTGGTGGATCTGGCTCGACGCGCCGGGCTGGGGCCTTCAGTTCATGAAGCGCTACCACCAGAATGCGATGCACCGCGACGGGCCGGAGATGGCGGCGATTTGCGAGGCCGCGCGCAAGAACAAGATCAATGTCGTGCTCGGTCATGTCGAGCGGTACGGCGGCAGCCTCTACATGGCCCAAAGCATCATCGCCGATGACGGCCGGCCGCTGCTCCACCGCCACAAGCTCAAGCCCTCGCGGGCGGAGCGCATGGTGTTCGGCGAGGGCGACGGATCGCATCTCACCGTCGTCGACACCAGCGCCGGGCGGGTCGGCGCATTATGCTGTTGGGAGCATCTGCAGCCGCTCTCGAAATACGCCATGTACGCCCAGCTGCCGCAGATCCATGTCGCCGGCTGGCCGTCGCTGTCGCTGCTGCGCAGCCTGAACTATGCCGCCGGCCCGGAGATGTGCATGGCGGCCAGCCAGATCTATGCCGTCGAAGGCCAATGCTTCGTCATCGCCGCGACCAGCGTCAACGACAAGGCGACGCTCGACATGCTGTGCGACACGCCGGAGAAGCGCGCGATGCTCAGCGTCGACGGGCTCGAGGCGGCCGGCGGCGCCTCGATGGTCTTCGGCCCCGACGGACGGCCGCTCGCCGACCATATTCCGGAGGACCGGGAAGGCATCGTGTTCGCCGACCTCGATTTCGACCTTATCTACCTGGCCAAGACGTCGGCCGATCCGGCCGGCCATTTCGCCCGGCCCGACGTGTTGCGTCTGATGTTCAATCAGGCGCCGGCGCAGCGTGTGGTCGAGTTCGACGAGGGCTTCGACGCGCCCGGCTCCAACGCGGAATGACGTACCGCGCAGTCAGGCCTTGCTGACATCAGCTATGCGTCGATCCTGGTAATGCCCTCGAGCCGGTCGCCCGTAAACATCTCATCGATCACCTCCTCTAGCACGGACATCAGCGCCTCGACGCTGGGCGACCATTCGAGCGCGGCGCGCCAGACGAGCGCGCGGCGGACCCGCATCTCGGGCACCCGGAACACGGTGAACCGGCCGCGCGCGGTGTCTTCCGCGATCGTCGTGTAGGGCAGGATCGAATAGGCGTTGCCGGCCTCGATCAGCCGCTTGACCGTCGCCGCTGCCTCGACCTCGATATCGAAGCGGAACGGCGCGCCGAAGCGGTCGAGCGCGGCGGCGATGGCGGCCTGGACCGCTGGATTGGGCGTCGGCAGGATGAACGGCAGGCCGAGCATTTGCTTGCGCCTCCGCTCGTATCCGGGCGGTCCGACCATATAGATCGTCTCGTTCCACACCGGGCGGATGACCAGGCGTTCGTCGGCGCTCGGCTCCGTCACCAACGCCACTTCGAGCGCGCGGTTGAGGACCATGTCGCGCAATCCCGGCGTCGTCCCCTCCATCACCTGCAGCATGATCGAGGGATGGACCCGGTGGAACTGCGCGAGCAGGCGGTTGAGCAGGATGAGGCTGGGCCCCGGAACCATGCCGATCTGCACCTGGTCGGAATGCGCGGTGCTCTCGTCGTCGACGAAATCCTTGAGGCTTTGAAGCTCGTCGGCGAGGGCTGCCGCGCGGCCGAGCAAGCGCCGCCCGGCCGGGGTCAGCGTCACGCCGCGCCGGCCGCGGCTGAGCAATTTGACCCCGAGCTCATGCTCGAGCTGGTGCATGCGGCGGCTGAGCGCCGGCTGCGCGATATGCATTCGGGCCGCGGCCTTGTTGATGCTGCCGAGCGTCGCGACCTCGACGAAGTAGCGGAGCTGGCGATGATCGATGGCCATGGGCGACCGTCTCCTTGACTATGCCGGTTCGGCATAATCTTAATCGACGAGACGGCCGGCGCCTATGATTTCAGGACCGCGACCAGCCAGAGCGACAGCTGCGGGACCAGGATCAGCAGGGTGAGCCGCATGAGGTCGACGCCGATGAACGGCATCACGCCCCGATAGATTTCCGGCAGGCTGAGCCCGGTCGTAATCCGGTTGAGCACGAAGACGTTCATGCCGATCGGCGGGGTGATCATGCCGAGATTGATGACGACCAGGTTGACCACCCCCCACCAGATCGGATCGAAGCCGAGCCCGGTGACAACGGGCAGCACGAAGGGCAGGGTGACGAGCATCGCCGCCGTCTCGTCGAAGATCGCGCCGAGGAAAAGATAGATCAGCACGAGCACGCCGATCACCGCGAGCGGCGGCACGTTCATGCCCTGGAGCATCTGCACCAGCTCGTCGGACACCCGCGTGAGGCCGATGAAGTAGGAGAGGATCGAGGCGCCGAAGATCGCGACATAGATCATGGCGGTGTTCGCGGCGCTTCCCGCCAAGGTCGCGAGGAGCGTCTTGCGGTCGAGGCGGCGGCGCAGCGCCGCGATCGCGACGGTCACCAGCACGCCGACCGATGCCGCCTCGGTGACCGTGAATACGCCTCCGTAGATTCCGCCCGAGACGCAAAGGAAAAGCAGGAAGGTCGACCGGCACCGGCCCGCCGCCTTGAACAAGTCATGCCTCGATGCGCGGTCGGCGGCCGGGCCTGCCTCCGGGTCCAGGCGGCTGACGATCGCGATCACGATGACGTAGCCCGCGATCGCCAGGATCGCCGGTATGACCGCGGCAATGAACAGATCGAGGATGAACTGCTCGGCGATCAGGCCGTAGAGCACCAGGATGACAGAGGGCGGCACCATCGTTCCCAGCGTGCCGCCGACCGCCATGGTCCCGGCGGCGAAGGACGGCTTGTAGCGGCGCGCGGTCATCTGCGGCATGGCGAGCGGACCGAAAGTCGCGGTGGTCGCGATCGATGAGCCGGCGATCGAGCCGAACAGACCGCAGCCGAAGATCGTGGCGACGGCGAGCCCGCCCCGCACATGGCCGATCAGCGCCTCCGCGAAACCATAGATGTCGTCCGCCAGCCCGCCCGCCCGTGCGAAGCCGCCCATAAGCAGGAACAGCGGCACCACGCCGATATCGACGTTGCGGAGCAGCGACGCCGGCTCGGCGGCCAGCAGGGACATGGCGGCGTCGAAGTTGGTCATCAGCCCGAAGCCAACGACGCCGACCAGCGTCATCGCCACGCCGATCGGCACATGAAGGAAGACCAGGAGGCAGACCGCGCCAAGCGCGAGGAGCACGGTCAGGATGGGATCCATCAGGTCGACCCGTCGATACTGTCACGCGGGACAGGCATCCTCCGGAGCAGCGAGACGAAGCCTGCAGCGACCACGGCGGTCTGCGCGATCACGCCGAGGGCAAGCAGCCCCGCCGCGATCCACCAGAACGGCATGAGCGGGATCCTCAGAAGCTGGGTGCCGGCGTTCTGATCCCCCAGATTTGCCGCGCGCTTGGCGAATTCCAGGCAGAAGCCCGCGAAGACGACGAGGGTGACGAGATTGCCGAAGAGGCTCAGCGTCCAGAACCCGCGCGATCCCATGGCTCGGCCGATCAGCGTCACCTCCATGTGCTGGCCGACGGCGAGCGCATAAGGGAAACAGCCCGCAACCGCCACGGTCAGCAACAGCAGCACGACATCGTTGGTGCCGAAGATCGGACTGCCGACGATCGAGCGCATGAAAACGTCGACCACGGTGATCGCGGCCGCGAGCAGGATCAGGAAGACGGCGAGAGCGGCAACGGCGCGCGTCGCCGCCCTCGAAACGCGCTCGAAGCGTTCGATCATTTAGCCTTGTGCATGGCGCGGTATCGCGCGACCTCCTCGCGCAATGCCTTGGCGAGCGCGGGGCGGCTGGGGTCGCCCGCCATCCATTTCTTGATGATCGGCGCGACGATCTTTTCCGCCCGGTTTATCTCGGCGGGGCTCATCGTATTGAGCTTGTTGCCCGATTTGGCGGCCCAGGCCTTGCGCAGCTGCGCTTCACCCGTGTCGATCGTTTCGGCCCACATCCTGCCGAGCGTCCAACCGCGGTTGCGGTCGATTACGGCCTTCATGTCCTTGGGCAGCTTGTCATAGACCTGCTTGTTCATGAAGACGGCGCAGGGGCTCGCGCCGAGCGGTAGCTCGAGCGCGTGTTTGGCGACATCGAACTGCTTGAAGATGCGCGCCGGCACGAAGCCGATCGTGTCCATATCGATGACGCCGCGCGACATCGCCTCGGCCGTGTTGGAGAAATTGAACCCGGACACCGGCGCGGCGCCCATCGCGCGCATGATGCCGGCCGCCATCGGCGTCGTGGCGCTCGCGCGGCGGTTCTTGAGCGCATCGATGCTCGGCACCGGCTTGGTCGAGAGGATGACCACCGGCGCCGGCGTGCAGAGCATGACCGGAACGATGTCGTTCCAGCCGCGCAGCATCTTCCGCTCATAAAGGCGCCAATGCGCGTAGGTGCCTTCATGCGCGTTTCTTATGACGAGTGGCAGCGCCGTGACGAGATCGTCGGGGAACTTGCCCGGCGTCAGGAAGGGAAAGCCGAACGCCATGTCGGCGACGCCGCGCATCACCAGCTCGAGCTGGGCGCGCGGGCTGCGGCCGAGCGCGCCGCCCGGATAAAACTGGACCTTCAGCTTGCCTTTGGCCTCGCTGTTCACCTTTTCTATCCAGCGCTTGAACATTTTCGAGGACGCCGATTGCGGCGGCTCGATCGCGGAGAACTTGAGCGTGATCGGGGTCTCGGCCGCTGCCGGCACCCCGACCGCCAGCACGACGGCGATGGTCGAAAAAAGCTTGCGGAAGTCCATTGAAGCCTCCGTTACCCGTGGGTGGGATCGTTGTGAGCGTCCGATTGTTTTTGACTGCGGAGGCTTCGCCGACGGGCTGCGCATTCCAATGCTGCGACCGGATACCAGGGCCCAGCCTGTGGCTGATACCCGTGTGGCGCGCCCGGCGATACGGACATTTCGTGCCAATTGAATGCTCCCACAGATTGTCGACAGCGACGGCGTTGCGCTGCTCTCCGCAGAGTCGGAGCTTTCACAATGGCGTCAGCGGCAGGGCTCGCGGTTATGCTATTTCAGCATCGCTAAGTGATTTTCGCCGCCGGAGACAGCCGGCGTCGGCGCCGCAGCATCGGCGCCCGTCGTTATCCGAGGCGCGGCGGGGTCGCGTTCAAATGCCTGTCGGCCAGCAGGAACCGGGACCAGCCAAGAGCTAGTAGCCGATCGCCGCGCCGTCGCTTCTGGGATCCGCCCCGCCGACGAGCGAGCCATGCCGCGGATCGATGAAGATGCCGTGTGCATGGCCCGCCCGTTCGTTCCAATCGCCCCAGCGATCAACCATGTGCCCCCGCTTCTCGAGCTTCGAGAACGTATCGGACGGGAAGCGCGCTTCCAGATGCAAGGTGTCGCGGTCTTCGCCCAGCGACAGCCGTCCGGAGAGGAAGCGCGGCATTTCCACTGCTTCCTGGACGTCCATGGCGAAGTCGATCATTGCCAGATAGCATTGCAGAAGGATCTGCGGTTGGCCGTCGGCGCCCATGCATCCGAGAACGCCCCAGAACCGGTCGCCGCGCATCGCCGCGGTGGCCATGAGCGTGTGAAGCGGGACCTTCCCCGGCTCCAGCCGATTGGGATGATCCGGGTCCAACGAGAAATAGGCGCCCCGGTTCTGCAATACGACACCCGTTTCGCCCGCGACGACGGTCGAACCGTAGAGCGCGTAGAGACTTTGGATCAGGGACACCGCGTTGCCCTGGTCGTCGATCGCGGCGATATACACCGTGTCACCCGACAGGCTGCCGAAGGACGGGACCTTGTCCCACGGCAAGGCCCGTTGCGGGTCCATCAGGGTTGCGCGCTCTTTCGCGTAGGCCTTGGAGATCAGCGTGTCGATCGGGACGTCGGCGAAGTCGGGATCGGCCAGGAACCGGTCCCGGTCATGAAAGGCGATCTGCTTGGCCTGAACGAGGTGGTGAATCCGGTCGGCGCTCAGCAACGGCAGCTTGGAATGCTCCAACGGCTCGAGCAGGTTCAGCATCTCCAACAGCGTGAAGCCCTGGGTGGGGGCCGGCGTGCTGTAGAGGGTGACGTCGCGGTAGCGGCCAACGATCGGCTCGCCCCACGCCGCCCTTTGCTCGGCGAGATCCTCGCGGGTGAAGAAGCCGCCGTTCTCGCTCGAGAACCGCGCCAACTCCCGTGCGACGTCGCCCTCGTAAAAGCCGCTCCAGCCGTCCTGCGCGTAACTCTGGAGCGTGCGTGCAAGGTCTTTGTTCTTCAGGGACGACCCGACCGACGGGGCCGCTCCGTTGGGCAGGAAGAGCGCAGCGCTTTCGGGGTGCTTCGCCAGTTCGGGCGCGACCATCTCGGTGAACCGCGCCAGCCGTGCCGTCACCGGAAAGCCGTCGCGGGCATATGCCATGGCGCTCTCCAGGACCCGGCTCATCGGAAGCCGCCCGTAGTCCTCGTGGGCAAGCGACCAGCTCGCCACGGCGCCGGGCGTCGTCAGCGTCGCAGGAACGATACCGGAATACGGCACTTCGTCGTGACCCAGCGCCGCCATCCGCGCGAGCGTGGCGTTCGCCGCTGCGCGTCCGCCGCCGTTGAGATAGCGGATCTTGCCCGACCCCGCCTCGCGGATCAGCCAGAAGGCATCGCCGCCGACGCCGGTCATGTGTGGGTAGATGACGCCCAGCACCGCGCTCGTGGCGATCGCCGCATCGACCGCCGACCCGCCCGCGCGCAGCACGTCGACGCCGGCCGATGAAGCCAGCGAATGAGGTGACGTGACCATGCCGTTCGGCGCATATGTCGCCGGTCGGCCCGTTGTGATCTCCACTATGCCCTCCTGCCGATGCCGATCAATAGAAGGGCCGGTCTAAAGATTGAAGATACGCTGGGCATTGCCGCCGCGGACGGCCTTGCGCTGCGCGGTGGGCAAGGCATCGACACGCGCCAGGCAGCCACGCATGTCGCCGATATTGTGCGGATAGTCGGAGCCGTACATGACGCGGTCCGCCCCGCCCACCTTGACGCACATCTCCAGCGCCTCCTGGGTGAAGGTGACGCTGTCGTAATAGATGCGTTTCAGGTAGCTGCTGGGCTTGCGCGAGATCTTCGCCCGCGCCGGCGGCATGTTCTTGTGGCACCAGTCGAGCCGGCCGACGACGTAGGGCAGATAGCCGCCGGCATGGCAGGCGATGATCTTGAGTTTCTTGAACCGGTCGAGAAACCCGTCGTGAATCATGCGGCTGACGGCCAGCGTCGTATCGAACATGAAGCCGACGGAAGCGATCTGGTTGTAGCGCTGCACGTCCATCTCCGCCGCGCCCGGCGGCGCGGTCGGATGCACGAGGACCGGCAAGGCGGCCTTGTCGATGGCACGCCAGATCGGCTCGAACGTCTTGGCCGTCAGGGACTCGCCGTTGATATTGGCGGCGACGAAGACGCCGACCGCGCCCAGCGACCGTGCGCGGGCAAGCTCCTTCACCGCGGCATCGGGATACTGCCAGGGCAGCGTCGCGAAGAAGCGCAGTCGGTCGGGCCAGGCAGTCTGTTGCGCGGCCATGTCGTCGTTCATCATCTTCGCCGTCGAGATGGAGACGCGCTTGCCGCCCCAATAGACCGAGGGGCAGGTGAGCGAGATGATCGCCATGTCGACCTTGTTGCGGTTCATGGTCTTGATCCGCAGCTCGTAGTCGAACATGCCGTCCATCAGGGTCATGAAGGGCGCCCCGTCATAGTGGACGACACGCTGGCCGCCGAGCTTTTTGAGCGAGTAGCGGCCGCCATGCTCGAGGATGCGCTCGAGCCAGGTGTCGTTGAGCATGTGAGTGTGAACGTCGATCGCGATCATGCGTTTGCTCCATCAATGGTCCCTGCGACCTCACCGCCGCTCATTTGAGCGAGATCCATGCGGTCTTGAGGTCGGTGTACTTGTCGAACGCGTGCAGCGACTTGTCGCGGCCGAAGCCCGACTGCCGGAAGCCGCCGAGCGGCACGGTAATGTCCGCGCCGCCATAGGTGTTGACGTGGACGACCCCGGCCCGGACGGCGCGCACCATCCGGTGGGCCCGCGCAAGATCGGCGGTCCAGACGGCGGCCGCCAGACCGTAGTCGGTGCCGTTGGCGAGACTGACGGCTTCCTCCTCGGTCTCGAAACGCATCACGGCAAGGACGGGGCCGAAGACCTCCTCGCGCGCCAGATCCATGTCGGGCGTCACCTCGTCGAAGATCGTGGGGGCCATGTAGGTGCCGCCGGTCTGGCCGAGAATGCGCTCGCCCCCCGTGAGGAGCCGCCCGCCCTGTGCCTGGGTGCGGTCGACGAAGCCCAGGTTCTTCTGCAGCTGTGCTTCGCTCGACACCGCGCCGATGTCGCTCGCCAGGTCGAGCGGGTCGCCGACCGTGAGCTTTTCCGTCTCGGCGACCAAGTGATCCATGAACCGGTCGTGGATCGACGACTGCACGAGAAGACGGGAGCCGGCGACGCAGACCTGGCCCGAGTTGCGGAAGATGCCGTTCACCGAGACCTTCGCCGCCTGCGGGATATCGGCGACGTCGGCAAAGACGATGTTGGGCGATTTGCCGCCGAGCTCCAGATGCACGCGCTTCAGGTTCGACCGGGCGGAATACTCGAGCAGGCGCCGGCCCGTGGCACCCGAGCCGGTGAAGGCGATGGCGTCTACGTCCATGTGAAGGCCGAGGGCCTCGCCCGCCGTTTCGCCGCGGCCGGTAACGACATTGAGCACGCCTTGCGGCAGGCCCGCTTCGGCGGCCAGCTTGGCCAGCCGAAGCAATGTGAGCGAGGCAATCTCGGGGGGTTTCACGACGACCGAATTGCCGGCGGCGAGGGCCGGCGCGAGCTTCCAGGCGCCGATCATCATCGGGAAATTCCATGGCACGATGACGCCGATGACGCCCAACGGCTCGCGGTGGATCAATCCGAGCACGTCGGCGGCGGTGGGCGCGATCTCGCCGTAGACCTTGTCGATGGCCTCGGGGTAGTAGCGGAAAGTGCCCGCGGCGGAGAGCGGCTCGGCCTTGTAGGCCATGGAGATCTCGGTGCCGTTGTCGCGGACGCCGAGGACGGCGAGCTCTTCCGCATCGCGCTCGATCAGCTCCGCCAGGGCGAGCAGGGTCTTCTTGCGTTCCGCCGGCGGCCTGCCCGACCAGACGCCTTTCTCGAAGGCGGCGCGCGCCGCCGTCACGGCGCGGTCGATATCGGCTGCGCCGCCATCGGCAATGGCTGTGAAGGCCTTGCCGTCGATCGGCGACACCACGTCGAGCGTTTGCCCGCCGGCGGCCGGCGCGTCGCGGCCCGCGATGAAGAGCGATTGCGGCGGGACGGCTTCGGCGCGGAGGCGGTCGATGATCGTCTGGTCGAGCATGGGCAGCTTTCAGTTCGATGGTCCGATTACGTCGTCTCGGCCTTCGCGTCGGCGTCGCTCGCCGTGTGAGCGCGCGCCTTCCGCCCACGCGCGCGCACAAGCGACCACACATGCGCCGCCAGCACCAGGACGATGACCGCGAAGATGATCGCCGCGATCGGGCGGGAGACGAAGTCGAGCGGGCTCTCGATGCGCGGCAGGGACGAGCGGAATTTCGTCTCCATGATCTTGCCGAGCACCATGCCCAGGATGATCGGCACGATGGGCAGGTTGAGGCGCTTCAGCACCAGGCCGAGCATGCCGAATACGGAGGCAATCGCGCAGTCGGTGGCCGAGTTGCGCAGCGAGTACACGCCGACGAAGGAGAGCGTCAGGATCGCCATGCCAAGGAAGCGGTCCGGAATGGCGATGACCTTGAGGAGGGGCTTGGTCGCGACGATCAGGAAGACGAGCGCCAGAACATTGAGGATCAGGAGGCAGAGATAGAGCGCGATCACGAAGTCCAGCTTGTCGGTAAATAGGCTCGGGCCGGGAACGACGTTGTGGACGTAGAACACCGAGAGCATCATCGCGGTCAGGGCCTCGCCGGGGATGCCGAGGGCAAGCAGCGGGATCATCGCCGCGGCGGGCACGGCGTTGTTGGCGGCTTCCGATGCGATGACGCCCTCGGGCGCGCCCTTGCCGAACCGGCCGGGGTCCTTCGAGACCTTCTGCGCCCAGGTATAGGAGAGGAATTGCGCGGTGAATTCGCCGACGCCCGGAATGATGCCCATGATCGTGCCGAAGCCGGCCGCGGGCAGCATGATCTTGGGAAACCGGAAGACCTCGCGCAAGCCCCGGAAGAGGCCGCCATCGAGCTTCAGCGGGGGCTTCGTCTCGTCCCGGCCGATCAGGAGCGCAAACGCCTGCGAGATCGCGAAGAGGCCGAGCACGACCACGATTAGGTTCACGCCGGAAGCGAGGAACGTCTGATCGAACGTGAAACGCTTGGTGTAGCTCCCGGGATGAAGGCCGACCGTCTGCAGGAACATGCCGAAGCACAGGAGCGCGCCGGCGGCGGCGCTCCGACCCCGGTGCGCCACGACGACCAGGACCATGCCGAGGAGCGAGGCGAGGAAGATCTCGCGTGAGCCGAAGAGCGGGGCGATGCGGGCGAGGACGGGGGCAAGCACGATGAAACAGGCGATCGAGAAGATCCCGCCGCAAAA
Source organism: uncultured Alphaproteobacteria bacterium (assembly GCA_964494065.1). Taxonomy (GTDB): domain Bacteria; phylum Pseudomonadota; class Alphaproteobacteria; order JAPULJ01; family JAPULJ01; genus DATKZM01. Next base: position 26,993 of record CAZBRE010000009.1, read on the forward strand.
GGAGGCGCCGTAGGCAAGCGACAGCGCGCGCGGAGCCTCGCCGCGCTGGGTCATCGGATAGCCGTCATAGGTGGTCAGCGCGTTGACCGGCGTTCCCGGCGTGTTGATCAGCACCGCCGGAACCGCCCCGCCGAACATCGCCGAGCCGTAAATCCCCAGCAGCAGCGTCAAGCCCACGATCGGCTCCATGGCGAACGTGGCCGGCAAGAGGATGGCAATCGCGATCGCAGCCCCGACGCCCGGAATCGCACCGATGGCAACCCCGCCGATCGATCCGACCAATAATGCCAAGACCACATCCCAGCGGGCGATGATGTCGAGGGCTTGACTGAATTCCGTCATCGCGGCGCGCTCAGAAGCGGATGATCATGACATTGCGAATGGCGCCAGGAAGATACTCGTAGACCAGGCCGCCGGGGATCTTCACGCCGAGCAGCGACTTGAAGATGACAACCGTCGCGATGCCGGTCAGCACTGCGGCCACGAGCCCCCGCCGGCTGCGATAACCGAGCCGGTAGGTGAGCGCCGCGCAGAAGATGATCGTCGTCGGCAGATAGCCGAGCACCGGGACGACCCAGACATAGACCAGAAACCAGGCGAGATACTCGAGCGCGGCGAACCACTTGAGGACTTCGGATCCGATTTCCCCCGCCGCGCCCCGCCGCAGCGCCCGCCCGGTCGACCAGAGCTCGAACACACCGAAGACCGTCATGCCGACGATCGCCACGGCCGGCCAGAAGGCCGGTTGCCGGACGAACGGGCGGCCGTCGAGCCATTCCGTTTCGGCGCCGATCAGCGTCAGCAGCAGAAGTGCGGCGGCAAAGCTCAGGACGCCGAACACGATCTCGGCGCGATGGCGCCGGCCGATGCTCAGCTCGGTAAGGTCGACACGCTCGTCAGGGCCGGGCGACGGCGGGCGCTCGGGCGGCATGATCGGATGGGGCGGCTGTCAGCACGGCGGACGAGCGGCCGAAAGACCAATGCGTCTCGGCCGCCCGTCGCGCCGGCGGATCATTTCGCGAGGCTTTTGTCGATGACGGCCAGGGTCTTGGTGTCCTTGGCGATCTGAGCCTTCGCGGCCTTGGCGTCCTTCCAGTAGATCTGCGCGCCGGTCTTCTTCGCGAAGTCCTGCGCGCGTTTGCTGGCAATGGTCTTCTTGGCCACCGCGGCGATCTTGGCGATCACCTCGGGCGGCGTGCCCTTGCGGACGAAGAGGCCGTTCCACAAAGCCAGACCCAGCGACTTATCGATCTCGCCGACCGTCGGTGCATTGGGCGTCACGGGGACGCGCTCTTCGGTCACCGTCGCCAGGACCTTCAGCTTGCCCAGGCACGGCAAGACCTGCTGCGCTGTCGTGTTCATGACGTCGACGTCGCCCGAGGCCAGCGTGTTGCAGTTGAGCTCGTCGAAAGCCGCGTTCGATGCATAGGAAAAGCCGAGCTTCTTGGCGAGCGCGAGCGTCACCTTGGTCGGCGGCAGCTTGGCACCGAAATGGCCGAGCACGACCTTGTTCGATTTCGCGTACTTCGCCAGCTCCTGCATCGTCTTGTAGGGGGCGTCGCCCTTGGCGACGATCAGGAACGGATAGGTGAGAAAGATGCCGACCGGCTCGAACGGGTTGGGGCTCAGCTCCTTCATGCCGAGCTTGGGACCGACGATCGGCACGCTGATCACGAACGAGCCGATCGTGTAGCCGTCGGCTGGCGCCTTGGCCACCACGATCGCGCCGGGAAACGGTCCGCCCCCGCCGCCGGGCTTGTTCACCACTGCAGCCGGCTGCTTGTACGTCTTCTGGAATTCGTCCGCGATCATGCGGGTCAGCACGTCCTCGAGGTCGCCCGGCGGCCAGGGAACGACGAATTGGACCGGCTTCTCGGGATATTCAGCGGACGCGGGCGCCGCAAAGGCGATCATCACCGCGAATGCCGCCGCAAGTACGCCACAAAGCTTTATGCGCATTGTCTTCCTCCCCGGGGATATCTTGTCTATCGGCAATCGGTTCATTATTGTCACCAGTTGATCAAAATATGTTGCGTTCAAGGCCGGGATTTGTCAACGAATTCACTTCCGGCCGGGTCGGCGGCCGGCCGATTGTGCGGCACACGCACGATCAGCAGCATGGGCCCCAGTTGGAGCGGAGCGTGGGAACAGTCGACAAGGCACTGAAGCTGCTGGATTTCTTCTCGGTCGATCGATCCGAGATCGGATTGAGCGAGTTGGCCCGGCTCGCCGGCTACGACAAGGCAACGACGCGCCGTCTCCTTGTCGCGCTTGCCAAGCATGGCTTCGTTGAGCAGGACCCATATACGCGCGCCTATCGCCTCGGCGCGGGTCCGGTGCGGCTCGCGCGCATCCGCGAGGCGTGCTTTCCGTTGGTCCAGACCGCCATTCCGATTGTCCGTGACCTGGCCCGGCAGACCGGCGAGACCGTGCATCTTTCCGAGTTCAGCGCCGGATCGCTGATCACGGTGCATGTCGAAGATTCCACCCACGCCAACCGCGTATACGTCGATCCGGGGCTGGTATTGCCGCTGCACTCGACCGCGTCGGGCATCGTCTATCTGGCGTTCTGCGGCGCGGAGGCCGATCGGCTGATCGGCGACGGCCCACTGGCCGCCCATACGTCCCACACGATCACCGATCCGCGGGAGATCGAGGACGCCGTGCGCGTGGCCGCACGGCGCGGCTATTCCGTCGGGGACCAGGGCTTCGAGGAAGGTGTCTTCAGCGTCGCCGCGCCCATTCTGGGCCCGGACGGCCTCGCCATCGGGACGATTGCCGTGGCGGCGCCCCTGCTGCGCATCAACCAGGAGATCGTGGCCCGGCACGGCGCAGCGGTCATGACCGCGGCAAGCACCGTCTCGGCACGTCTCTTCGGCGCGCGGCTGGCGGGCGAGTGAGCGGGCCGAGCGAAGCGATGCTGGCAACATGAGCGCAAAGCGTCCACGGATCCTCGTCGTCGGCACCGGCGACACCAAGGCCGACGAGCTTCTCTTTCTCTCCGACCGCATCGCGGAGGCGGGAGGTGAGGCGGTGATGCTCGATGTCAGCGTGCTGGGCGATCCGCCCTATGCGCCGGCCCACGACAAGCACGCCGTTGCGGCGGCGGCCGGGACGACCATCGAGGCGGTGAGCGCCTCCGGCGACGAGAACACCGCCATGACCCTCATGGCGCAGGGCGCGTCCTCCCTGGCGCGGCGGCTCCAGGAGAACGGCGACATCGACGCCTATCTGGCGATCGGCGGGACGATGGGCACCGACCTGGCGCTCGATGTCGCGTCGGCGCTGCCGATCGGCGTGCCGAAGGTCGTCGTGTCAACCGTCGCCCATTCGCACCTGATCCCGCCGGAGCGTGTCGCGCCCGATCTGACGATGATGCTGTGGGCCGGCGGGCTCTACGGCCTCAATTCCATCTGCATATCGGTGCTCGCTCAGGCGGCGGGCGCCGTGGTCGGCGCCGCCAAAACGGCCGAGCGGCCGCGCCGGGACCGACCGGTGGTGGCCATTTCCTCGCTCGGAAAGAGCTGCCTTGCCTACATGGTGCAGCTCAAACCCGCGCTCGAGGAGCGCGGCTACGAAGCCGTCGTCTTCCACACGACGGGCATGGGCGGACGCGCGCTGGAAGCGATCGCCGGGCAGAAGGGCTTCGCCGCGGTGATGGATTTCAGCCTGCAGGAGGTCGCCAACCACCTGAGCGGATCGGTGGTGACCTCCGGCGCGGACCGGCTCGAGAATGCAGGTCGAGCCGGTATTCCCCAAATCGTTGCCCCTGGCGCCATCGACATGGTGGACCTACCCGCCTGGCAGCCCGTGCCCAAGGCGTTCGGTGACCGCCCTTATCATGCGCACAACCGGCTAATCGCTTCGGTCACGTCGGACGCCGAGCAGCGGCGGGCGATCGCGCGCGGCATCGGCGACAAGCTGGCCCGAGCCACCGCACCGGCCGCGTTCATCCTGCCCAGGGGCGGCATCCAGGAATGGGACAAGGAGGGCGAGCCACTGCACGATCCCGAAGCGCTCGCGGCCTTCCTCGACGAGATGCGGCAGGCCGTGCGCCCGCCGGCCGAGCTCCACGAGATCGACGGTCACATCAACGACGACGCGTTCGTCTCGACCGCCCTCGCGATTTTCGATCGCTGGGTGGCCGACGGGCATATCGTCCCTGGCCGACCCGGGGAGGCCGCCTGATGGAAGACGCGCGGCCAACCGCTCTGATCCTCGATTTCGGGGGCGTCATCACCAAGACGCTCTTCGAGACGCACGGCCAGACCGAGGCCGCCCTTGGGCTGTCGCCCGGCACGCTCACCTGGCGCGGCCCCTTCGCACCCGAGACCGATCCCTTGTGGTGCGCCATGCAGGCCGGTCGGATTTCCGAGCGCGACTATTGGGCGACCCGCACGCGCGAGGTCGGCCGCCTCCTCGGCGAGGACTGGGACGCGATGGAGACGCTCGTCAAGAAGGCGCGCGCCGCCGATCCCGAAGCGATCGTCCGGCCGGAAGCCGACCGCGCCGTGCGCGCAGCGCATGCGGCGGGGATCCGCCTCGCCATACTGTCCAATGAGCTCGATCTCTTCTACGGGGCGGAGTTCCGCACGCGCTTGCCGTTGCTCGGGCTGTTCGAGACGGTCGTCGACGCCACCCATACGAAGATCCTGAAGCCCGACCCGCGCGCCTACGAGGCCGTGCTGGAGGTGCTCGACCTGCCGCCGTCGGCTTGCGTCTTCGTCGACGATCAACGGCGCAACGTCGACGGCGCCGACGCCATGGGACTGAAGGCCGTGCATTTCGATGTACGCCGTCCGGACCGGTCTTACGCCGAAGCGCTGACCCATTTCGGCCTCACCCTGCCCGCCTAACCCATCGATCGGAGCCCGCCATGCGCGACATCAATTTCCTCACCGAGAACAACGCCAAGCCGATCTGGCATCCGATGGCGCACCCGGCCGAAATGCGCGCGAACCCGCCGAAGGTGATCATGCGGGGTGAGGGCGTGATGGTGACCGATATCGACGGCCAGACCGTGCTCGACGCCGTCGGCGGCCTGTGGAACGTCAATCTTGGATATAGCTGCGATCCGATAAAGCAGGCGATCGCCGAGCAGCTCGACCGGCTGCCCTACTATTCCGGCTTCCGGGGCACGGCGACCGGGCCCGCCATCGAACTCGCCTATGAGCTGTCGGAATGGTTCGCGCCCGAAGGCATGGTGCGCGCCTTCTTCACCTCGGGCGGCTCGGATTCGGTGGAGACGGCGCTGCGCTTGGCGCGGCAGTACTGGAAGATCAAGGGCGAAGGCGACCGGACCAAGTTCCTGGCGCTCAAGAAGGGGTATCACGGCACCCATTTCGGCGGCGCGTCGGTCAACGGGAACGCCAAATTCCGCCGCAACTACGAGCCGCTTCTGCCCGGCGTGTTCCACATTCCTGCGCCATTCATTTACCACAACCCCTTCGACGAGACCGATCCGGAGCGGCTCGCACAGCTCTGCGCAAACGCGCTGGAGGACGAGATCGCGATGCAGGGCGGCGACACCATCGCGGCTTTCATCATGGAACCGATCTTGGGCGCCGGAGGCGTGATCGTTCCGCCCGAAAACTTCATGCCCCTGGTGCGCGAGATCTGCGACCGGCACGGCATCCTGCTGATCGCCGACGAGGTGGTGACCGCCTTCGGCCGCACCGGGGAATGGTCGGGCTCGCGCCTGTGGGGGGTGAAGCCGGATATGATGGCGATCGCCAAGGCGATCACCTCCGGCTACCTGCCGCTCGGCGCCACGCTGATCGGAGAGACGGTGGCCGAGGCGTTCGAGTCCGACGAGACGAGCTTCGGTGCCATCGGTCACGGCTACACCTATTCGGGCCATCCGGTCGGCTGCGCCGCCGGCCTCGCCGCGCTGGCGGAGACGAAACGGCTCAAGCTGAACGAGAACGCGGCCGCGAGGGGGGGTGAATTGCAGGCCGCGCTTGCCGCCCTCAAGGAGAAGCACGAGGTGCTCGGGGACGTGCGCGGCAAGGGGCTAATGGTCGGGCTCGAGCTCGTCTCCGACCGCGACACCAAGGCGCCGCTAGACGCCAAGGCCATGACGAGGGTCGCCGATGTCGCCTATGAGGCCGGTGTTATGATCCGCGTCACGGGCAACATCATCATCCTGTCGCCGCCTCTGATCATCGGCTCGGCCGACGTCGGCAAGATCGCCGCCGGCCTCGATGCCGGGCTGGCGGCCGTCTGACGACGCACGACATCACTGTCGCCGGCATCGATGGTAAAGCCCGTCTGGGGATTGGCGTGCGCGAGCACAGGTCCGACGGAACCGCGCGGCCGACCGACCGACGCCCGCTGTGGTTCCAGGTCGTGGCCGCCGCCAGCGACAGCAGTCGCCCGCTTACCGGGTCAATGCCGGCGGGCGCTGTTGACGATTATTTGGACTGACCGCTTACGTTCCGGCAGAACAGATCGTAGAGCACCATCATGATGGCCTCGGCCTCGGTGCTCGCGAGGCGGTAATAGATCGTCCGGGAATCGCGGCGCGTTGCCACGAGGTCGTTTCGGCGCAGCACCGCCAGGTGCTGTGACAGCGACGACTGGCCGAGGCCGACCTGGCGCTCCAGCGCCCCGACCGACTGCTCGCCCATCGCCAGGCGGCACATAATCATGAGCCGCTTGGGGTTGCTGAGCGCCTTCAGGAAAGTGCCGGCCTGCGTCGCCTTGCTCTCGAACTGGTCGATGTCCAAATCCGAAAGCGCCATCATCACCGAGCCGGCCTCGGCGTTCTCAGCCGGGCTGGGACCGGAGGCATCCGGACCGGATGTATAGGTATCGGTCATTCACAGCCCTCAAAGCCGTCCGCATCCATCTTCGCTTCGTACGGTCCCGCCACCGCGCTGCCCGGCGTCAGCGTCGCCTTGACGCTGTCCCATTCCTCGGGCTTGAGCACGACCATCCAGCCCTTGTCGTAAGGGTCGTCGTTGGCGAGCGCCGGATTGGCGACGAGTTCCTCATTCACTGCAACAACCTCTCCCGCGGCCGCAGATTTCGCCGGGCCGACCCATTTCCCCGATTCGATCGTGGCGCAGGACTTGCCGGCCTTGACCGACCGGCCGACGCGCTTCGGGGTAAAGGCGACGAGTTGGCCCGCCATCGCGGTGGCGATGGTGGTCATGCCCAGGCGCACGGTGCCGTCGCCCAGTTCGGTGTACCAGATATGGTTCTCCACGTCGTAAAGCAACTCGTCGGGGAGATGACACCCTCGGACTGTCGGCATGGCTTTGATTCCCCTTGTTTTTCGCCTGGATGCGCCCGCTTACCCGCCCGCGGCGCGCAGGGGCCGTGAGGCGCAGCAGAACTCTCCAAGCCCCTCGACCTCGAGCTTGCCGCTGACAAACAGCAGCAAATGCATAGCGACCAAGGACGCCATTTTCAAACGCATTGGCGTATTGGGGTGGTCGGGTTCGAGTGCGATCAGGTTGCGGTGATAGACCAGCTCGCGGCAGGTCTCGCGGCAGGCGTTGAAGCTGGGAACGCCCCGCGTGCCCTGGCGCTGGAGGGCGAGGAGGCGGAAACCCTCGTGTTCGCTGGTGGTCGGCTCACCGCCGTGGGCCGCGATCCAGCGCTCGAGGATCTCCTCGCCGGCGCCGAGCAGCGCATCGCCGCCGCCCGCATCGCTGCTCTCCCCGAGCGCGCGGATCTCGTTTTCGATTTCGGCAAAATCTCTCATACAAGCCCCTTTTCGGCCATCAGCTCGAAGCTGTCGGAAATGTTCTCGTGCAACGCCACCTTGCGCGGCTTGAGGCCGAGGGCGAGGCCCAACAGCTGGGTGAAGTACACAATCTTGATCTGTGTCTTCTCTCCGAACTCGGTCTCGGCGCGGATCTGGTGCATCTCCAGGCCCGAATGGCAGGTCGGGCATTCGGTGGCGATGACGTCGGCGCCAGCAGCTTCGGCGGCTTTCAGGATGTTGAGGACGAGCTTGGTCGAGATGTCGCTGTCGGACAGCGTATGGGCGCCGCCGCAGCACGCGGTCTTGAGCGGGAACTCCACGTTCTCGGCACCTGCCGCGGCGAGCAGGTCGTCCATGAAATGCGGCTTGGAGGTCGACTCGCTGCCCTCGCCCTGATCCTTTTCGGGGAAGATGTGGCGCGGGCGCGTATACATGCAGCCATAGTAATTTGCGACCTTCAGGCCCTTCAGCGAGTTCTTCACTCGCGCCGCCAGCTCCTCCTCGCCGATCGCATCCTTGATCCAGTCGAGCGCGTGGATGGTCTCGACCTGGCCCGCCTTGTAAGTCGCGTGTCCGGCTTTGGTCGACAGCTGCTCGGTCACCTCCACCGAGGCGTCGTCGTGCTCGAGGTCGTATTCGGCCTTCTTGAGGTTGTGGTAGCAGCCGTTGCATGGCGCCATCACCACGTCGGCGCCCATCTCATTGGCCGCGATGGAGAGCACGCGCGAGGAGAGATAGGTCTGCAGCTTGGGGTCGATGTTCTTGACCTCCATGGCGCCGCAGCAGTTCCAGTTCTTGACCTCGTCGAGCGTCAGGCCCAGCGCCTTGCCGATCGCCTTGGTCGAGCGGTTGTAGGGATGGCCCGAGCCCTCGAGCGCGCAGCCGGGGTAGTAGGCGACCCTCTTGTACTTGTCTCCGTCGGGCATCGTCTCGCCTCTCTTATTCGGCCGCAGCGGGGATTTGCGGCTCGTCCTTGCCGTCGTGGCCCTTGCCGTCCAGTCCCAGCGCCGCGTGCTGCTTGCGCTTCTGCTCGGCGGCATAGTCCTCCATCGCCGCGCGGGCGCGGCCCCAGCCGCTGGTGCGCGGGCGGAAGACCGTGGCGAGGCCCATGGTCATCATCAGTTTGATCGGCAGGCGCGTCAGCATCCGCTTGACCATCTCCACCAGCCAGGCCTGCTTGAGCGGCTGGCCGGTCGCCTTGAAGAAGCTGCGGATGGTGCGGCCTTCCTCGATCTTCCCGGTGGCCATGACCTGGTCGGTGAAGACCTCGTCGAACAGCATCGACGGCGATTTCGGCGTATGGCCCTTGGCCTCGAGCCAGTGCGCCGTGGCCTTCATCACGCCCTCGGGGAAGACATCGCGCGGGCAGGCATAGGTGCATTTGTTGCACGATACGCACTGCCAGATGATGTCCTTGTCGCGCAGCAGCTCCGATTCCATGCCGAGGCGGATGAGGTAGATCCAGTAGCGCGGGTTGAACTCCGGATTGACCGCGTGGACGGTGCAGGAGTTGGTGCACGACCCGCACTGCCAGCAGCGGTGGATGAACTCGCCGCCCGGCAGCGCCGCGATCTCTTCCTCCATCGCCTCGTTGTAGTCGGTGACGACGCGCGAGCGGATGAAGGTGCTCCAGTGGCCGGAGACGTCGACGCCGTCGATGACGAGCTCGTCATGGGTCTCCAGGTCCTCCGGGCGGATCAGCGATTTTTCGTGGATGGGCACGGGGCAGTGTCCCTGGCTCAGTCGATTTCGGTGACGGGGGCGGCCGCCGGATCGGCATGCGGCTTCACCCGCGTCCGGCCAGTCTCGGCGTCGACCCCGTCGAGCCCGAGCAGGCGCCGCGTGTGCTGCATCGGATCGTAGGGCGAGGCGAAATCGGCGCGGAGATAGCTGCCGCCCTGCTCGACGACGTAGCCGGCATAGACCTGCGCGCAGATGAGATCGACGAACAGCGGCACGTTGCGGAAGACGCCGTTGTCGCTGAGGAACTGGCTCAGCTCCTGGCGCAGCATCAGGAAGGTGGCGTAGCCGTCGGGCACGTCGATGGTGCCGTGGGTTTGGTCGCCGCCATACCAGATCTCGCGCAGCACGCCCGAATTGGCGCGCTTATCCCAGACCCAGCGGCACATCAGCGGATAGCGCTCGGGATCGGTGTAGTGCAAGAGCTCGGCGGCGAGGTCGCGCACCCAGCGGTGCTTCTTGTTCTGGGGGAACTGCGCGCAGAAGGCGGCGATCCGGGCGTCGGCGGTCGAGGTGTCCTCCGCGCCGTCGAGCAGGGCCGCGATGCGGTCGCGCATATCGAAGAAAGCGCTGCCCTCGAGATAGGGACCGACGCGTCGCCGCACCGGCGCCATATAGGCGCAGAGATACTTGAAGGCGTCGCGGTCGACCGAGGCGGCGCCGTCGGCAAACGCCTCCTGAAACAGCGAGACCTTGAGCGCGAGCGCCTCCAGGTAGCGCTCGACCCCGCCCTGTTCCTCGCTGCCGCTCACCAGCGCCTCCATGGCGGCGGTCAGCGCCGGCCCCGACAGATGCAGGACGGGCAAGCCCTCGGGCGTGAAGTCCGCAGTTGTAGGTGCGAGCGCCTGTGCCATCGGCCTGGTCGGCCCTATTCCGCCGCCGCGGCGGCCGCGCCGCTCAGCGCAGAGATGGCGGCGATCGCGGCGGCTTTCCCTTGCGCGATCGAATCCTCGATGGTCTCCGGCCCGCAGGCGGCGCCCGCCACGAACACGCCGGGACGCGAGGTCTGGCCGAACGCATCGTAAGGGTGGCCCTTGGCGAGGTAGCCGTGCTTCTCGAGCTCGATATCGAAGATCGAGCTGAGCAGCATGTTGTCGACGTTGGGATCCATGCCGACCGCGTGCACCACCAGATCGAAGGGGATGGTGATCGGGCGTTTGACCAGCGTGTCCTCGCCCTTGACGATCAGCTTTTCGCCGTCGGAGGTCACCTCGGCGATGCGCGCCTTGATGTACTTGACCTTAAATTCCTCCTGGCTCTTCCAGTAGTAAAGATCCTCGTAGAGCCCGAAGGTGCGGATATCCATGTAGTAGATGTAGACGTGGCAGTCGGGCAGCTCCTCGCGGATCTCCATCGCCAGGTTCGAGGAGACCGTGCAGCAGACCTTGGAGCACCACTCGCGGCCGATCTGGCGGTCGCGCGAGCCGACGCAGAGCAGGATCGCCACGCGCTTGGGCTTGCGGTCGTCCGACGGGCAGCGCACGCCCTGGCCCGAGGAGATCATCTGCTCGACCTGGGTGGTGGTGACGACGTCGGGGAAGGTGCCGAAGCCCCATTCGGGCTTGTTGATCGAATCGAAATGGGTGAAGCCGGTGGCCAGCACCACCGCCTCGGCCTCGACGGTCTTGCCATCGGAGAGCGTGGCGGTGAAGGCGCCGGGCTCGCCCGCGAAGTCCTTGACGGTCACGCCCTTGTGGACGTCGACGTCCTTGGCCTTTTCCACCTGCGTGACCATGCCGCCGATGGCGTCCTTCGCCCATTCCCCCGTCGGCACGAGCTTGGCGTAACCGGAGAGGATCGGCGCGCCGCCGAGCCGCTCCTCCTTTTCCACCAGCACGCTCTTGCGCCCGACCGCGGCCAGTGACTGGGCCGCGGCAAGACCGGCGGGACCGCCGCCGACGATGAGAATGGGTTTGGTCATGATGGATTGGTCATGTCTGTTTGGTCAGGTCTGCTCGGTCATGTCTGTTTGGGCATGGGTTTGAAGCCGGGCCCGGAAGTGATCGCAAGGCGCGGATCGTAAAGGTGCTCGGGCCGGCCGGCCTCGACCTCCTTCAGATACGCCTCGAACTCGGCCTGCTTGGCTTCCCAGTCGATACCGAGCTTCTCCATCAGCCGCTCGGTCGGCGAGGCATGCCAGTGCGACTGGACGATCTTGAAGGGATGCGCGCCGCAGACGAGGGCGGCGAACTGCGCATCGGCGAGGATCGGCAGCGAGACCTCGTCGCCCATCGCCTTGCTGATCCATTGGTTCTTGTCGAGCGTGGTGACGCAGCCCGTATCGTGGCCGATCATCACGTCGGCGTTGGCTTCCTCGACGGCGACGCGGACCTTGCGGTCGATCGCGAAGGAGCGCGTGAACTCGCGCTCGGAGATGATGTGACGGAAGCCGAAGCCGCAGCAGTCGTACCAGGTGCGGTAGTCGATCACCTGGGCGCCGAGCGCCTGCAGCACGCTGGTCGAGACCGCGACGCGGTTGCCGTCGAGCACGTCGTCGTCGTAGATCGCGTCCTCGGGAACCATCTTGTAGACGTGGCAGGCGGGATGCACCGTCGCGCGTATGTCGGAGCAGTCGATCTCCTGGTGGTTGGCGATGTCGTTCCGCACCACGTGCAGCCATTCCGAATAGTGCACGACCTCCTCGGGGATCAGCAGCTTGCCGTCGACCAGGCGGCCGAGCTTGCCGAGGATCGCCTTCACCTTCTCCCGCAGCTTGGCCGAATGCAGCAGGTAGTGCCGCACTTCCTTGTAGTTGCCGAAGGAGGTGCCGCAATGAACCAGCGGGTAGTAGTAGCCATCGGGCAGCCCCTGGGCGCGCCCGGCGACGTAGGCCTGGTGGAAGTTGCGCAGGAAGACGGCCGCGAGGCTCTCCAGATTGCCGATGCCCGAGCCGTGATAGTTCCAGGCGGTGCACGAGGTCTGGTCGGTCTCGTCGAGATACTCGTAGCCCATCTTGTTCATGAGCCAGAGCAGCGAGGTCGGATAGCCGGGGATGTTGCCGCACTGGCCGCAGGACTTGTGGTGCCAGAGGCGCGTCGTCGGCACCTTCTTGTCCCAGCCGTAGAGCGTCTTGGCGATCACCGGCTTGTGGTCGTCGGCGACGCGGTGGACGGCGATCTCGCCGTCCTTCTCCAGCTGCCACATGGCGTCGCGGACATCCTCGACGCGGTCCTTGTTGGTCAGCATCGAGCGCTTGTCGATGTGTTGCTCGACCCAGCTCGTGGCCGTCGCCGCATCCTGCGCGGTGAGCTTCGCGTCTTTCCACTCGGCGCCGTGGCCGGTGAAGCGCTCGCCGCCGTCGCCGGAATTTCCGTTGTCGCTCGTCTTGGCAGTCATCTCATTCTCCCTAGCTGGCTTTCGCGCGTCGCCCGCGCGAGCGCTTAATCGTCGTCGTCCTCGTCCCTATCTTCTGGGTCTTCCTGGTCTTCGAGGAAGTCTTCCCAATCGTCGCGCTTCTCGTCCATGAAGTCGGTGATCACGTCGAAGAGGTTCTCGTCGATCGTCTCGAGCTGGTCGAGCACGCCGGTCTCTTCCCAGATCGTGTAGAGCTCGACCGAGGTCTTCAGGTTCACCTCCCACGCCGTCTTGGTGGTGTTGAGCGTGGGCATCGGGATCGCCTTGCGCAGCGTGTCGAGCGGTGCCTTGATCTTGGTGACGTTGGGACCCCAGTCGGGGAAATGCTCGGCGGTGATCATGTCGGGCGAAAGCTGGTTGCCTGTGGAGACCAACTTCAGCATCACCCGGCTGAACGGCCGCAGCACGTCCTTGGCCGAGGTCATGCCATGCTTGATCGCGGCCTCGCGCATCAGCATGACGAGACCGCCCGGCGAGTTGCCGAAGGGGCAGCGCGCGGCACAGGTGTAGCACTGGGCGCAGGCCCAGATCTTTTCCTGCATCGCGTCGTAGATGCCCTCGAGATTCTCGGTCCAGAGCAGCTGGACGATCTCGCGCGGGCTGAAATCGTAGTAATGCGCGGCTGGGCAGGTGGCGGTGCAGATGCCGCAGTTCAGGCAGCCGTTGAGCTCGAAATCGTAGCGGAGATCGGACTGGATATCGTCGAAGATCTCTTCCAGCTCGTCGCGCGAGACCACCGGCGTCTCGGAGACCGGGTCGCCGATGTATTCCTGTACGCGGGTACCGTGCGCTTCGCTCATCGCGTATCCGCCAGAAAGCGGTTCCCAGTTTGCCGGCTCAGTAGGTCAGGACCCGGGTGTCGTCGTCTTCCATCACCTGCTCGATCAGATAGGCGCCGCCGACCATGCCCTCGCATTCGGGGATCAGATCTTCCGGCGTCATGTCGAAAAGGTCGAGATTGGGCGAGCAGCTGAAGAACTTCACCCCCGCCTCGTGGGCGTCCTTGATGAAGTCGTAGACCGTCTTGGGCGAGCCTTCCTTGACCACCAGCTTCTCTGCCTCGCCCTTCTTCATCAGGCGGCCGGCGGTCGCCGTGCAGATCACCTCGACCTCGTAGTCCATGGCCGCGGCGACGGAGGCCTGGAAGATCGGCGCGCCCAACTCCTCCCCGTTCCGCGGGTCGGTGTTGGCCATGATGATGACGAGCTTGTCAGCCATGGGGTCCCGGGTTTCCTCGAAAAAGTCTTGTTCTTTCGTGTCGCGGCAGGACCGGAAATGCGACCGATCCTAGCGTCACATTCTATATATTAGAAATATGTGAAGTATAAAGCAAGGATTCAACGCTGCGGCGAATCGCACCAGGGGCCGCACGCTCACGCGCGCCCGGACAGGGCCTCGGACGTGGCCATCAGACCCGTCATCTGGATCAGGCCGGTCATGATCAGGACCAGGCTGTCGGCGATCCCCTCCTGGGCGTCGCGCAGGGCGGCGAGGCCGGGTGCGGGGTCCGCCGGCGCCTCGTCGAACTCCATGATCAGGTCCTCGATCATGGCGAGCTTGGCGCCGGGATGGCCGGTGAAGCCGAAGCAGTTCTCGCCGTATTGGAAGAGCGCCGGCCGGCCCTCCCAATCGACCGCAAGCGTCTCGGCTTCGCGCGGCAGAACGGGCACGTCGCGCATATAGATGGCCAACGGATAGCGCTCGGGCAGAAAGCCGTTGAGCGCGCCATCCTTGACCCGCCGCGCCTCGCCGACCGCGAAATCGAGATCCGCCGGCTCCGATGACCCGCCGACGGCGCGGCACAGGATCTGCGCGCCGAGACCGATGCCGATCACCGGCAGGCCCTGGCGCAGATAGCGGCCGACCAGCACCTCTTCGTCCTCGAGCGTCGGCAGATCGCGGTTACCGGCGCTCCCCCATGGCCCGCCGCCGAGCAGGATCAACCCCCCGCTCTGGCCGACCGAATTGGGGATGCTGACCTCTCCGGTGAAGGGACGCACGTAATTGAAGCGAATGCGTCGGCCCTCGAAATGATCCTCCATCAGCCCGAGGAACTCGCTCTCGGTGTGCTGGATGACGATGAGCGGCCGGAGCGGCGGCGTGGACATGTGCTGTCAGCCTTGGGGAGGGGAACGCCCGGATCGCCGCTAGGGCGTGGCCGCGGCCTTCTCGATGACGCTGCGGAAACTCGCCGGCGGCACGGTGAGAATGCCGACATCCGCGCCCGAGAAGTAGCTGTCGATTGCCGATCCCAGTTCGGACACGTTCACCCCGCGCAAGGACGCTTCGAGGTCGTAGATCACCCGCGGCGGCGTGACGAAGAAGTCGCCGCTGATCAGCACCTCGCGGACCCGGCTCTCCTGCGGGCCTTCGAGGCGGAGATACGCCGAGACGGTGCCGCCCGGCGTCGCCTCGGTGGCGGCGTGGACGCCGTCGCCGGCTTCCGGCGCGTCGATCTCATAGACGAACTCGTCGGTGCCGATCTCGTCGCCGTAGAGCCGGATCGTGCGGAACTCCTCGTCGGCGGTGATCTCGCCGCGCTCGGGCGCGATGTCGAGGCCCTCGGCGAGACCTTTCAGGATCGCATCCTGGATTGCGGGCAGGTCGGGGGTCTTGTCGCCGAGCAGCGCGCGCAGCGTCGTCATGCGCGGCTTGGGCGGCGCCTCGCCTTCAGGATTATCTGCAGATTGGGGCGGCGGCGCGGGCAGCTTGAGCGCCGCGACCATCTTCGCCGGGTCGAAGTCGATCAAGAGCGTGCCCTGGAAGAACAGCGTATCGCCGTCGAAAAAGCCGCCGGTGCCGCAGAGCTTCTGGCCGTCGACCTCGATGTCGCTCCTCGGGCGGAAGCGGGCCCCGATGCCGAGCGTGCTGAGCCCCGCCGCGGCGGCTTCGCAGATCTTCTGCGTAAGCGCACCCAAATCGCCGGTGCCGAGCGAATTGCGGCCGAACACGAGCTCCCAACCGATCTGGCCCTCGTCGAGATAGAGCGTGCCGCCGCCGGTGATGCGCCGGCCGATGGCGATGCCGTTCGCCTCGCAATGCGCGACGTTGATCTCGCGGCCAATCGCCTGGTGGCGGCCGACGAGGGCGCTGGGGTGAAACTGCAGGAAGCGGATCGTGTCGGGGATCGCGCCCTCCTTATGCGCCTCGATCAGCGCCTCGTCGAAGGCGATGTTCTCGCGGGCCTCGCGCAGCCCGGTATCGATCACTCGGAACGGTTTGGTCATGGCTCAACTCGAAGTCTTGGCGGCACCCAATTGGCGACGGATCTTGCGCAGATCCGTGCGGTTGGGCTGGAAGGGGTAGCTCGCGATGTTGCTCGGCGGCGAATCGCCGTACGGGCGGTCGCAGGCGGAGATGTCGTCCTGGAACTTGCCCGGGCAGCCGGAGGTACGGAAGGCGATGCCGCTGTCGATGATCGCGTCGAGCTCGGCCTGCGGCAGGCCGAAATCGCTGACGCGACCGAGCTCGTCGAAGCACATATGCTCGACCCGCGCATCGCAATAGTCGATGAGGTAGCGCGCGAGCTGGACGCGGCGCCATTGGTCGCGCGGCGTCGCCGGCAGATGGTCCATCAGCGAGCCCTGCTCCGGGTAGAAGCAGAACATGTGGCTGTGGCCGCCGAGATCGACCAGGCGCTGCACCAGCGTCAGGATGTCGTGCTCGGTTTCGCCCATGCCGACGATGATATGCGCGCCGAACTTTTGCGGCCCGAAGATGTCGCGCGCATGCATCATGATCTCCCAGTACTTCTCCCAGCGGTGGGGCGAGTCGACGCCCTTGCCGCGGGTGCGGTCGAAGATCTCCGGCGTCGCCGCATCGAGCGCCACGGTGAAGATGTCGGCGCCGAGCTCGCGCAAGGTCTGCACGTCCGCGCGCGTCATCGTCGTTGGGTTGGAGAGGATCGAGACCGGCAGCGCGTCGGGATCGATCTTCGCCGTCCAGGTCTTCAGCACCGAGACCGTGTCGTCGTCCGAACGCGGATGGGTGATCATCGAGATGCACATGCGGTGGAAGGGCGTCGCCTCGCCGTCGGCGGAGACGATCTCGACGATGCGCTCCATCGGCACGGCCGGCCAGTCGACGCGGATGAAGTTGCGGTCGGCGTAGTCGCGGTCCTTCTCGCGGTGGCGCGCCAGGCCGCAATAGGCGCAGTTGGCCCGGCAGCCCTCGGGATAGGTGAGCAGCAGGTTGAGGCAGCGCGTGCAGGCGCAGCGGTGCATCTTGCCCGGCATGATCCCCAGTGTGATCGCCGCCGCGGTCGAAAGCTGCACATAGTCCGGCGAGCGCATATGCGGCGCCAGGATGTTGCGGTTCGGCAGATAGACGCCTTCGGGGGCGCGGTTGTTGGCCTTGACCCGGGCGCCGTTGCGCAAGTCCTTGGGCGTGACCCCCGGCGCGCGCGGCTGCATCACCTCGGCCGTGTTGACATCGAGCTCGGCCGGGCTGGAGGCGCGCGGTGCGGCGCTTTCGGGTTTGAGGCAGGTCATGGCCGGTCTCTTTCCATGGTCGGTGTTGTCATCTTTGTTTCCGTTACGCGGCCCAGTATTCGGGATAGGCGATCCAGCCGCGCCGCAGCGCCGCGCGGCTCGGCGCCGCTCCGCCGGCGTAGCTGTCGAGGATCTCGCGGCGGCGCTTGAGCGCCCGGTCGAGCGCGGGCTTGAAGAGATCGGCAAGGTCGTCGGCGTAGTCGTCGAGCGCGTCATCGTCACCGGCGAGCCAGTCGGCCGCCGCTTGGCCTGCCATCGCGCCCGAGGTAACCGCGGCGCTGATCCCCGCCCCGGTGACCGGATTGGTGAGCCCGGCCGCGTCGCCCGCAAGCAGCACCGGCACGGTGTTCAGCGCGCCCACCGGATCGAGCATGCCGCCGACGGGGATGGCGCCGCCGGTATGGCCGAGGACTTCCGGGCCGATGCGGCCCTCCTCAATCAATGCGGCCCGAAGAGCGTCCAGCAAGGGCTTCAGGCGCGCCTTGGCCGACGGCACCACGCCGACGCCGAGATTGGCGACCTCGCCTTTGGGGAAGAGCCAGCCATACCCGCCCTCGATCTCGGCGGCGAGGAAGATGTCGGTCGCGTCATGGGCCTCGCGCAGCGGCACGGTGATCTGCCGCGTCTCGACGAAGTCGCTGTTGCGCCGGCCGATCGCCTTGCCCGTCGGCGAGTGCGGTCCGTCGGCGCCGATGATGGCGCGCGGCGCGAGCATGACGCCGCCGGCGAGGGTGACCACGCCGGTTATTGCGATCGTCTCGAGCGCGACGCCGAAGCGGCAGTCGGCGCCGGCCGCGACCGCGCGGTCGACCAAGGCCGCATCGAAGGCCTCGCGGTCGATGATGTGGCCGGGAAAGCGGTCTTTGAGATCGGGGGCGTCGTCCTCGACCTTGGTGATCATGGCGTGGATGCGCTGGCGGGCGACGGGGTCGAGCGCCGGCACCTCCTGGCCCAGCATCGCCGGCACGAATTCGGCGCATTGCACCGGATGGCCGGCGCGCGAGCGCTTGTCGACGGCCAGCACGGTCGCGCCCGCTTCGGCCGCCGCATACGCCGCACAGCTCCCCGCGGGGCCGAGGCCGATCACGAGGATGTCGGGATAGGGGCGCATGGACCTCAGGCCGCGCAGGGCGAAGGCAGCTTGGCGATATCGGCGCCGCCGAGCCGGATCGAGCAGCAGGCATGCTCCTGGCGCGCCGGCCGGCCGACCGCATCGGCCACCGCCTTGATACCGTCGGCGGGGAACGCAATCCCGTCGAGCCCCGCCATCACTGCGTAGGCGTCGGTGACGCGCTTGTGCATTCCCGGCGGGCGGGCGCAGCCGAGCAGCACCTGCTTGTCGGCCAGCGCGCGCCGCGCCTGGAGAAACACTTCGCCGACATCCGCCGTCGCCGGTGTCACGAAAGTGCCCGGGCGCGCGTAGAACGGCATGATCACCACCAGGACCAGCGCCTGTACGTCTGCCTCCGCCACCATCTGAAGCGCGCGCGCCTCGCCGAGGATGCGCCCGTAATGCAGGCCGATCACGATGTGCGGGACGATCTCCATCTCGGTCGCGCACAAGGCGCTCAGCGTCGCCTCGAAATCCTCGACCGGGCGGTCGAGATGGTAGACCTCGCGGATCGTCTCCTCGGCGCCGATCACGTCCATCATCGCCGTGCCGACCCCCGCATCCGCCATGCGCCGCGCGCCGGCCGCGTCGGTGAGCGCGGTGTGAATGGCGATGCGCATCTCGGGGAAGTCGCGCTTCAAGCCCTCGATCACCGGATAGAAGGGCTCGTAGCGGATCTCGTTGCGGCGGTTCGAGCCGCCGGAGAGCAGGAATCCCTGCAAGTCCTGCAGCATGACGAGGTCGCGGACCTTCCGGTCGAGCTCTTCGGGCTTGGTGGCCGGGATCATCGGCTCGAGGATCTTGGCCTGGCAGTGATCGCACATAAGCGCGCAGCCGGCGCCGGTGATCGAGAAGGCCGGGAACGAATTCTTGCCGCAGCCTGAAAGCTCCGACGTCGCGTATTCCTTGAAGGTCGGCGTGGAGAAGCGGATCGGCCGCGCGGCGACCTGAGCGCTGTCCGTTTCCATGCGCGCGATCAGGCCGGGATCGAGCTCGGCGTCTTCCAGATCCTCGATATGCGACAGCTTTTCGAGCCAGCTCATGATGCGCTCTCAATCGCGACAAATTCTGTGGCTTCGATGATCAAGTCTGACAACGTCCTCTCCCGATTTCAAACGGCCAATCGTCGCGGGCCGGCGGGCATCGCATATACGCGCACCGCGTCCCGTACGGGGCCCTCATTGGGCGGATCGATCATCGTCTCGAACCAGAATTCCGAGACATCCTCTTCATCGACCAGATCGCAGTCGAGCCGCCGCAGGATCGCTTGCGCTTCGGGCGATAAGGGCGCGGCCACGTCGAAGCGGTTGAGCCAACCCCACAAACCGGCCCAGCCGCGCGCCACCGTCCAGGGGTTGTAGCCGCCGCCACCGACGATCACCGCGCGGTCGGCGAGCGCCGCCGCGGCTTCGGCCGCGCGCCACAGGGCGCCGTTGCTGAGCGCCATCTTGGAGAGCGGATCGCCCTTCAGCCCATCGGCGCCGCAGGTGACCACGACTGCCTCCGGCGCGAAGTCGCGGCCAAGCGGCAGCACCACCTCGTCCATCAGGTACGCCAGCTCGCTGTCGTTGAAACCGCCGGGAACGGCAAGGTTGCGCAGCGTCGTGCCGGGCAGATCTTCGGCACCGCTGTAAGGCCAGCGCCCGAACTCATGGATCGAGACCGTCAGCACGGCATCGTCGTCGGCGAAGGCCTCTTCGACGCCGTCGCCATGATGGGCGTCGAGATCGACATATAAGACGCGCCCGATCCCCGCGCGCTTGAGCGCAAGGACGGCGAAGACCGGATCGTTGAAGAAGCAGAAGCCCCGCGCACGGCCCGCCGCTGCGTGATGCGTGCCGCCCGCGGGATGGAAGGCGACCCCGGGCGCTTCCGCGACCAGCCGCGCGGCTTCGATCGAGCCGCCCACCGAGGTCGAGGCGCGCGCGAAGACGCCGGGGAAGATCGGGTTCTCGATCGTGCCGAGCCCATAATTGTCGCGCGCCTCGGGTGTGGCGCGGCCAGCGGCATCGGCCGCACGCAGCGCCTCGATGTAATCGGGGTCGTGGAACCAGGCAAGCTGCTCGGCGCTCGCAACCGGGCTTTCGTGGTAGGCGCCCGGCGGGAACCAGCCGAGCGTTTCGCACAGGTCCATCACCGTTTCGACGCGCGGGATCGCCAGCGGATGGTTCTTGCCGTAGGCGGGCCGGCGATAGATGTCGCTCCCGACGAAAATCCGGCGCGCGAAAGCCGGTTGCGGCGATGTCATCGTGTCACCATCGGGTGCGTCGGATCTCGCAACATGCGTGGGACCTATTGACTCTTAGACTTGGCCACATTTGATATATTAAGGAATTGTAATATGTTTGAGGATGGTGTCAAATAGCAACGCTGCAAGTGCCGATACACGCGTGATCCGCACCAGCGTCAGGAGGCAGCAACCCATGAGCAAAGATCTAGCAAACGCCAAGAGCATGTCGATCATCGTCACCAAAGGCACGCTCGACTGGGCGTATCCGCCGTTCATATTGGCGACGACGGCCGCGGCGATGGATGTGAAGGTGTCGATGTTCTTCACCTTCTACGGCTTGCCGCTTCTGCTGAAGAAGCTCGACCTCAAGGTCTCGGCGCTCGGCAACCCGGCGATGAAGATGCCGATGATGGGCATGCATATGGGCATGCCGAACCTGGCCGCCATGATGCCCGGCGCCACCGCCGCCACCTCGGTGATGATGAAGAACCTCACCAAGAAGAAGGGTGTGGCGTCGATCGAGGAACTGCGCGAGGCCGCCGTCGACTCGGAGGTCGAGATGATCGGCTGTCAGATGACCATGGACCTGTTCGAGTACGAGCAGAAGGACATGATCGACGGCATCAAGATCGGCGGCGCCGCGACCTACATGGAAAACGCGATCAATTCGGACATCAACCTGTTCATTTGATCGGGGCCGGACGTCAAACATCCAACATACGCGCAGACACACAAGCGCCAACCAAAGCGAACACAGAGCGATGACACAAACCGGTGACCAGGAACTCGACGCCAAGGGTCTGAACTGCCCCTTGCCGATCCTCAAGGCCAAGAAGGCGCTGAAGGACGTGCCGGACGGCGGCACGCTTCATATCCTTGCGACGGATCCCGGCGCGGTGGCCGATTTCGAAGCGTTTTGCCGGAGCACCGGCAACGAGCTCGTCGAGCACGACGAAGCGGGCGGCGTCTACGAGTTCCTGATCCGGAAGACGGGCTGACGCCTCGCCCCGTGCGGGAAGGGGCGGATCCGGTGACACGGGGTGGCGGTGTTGGCGCCGCGGACAATGACGATCGCGCTTGGCGACGGGGCCGATCGTAGGAGTGGGTCCGATTTGATCTGCGACAAACGGCGGCGTGACGACATGCCGTATTGTTTGCGAGGGTCGAGGACCCGCCTGCGGGTAAAGACAAGGTCTAAGGGAGCGTCGTGATGAGCAGTCCCCCCCTGTTTCTGGTGTTGTGCTCCGGCGAGCACGAGAAGCTTCAGATGGCGGGCATGATGGCCTCCGTCGCCGCGGTGTCGGAGCGACCCGTGCAGGTGTTCGTCAGCATGAACGCCATCTACGCATTCCGGAAGGATGCCGCGCCCGACGAGCGCTACAAGGGCGGGGCCTTCTCCGATCTGATGAAGGAAAAGAACGCGCCCGACGCGGTCGAGCTGTTCCATCAGGGCAAGATGCTGGGCGACATGAAGATGCACCCGTGCTCGATGGCATTGGACATCACCGAATGGTCGGAAGACGACCTGGTCGAGGACCTGTTCGACGAGCCCCTCGGTCTGACCAAGTTCCTCGCCGATGCCGAGGAAGGTCAGATCGTCGTTCTTTAACCGGCATACGAGGTCAATCAGTCATGGGTGAACGAAAGACCGTGGACGCGCGGGGGGCCTATTGCCCGGGCCCGCTGATGGAGCTGATCGCGACTTTGAAGCTGGTCGATATCGGCGACGAGATCGAGGTGTTGTCGTCCGACAAGGGCTCGGCGGCCGACATCCCGGCCTGGGTCGAAAAGGTGAAGCACGAGCTTGTCAGCATCGATCAGCTCGACAAGCATTGGAGCATCGTCGTTCGAAAAGCAAAATAACCGGGTATTCAATCAATAACCTGTGCGCAGAACACGGGCTCGAGGAGGGAAAAGGACCATGACCAAGAAAGTACTGATCGTCGGCGGCGGTTTGGCCGGCACCATCGTCGCCAACGGGCTTTGCCGCCAGTTGAGCGACGAAATCCGTGGCAACGAGGTCAGCATCACGATGCTGGGCGCCACCGAGACACATATGTACCAACCGGGTCTGCTCTACGTTCCGTTCGGGCGCATCCGCGAAAAGGACCTGTTCCGCGAGCAGCGCAAGGTGCTCGACCGGCGGGTCACCTTCCACATCGATCCGGCGACCAACATCGACGTGGAAAAGCAGGAGGTGGCGACCGAGTCGGGCAAGAGCTTCGGCTACGACTATCTCGTCATCGCCACCGGCTCGCGCATCCGGCCAGACAACGTGCCCGGCATGGAGGAGGGCGCGCACTGGTTCTACGATCTCGACGGCGCGCGCAAGATGCGCGAGGCGCTGGAGGAGTTCGAAGGCGGCAAGATCGTCGTCAACGTGAATGCGCCGCACAAATGTCCGGTCGCGCCGCTGGAGATCACCTTCATGCTGCGCGATTATTTCGAAGCCAAGGACATGCTCGACAAGGTCGAGATCACCTACACCTATCCGATCGGCCGGCTGCACGCGCTCGAGCCGGTCGCCATGTGGACCCAGCCGGAGTTCGACAAGGCCAACATCAAGTACGAGACCTTCTTCAACACGAAATCGGTCGATCCCAAGAAGAAGACCATCACCTCGGAGGAAGAGGTTACCCTCGACTACGACATGCTGGTGACCATCCCGCCGCATTCGGGCGCCCAGGTGATCACGGACTCCAAGCTCGGCGACGGCGGCTGGGTGCCGACCGAGCGCGAGACGCTGTTCTGCGAAGGGACGCAGAACGTGTTCGTGGTCGGCGACACGACCAATATCCCGATCTCCAAGGCGGGCTCCACGGCGCATTTCGAGGCCGACACGATCATCGACAACCTGGCGTCGCTGCTGACCGAGGGCCGCATGGCCCGGAAATACGACGGCAAGGTCTTCTGCTTCGTGGAGACCGGTTTGAACAACGGCACGTATGTCTGGTTCAACTACACGACGCCGCCCAATCCGGGTCCCCCCTCGCAGATGATCCACTGGTTCAAGCTCGCCTATAACCGCCTCTACTGGTTGTCGGCGCGCGGACTCTTGTAGAGGGGGGCGGAAACGATGACGGATACGACGAGCCCCCCGGCCCTGCCCAACGAGCCGCAGCCGAGCGAGATCGAGCGTCTCACGCTGGCGATGCGCGAGGCCCTGACCGACTCGATGGTCGAGCGCCTCTCGGTCACCAGCGCCAATGCGCTGGAGGTTGTCGACCGGTTGAACGACGACGAAACGCGGGCGGCGGTCCACAGCGTGATCGACCAGATCTCGGAGCTGCACCGCATCGGTGCGCTGCAGACGCTGTTCGATTTCGTTGCCCTGTTCCATGCCGCGCGCTCGGCGGCGACCGACAACATCGTGGAGCGGCTGTTCGCCTTCCTGGAGCACATCCTCAACACCGTGGGCAGCGAGGAGATGGCGTCGCTGGCCGACAACATGCGGCTCTCGATGGACGAGGCGGCGGCCGAAACGGCGGCGGCGCCGGCGAGCGGCGGCCTGTTCTCGGCCCTGAAGCTCTTGTCGAAGCCGGAATCGCAGCAAAGCCTGCAATTCCTGCTGACCTTCGGTGAGAAGCTGCGGGCGGCACAGAGTGGGACGAACGGCCAAGGCTAGGGCCAAAGCTAAGGTTGGTCGTCGCGGCCGGCAGGAGTTGCCGCTGCGCGTTGAGGCGGCGGCGGGGAGATGTGCGCTTTGCTCCCGTCGAGCAGCGAGCAGTATGTGTTTTTCGGATCGGGCCGGCTCCTCACGGGCGGTGCCAGTCAATCAGGGACCTGACCATGGTGAGTGATCCAGCCAAAGCGGCGATCGCAATTTCGATGCGGCTGATGCTTGCGATGATGGCGGTGGGGGCGTTGAGCGTCGGTGCCCAAGCCGCTTCGGCGCAGGAGACCTATACGGTCGTCAATCGGCCGATACAGGACCGCAAGGCCGTATTCGCCACGGTCGAGAGCAGCGACGTCGCGGTCGCCCGCGCCCGCATCGGCGGCATCATCCGTGGGCTCACCATCGACGAAGGCAGCGCGGTCAGGGCGGACGACCGGCTCGCCCTGGTGCGCGACGAGAAGCTGCCGCTTCGCATTGCCGCCGTCGATGCGAAGATCCGCGCCTCGAAGTCGCAGGAAGCGCTTGCCACGCTCGAGCTCAACCGCATCCGGCGGCTGCGCGGTACGGGTGCGGCCACGCAGGTCCGGCTCGACGAGGCCGAAACCCGGATGAACGTCGTGCGCAGCGAGCTCGCCGCCCTCGAAGCCGAGCGCGCCGTCCTGGTGCAGCAACAGGCGGACGGCAACGTCCTCGCCCCATCGGCGGGCCGCGTGCTCCAGGTTCACGTGACCGAGGGCAGCGTGGTGCTGCCCGGCGACAAGATCGCCACGATCGCCGTCGAGGCCTACCGTCTGCGCATGATGCTGCCCGAGCGGCACGCCCGCTTCATCAAGGAGGGGGATACGGTGCTCGTGGGCCCGCGCGGCATGGCCATCGGGTCGCAAAAGAAGCGCCAGGGCCGGGTCAAGCAGGTCTATCCCGAGCTCGACAAGGGGCGCGTGGTCGCCGATGTCGAGGTTGCCGGCCTCGGTGATTTCTTCGTCGGCGAACGGGTGCGCGTCTACGTCGTGACGGGCAGCCGGCAGGCGCTGATCATACCGAACGGCTACGTCCACCGCCGCGCCGGCATCACCTTCGTCACGCTCAAGAGCGGCGAGGAGATCGTCGTCCAGCTCGGGCTGCCGAGCGAGGGCGGCGTCGAGGCGCTGTCCGGGCTCAAGGCCGGGGACGTGATCGTCAAGCCATGAAGCTCGGCATTTCCGGCCATCTGACGCGGGCCTTCATCCGCTCGCCGCTGACGCCGCTGCTGTTGCTGGCGGCGGTCGCCATGGGGTTGGTGGCCTTATGGTCGCTGCCGCGCGAGGAAGAGCCACAGATCTCGGTCCCGCTGGTCGACATCCATGTCGACGCCAACGGCCTCAAGGCGATCGACGCGGTCCAGCTCGTGACCAAGCCGCTGGAAGAGATCGTCAAGGCGATCGACGGGGTCGAGCACGTCTACTCGCAGACCGAGGACGACCGGGTGATCGTGACCGCGCGGTTCTTCGTCGGCACCAGCTCAGACGATGCGATCCTGCGCGTGCACGAGAAGATCCGCGCCAACTTCAACCGCATTCCCGTCGGCATTCCCGAGCCGCTCATCGTCGGCCGCGGCATCAACGACGTGCCCATCCTGACGCTCACCCTTGCGCCCAAAGCTGCCGCGGCCAAGGCCGGCAGTGCCAAGGCTGGAAACCGTTGGACCGACAACAACCTCTACGAGGTCGGCGAGAAGCTGCTGAACGAGCTGGTCAAGGTCGAGAATGTCGGCCTCACCTTCATCTCCGGCGGCCGCGCCAACCAGATCCGGATCGAGCCCGACAGCGAGCGCCTGTCGCTCTACGGGGTGAGCCTCAACCAGCTCGTCAGCAAGATCCGCGAGGCCAACCGCTCCTTCCTCGTCGGCGCCATGCGGCGCTCCGGCAAGTCGGTCTCGGTGGTGGCCGGCCAGACCCTGCGCGGCATTCCCGATGTCGGCCTGCTGCTGGTGACAACGCGGGACGGCCGCCCGGTCTACGTCAAGGACGTCGCCCGCATCGTGGTCGGCGCCAAGCCCGAAGAGCACCGCGTCTGGCACATGACCAAGCCCAATACCGAGGGCAAGACCCGTTCCAATGCCGCAGCGAAGGCCGCCGCGCTCGATATGCGCCCCGCGGTCACGCTCGCCTTCGCCAAGCGCCAGGGTGCCAACGCGGTCACCGTCTCACACGAGCTCCTCGCCCGCCTCGAACAGCTGCGCGGACGCCTCGTGCCGGCGGAGCTCGACGTGACGGTCACGCGCAATTACGGCGAGACGGCCAACGACAAAGCGAACGAGCTCCTCTTCCACCTCGCCCTCGCCACGGTGTCGATCGTGATCCTGATCGTCCTGGCGCTCGGCTGGCGCGAGGGCGTCGTGGTGATGGTGGTGATCCCGACCACGATCCTGCTCACGCTCTTCGCCGCCTGGCTCATGGGCTACACGATCAACCGCGTGAGCCTCTTCGCGCTCATCTTCTCTATCGGCATCCTGGTCGACGACGCGATCGTGGTGGTCGAGAACATCGCGCGCCACTGGCACAAGGGCGCGTCCGACGCGCTCCAGTCGGCAATCGAGGCGGTCGCCGAGGTCGGCAACCCGACGATTATTGCCACGCTCACCATCATCGCCGCGCTGCTGCCGATGATGTTCGTCTCGGGCCTCATGGGCCCTTATATGAGCCCGATCCCCGCCAACGCCTCGGCGGCGATGCTGTTCTCCTTCTTCGTCGCGGTAATCGTGACGCCGTGGCTGCTTTTGAAGCTGCACGGCCGCGGCAAGACAGGTGCGGCGCACAAATCCGGGGACGAGGGCGCCCTGGGCCGCTTCTATCTGCGGGTTGCCACGCCGCTCCTTACGGGCCGGCGTCGCTCCAAGCTCTTCCTTCTCGGCGTCGCGGTCGCAACCCTGGCCTCGCTGGTGCTCTTCTATACCCGCGACGTCACGGTCAAGCTGCTGCCGTTCGACAACAAATCCGAGCTCGCCGTCGTAATCGACCTCCCCGAAGGCAGCGCGCTCGAGGACACCGAGCGGGTGCTGATGGCGGCGGCGCGGCGCCTTGCGGCGCTGCCCGAGCTTACCTCGATCCAGGTCTATGCCGGCACGCCCGCACCCTTCAACTTCAACGGCCTGGTGCGCCACTACTATCTGCGGCAACGCCCCGAGCTGGGCGAGCTTCAGCTCAACCTCACGCCCAAGGCCGACCGCGACCGGCCGAGCCATGAGATCGCGCTCCAGGTGCGGCGGCTCCTGAAGGACCTCTCCGTCCCCAAGGGCACCGCGGTCAAGGTGGTCGAGGTGCCGCCCGGCCCGCCGGTGCTGTCGACGCTGCTCGCCGAGGTCTACGGACCCGACGCGGAGACGCGGCGGAAGGCGGCGGGGCTGATCGCGCAGGCCTTCCGGTCGGTCGATTTCATCACCGACGTCGATGTGTCCTATGGCGCGCCCAGCCAGCGCCTCCGCTTCTCGATCGACCAGGACAATCTCGAATTCCACGGCGTCGAGGAAAAGGACGTCTACGATACGATCGCCGCGCTCTTGGGCGGGGTGCGCGTCGGCTACTCGCATCGCGGCGGCGGGGCGACCCCGGTCGAGATCGCGGTCCGCCTGCCGAAGACGACGCTCACGCCGGGCGGACGCCTGATGTCGACGCCGGTACCCGCGCGGAACGGCGTCGTCGAGCTTGCCGATGTCGTCCATATGCAGAGCGAGCGCGCGTCGCATCCGGTTTTCCGGCGCGACGGCCGCTTCGCCGAGATGGTGCTGGCCGAGCTTGCCGGGCGTTTCGAGGCGCCGATCTACGGCATGCTCGCCGTGGAGGACGCGATCGAGGCGATGACATGGCCCAAGGGCCTGAAGCCCACGGTCAGCTACTACGGCCAGCCGCG
This sequence comes from uncultured Alphaproteobacteria bacterium, assembly GCA_964494065.1. Taxonomy (GTDB): domain Bacteria; phylum Pseudomonadota; class Alphaproteobacteria; order JAPULJ01; family JAPULJ01; genus DATKZM01. Next base: position 55,133 of record CAZBRE010000009.1, read on the forward strand.
CGACGAAAGCCAGGTCACCTTGCTGTGGGACGGCGAGTGGGAGGTGACCTACGTCACCTTCCGCGACATGGGCGCGGCCTTCGCCGTGGCCATCCTCGCCATCTATTTGCTGGTGGTGGGCCAGTTCAAGAGCTTCCGCATACCGCTCTTGATCCTGGTGCCGGTGCCGCTGACGCTGGTCGGCATCATGCTCGGGCATTGGATTTTCGGCGCGCCCTTCACCGCGACCTCGATGATCGGCTTCATCGCGCTCGCCGGCATCATCGTGCGCAACTCGATCC